>VXOI01000224.1 GCA_009840175.1 Chloroflexota bacterium | reverse complement strand
ACCGGCTCAACCTGACCCAGAACGAACTGGCCCGGCGCATCGGACGCTCCTCGGGCTACCTGTCCCAACTGATCAACGGGGAACGCTTTCCCTCGGCGGAGACTCGCCGGCGGCTGATGCGGGTCCTGGGCGTGACCGATTTCGACGTTCTCTTCGTACAGGAGCGGGTCGATGCCTAACCCCCGCCCCGAATCGGGGACGCCAATCGCCATTCCCCCGGGGGTGGCCCTGGTGCCCGAGGACTTCCGGGAGAAGCTGGAGGTCATCAAGCGGCTGACCGGCCTGTCCTGGGAGGGATTGGCCACGGCCATGGGGGTGGACAGCCGGCAGCTGTGGCGCTGGCGCAAGCGGGGCGGCGAGCCTGGAGCCGGCGCCATGCTGGCCCTGGCGCGCATCGCCCTGCGGGTGCCCGGCGGCCTGGCCCTGCTCCTGGACGAGGACGTGACCGTAATACTTGGAATTAGGGAGGTGAAAACATGACCACGGAAGGAAGACAACCGATTGAGGGCGCCATTTCCCCGTTGCCGACGGAGCGTTCCGGTGAACGGCTAGAGCGTTTGCGGGAAGAGTCCGGCCTGACCTGGCGGATCCTGGCCTCCCAGATGGACGTGAAGGACCGGCGGCGGCTGGAACTGCTGCTTCCGGCAGGGTCGGGTCGGCGGCAGGAGTCCAGCGGGAACGCCAACCGCGACACTGGCGGCCCTGGGGGTTAGGGTATGGGACGCCGCCAGCAGTACGTCTACCACACCCTGCCCGAGGTGTTTCCCGAAGACTTTCCCGACCGGCTGGACGGCTTCCGCTGCGCTGCCGGGTTCACCTGGGGCGGCCTGGCGCGGGAACTGCGAGTCAACGCCCGCACGGTGCGGCGCTGGAAGGCCGGTTCCCGGGTCGGCTCCGGCCACCTGGTGTCGCTGTTCGCCCTGGCCGTCCGGCTGGGGCTACTCCATCACCTCCTGCCCGAGGCGGGAGAGCCTGTGGCCGCCGACCTGGATGCCGAAGGCGCGGGTTGCGCCGTGTGCTTGGCGATCCAGGACTGACCCTGGCAGGGCGGGTCTCCCGACAATCACGGGGCCGGACGGATGATTCCGTCCGGCCTCTTCTCGTTCCCTTACCGCGCTTTGGGTTGTTCCCCTTTACATGTCACTGACACGGTTCTGGTGCGGCTGTGGTCTTTGTTGCCCTGAGTATGGAGATGATTGGCTCGTTGACGGCAATACGGGGCATATAAAAGCTGTGGAGACGCCGTCCGAGAGGCAGCGAGGCGAGCATTAGAAGCGGGGTTCCTCCCATCCAGGTCCAGTCTTCCTCATGTGCGTCTCCTCTGCAAAGCCGCGCAATACGTCGTCACTAGGTTTGGGGAGGCTTATCTCGTCAGCGATCTCAGTAATCTTAATCGCCAGATGAGCAATACCAAATAAGTTGTAAACTGCCTCTGCTGGTAGCGTGCTCTGCACAATGTCGTTGTTGGCTCGGAAAGCCTCCCATACCTTTTCTTCGCGTTCAACCTCGTCTATATACGCCTGAATAGCCAAGAGTAAGGCACCGTTTTCGGCCAGCACGAAACCGTGACTGCCGACAACTTCCTTGCAAGAATCGGCGATCCACACGAAGAGCCTGAATATCCAATACAGCGATTCGTAGGTCTCTTCAGGGCTGGCATAGAAATCTAACCCTAGGCCTCGGTCTGCGATATAGTTCCGCGCTCTTTCAAATCTCCCGTCGAATCCCAGCTTGGGTACAACAGATGGCGATTCGAGGTCTCTACCTTGTGCTGCCAGCCAATGCTCTACAAGTACTGGGCAAAACATCATGACTCGGCCTTTAACGATCGAAGTGGCCACGAAGAAGGTTTGCCCTATCCTGCTTTGGCGGGTGATATTGTGGTGCTCAAAGAAGAAATAAGCTATTGCCAACGCGAGGAATACCGCTGCTAACTGCAAGAACGCGGCTACGAGGAATTCGTGGTTGGTCAGCTCGAACAGGAGCGCAGAGTACACGAAAGCGAGGAGAGCCAAAGCCAACAATGCCAGTCCAATCCAATAGGATTTGAAAAACTGCAGTAGCTTCCGACCAACAACTGTCGAAACACTGCGCACGGTCCGAGAATCGCATTCAAAAAAAGGTGAACTTGACAAGGTATCACCATTCGACCGATCGCGTTGGTGCCGAAACATACGACGGGACTAGAAGCTATTTTGAAATTGCCTGACGCAGCTTATGCATCTGACCAATGGTATAGTGTGGAGTGGAACGGTGGAGCAGGAATTGAGCCATAGTAGCCCTGCTCACTAACCGCTTTTCGAAATACTTTCTGGGCCCGTCACTCACCAAAGGTCGTCGATACAGTCCCGATTTGTCTTCAAGATTACCATACGGGGTCGGCCGGGCCTCAATAGGTATTTGAACCTCACCGAACGCCAGCTTTCCGTAGGAGCGCATCTGTGCAGGAGATCGAATTTACTCTCTATCTGAAGGACGTTTGTAATTTGGCGGAGCGCACTGTTGGCGCCCGGATATCCAACTGCCGGCGTGTTGAGCGGTACGAGGGCGACCTGGACGGCCACTTCCAAGCGGACGGCATGGCGTCGCTGATGCGCAACCTCACCTACTCAACCGAGGACGCCAATCGGAACCGACCGGCGCGGCACCACATTCCCATCGTCGGGGACGTTCGGAACGGGACCGCCACGTTGAAGCAGGCCGCCGGTCTGTATCAACAATTCCGCCAGGGTGCGGGTTACCGTCCGAAGGCGCCCCGGGCCTCCTCAAGACCTGAACCGTCCAGTCGTACGCCGAGCGGCTCATGGCCAGACTGGCCGCAACCGGACGAAAATGATGTCCTCCACCTTGCCACCGTGATGACCCCGTTGGTCAGATTCCTGCACCCCCAGATCGTCCAGCGAGTTGTTGACGACAATAGCGTCAACCGAGGCACCTGGTCGGCGGAATTGCAGCGGATGGGCATAGACCCCGGC
This sequence comes from Chloroflexota bacterium, assembly GCA_009840175.1. Taxonomy (GTDB): domain Bacteria; phylum Chloroflexota; class Dehalococcoidia; order Lucifugimonadales; family UBA3495; genus VXOI01. The sequence goes on along the minus strand of VXOI01000224.1, from coordinate 3,845 downwards.
ATCTACCTGTGGGAAGGTTCCCCGTGCGCATTTCCGGGGATTCGCAGATACGCCGGCAGCCAGGAGATTGCTCAATTCAGAAAGCAGGCTGGCGATTCCCCGGAACGCCCAACCGATTGCCTGTGCCTGGACGACAATGATTACCCAAAGCACCTTTGGGCCTACGTGTTCACGGGAAAACCATTTCGTAAACAGGGGCCACAGGGGTACCAGTTGGCGCACTTGGCTGACCACAAGGCGCACAACAATCGTTGGCGGGAAGAGTTCGCGGTGGAATCTCCCACGAACCCTCCGCCGGACCCTCCACCACTATTCGGACTCTACACCAGCCCGGCCAATCTGGCCTACGTCCCATCGAACTTTCTGAAGCCCACGGATTTTTCCGGGACTCTACGTACGCTGCTTCTCAGCAGGGCATATCAGCTCTATGGCGGCGTTGCCCGCCTCGCTCCTCCCCCGCTCGTCCAAAGAACCGAACCCGACTCCAAGTGGCATCCCGATAATTTTCAATGGGGCGATTGTGTTGGGACCGTGGAACACGTCGACGCCTTCCTCCAATACAGGAAACAGCGGTTGGATGATTTGATAAGGGGTTAGGCAATGCGGGCCTGGGGGTTCGTATGGTTCAAGTCGCCGCCATTGTTCCGGCAAGGGTGCCCCAGGAATCTCAGGCCGCGCATGATGACATCCGCTCCTTGCTCCGGGGTGGAAGACCAGCGGCGGTTCCGGTCAAGCGTTCCGCCAGCGGGGGTTGCCCCGTGTCCATGGCAATCCAAAGCTGACCGTCGTGCAACGACCTTCCCGTCAACAATGGAGCCGGACGGATCATTCCGTCCGGCCCCTTTTTCGTTTGCAACCTTGCTTCCGGTTGTCCCTCTTTTCCCGGGGATGGCGTGGTGAGCAACGAGGCTCACGGGGCTTGGCCGCTCACAGCCGGTCCACGCCCTGGTGGTCCTGCGGGCAGGCGCGCCGGTCAAGGACGCCCTTCAGGATGCCGAAGGCCAGATGGAAGTTCAGGGCCTCCGACATGGCGGTGGGGTCCTCCTGCTGGAGCAGGGCGTAGGAGACCAGGCAGGCCATCTGAAGGAGCTCGTCATCCCCGGCCCTGTGATACGGCTGGACGCAGGCAACTGTGTCCAGGCGGATGTCCCTGCCGGAGCCTTCGTCCCCCGCGTACAGGCAGGCGGCGAGGATGGGGTCGCGGTGAACGGGCCCGGCCGCCAGGGCGGGCAGGCCGTCCCGCTCCGTCTCGTCCTCGATGATATGGCCGTAGCGTCGGTCCGCGGCCAGGGAGGCGTTGACCAGCTCCAGGAGCCGCTGCCGGGCTGCGGCGCGGTCGCGGCGGCGGTGTTGGCGGAAGGGGGAATTGCGCCGGCAGACGTTGATCACGCCGATGCCGCCCTGTCTCCATCCGGCGCTCTCCAGGACGCGCAGGCCGGTCATCATGATATCCAGCCCTTCCTCCAGGGTGGTGAGGCGGCGGCGGAGACCCCGTGGGAGGCTTCCTTTGGGGGACAGCAGGTCCGCGCCGCGCAGGGTCCGGCCCGTGGGGACGTTGAACTCGTCCTCCATGACCCATCGCCAGTCCTGTATATGCTCGGACACGGCGTCCCACGCCTCACCGTCCACCCCCAGGGCGGTGGCGACGGTGAGGCTTCGGCTTCGGGACTCGCCGACGTAGTAGACTCTCATAACGTTCATTCTCCTTTGTAATGGTGTTTCACTGGTAGCGGTGCAGCGGTTCGACCGGCTGGAAGTCGCCGCCGGGCGCCAGCCAGGCCGGTCCCAACGGCCCCTGCCGTTCCAGCAGTTCCCGGTGGGAGGCCAGCAGGGGCAGGGGCACGCGAAGGCGCAGCATCTCCCGGCGGGCCACCTCCAGGAAGTGGGCCGGGGCGACGGGATCGTCGAAGACCACCAGCACAAGGGGCCTATGGCCGTGGTCGTCGGCGGGCCGGTGGGAGGAGTAGTAACGCAGGTAGGGGGCCAGGCGCTGAGCCATGGTCGCGGGGCGCACGGCCCGTCGCTCGTACTCCAGGAAGAAGGGACGCAGGACGCCGTTGCGGCGCAGGATCCCGAAGGCGTCGGGGTGCAGGGAGCGTGGGCCGCCGTAGTGTCGGAAGTAGCGCGACGCCCGGTGGGGCGGGTCCAGCTGCTCCACGTTCCAGCCGAGACCACGGGCCTGACGATTCAGGGCGGCGACGAAGCGGTGGACGGCGGCGGTGTGCTCCAGGTCCCGCAGCAACTGGCGGCTCCGCCTGCCGGATACGCCCTCGCCGTCGTTTCCCGTGTTTACGCTCCACCGCTGCCGGGCCTCGCCGGTGGACACCCGGTCCCTTCGGGCCAGCAGCTTCAGCCCCCTGTCGGTGAGGGCCAGGCGGCGGGCGTCAAGTTGAAAGCCGGTTGCCAGTCCCAGGCGTTCCAGGGCGACGGTGAACTGGGAGACCCTCGGGAGGCTCACGTCCAGGAGCCCGGCCAGGTCGTTTCGGGTGAGCCAGGGCCAGTCGGCCAGCAGGTCCAGGGCGCGCTTCTCGGCGGGGCGCAGCAGCACGGACAGCAGGTGATCGGGGGTGTATTCACCCTCTCCACTCCCGTCGATGTCCCCAGGGTTGATGTCCCTGGGAATCGAGACCCTCACCAGGGGCGGCTCCGCCGCCACCATGCCGCCAGTGTTGGCGCGGCCCACGGCCTCGTCCAAGGAGAGGGCGGCGCCCGCAGAGGACCGCCAGATTGGATCGGCGGCCCCGTCCGCCGCAACGTGCCGCTCCAATGCGAAGAAGGCCGGGACCGGGGACGCCCCAGTACGGGCGTCGCGCAGCAGGGCGACGGCCTGGCGGAGTCGCACCTCTTCGGGGACGATCACCAGCACGGCGCCGGGCCGGGGACCCTGGGCCAGCCGCCAGAGCCGCTTGGCGAAGCCGGCGCGCTCGGCGGTAAGACCTTGCCGAACGATGGCCAGCACTAGTCCGTCGGAAAGGGTGACGGTTGCGTCCTGGGGCAGGGCCCGGCTCCAGCGGAAGTCCACAGGGTGGTCCAGGTCAGCCAGGGCCGAGGTCAGGCGGTAGATGACGGCGGCGGCGTCCAGGCGTTCCAGCAGCGTCCGCCGCCACCGCAGGGAGAGGGGGTATTCCCGGAGCAGCCGGCCCACGGGCCGGGCCTCCGCCAGGGCCAGGGCCTCCACGCCCCGCTCGGTGAGGTAGCAGCGGCGGGTGGACGCCAGCAGCGGCGTGCCGTGGGGCACCGAGTCGATTAGCCCGGCATCCTCCAGCCGGTCCGCCGCCTCGTAGACGCCGCCCCGGGACATTCCGGCCAGGGCCGCCATTTCCAGCCGGTCCAGGAAGGGCATTTGGGCCAGCAGGCGAAGCAGGTCCGCCTGGCCCTGACTCAGCGTCCGAGTCATTCCTCCGCCTCCCCCTCGCCGTCCGGTTCACCGTTGCCCGGCTCCCAACCGCTTCCCTGCTCCTCTTCATCGTCTGGCTCCTCTTCCGCATCGGGTTCTGGTCCGGACGCGGGCTGCTGCCCCTGCCGCCTGCTGCGCTGGTTGCGCCGGCTCTGGGGCTTGGGCTGGGCCGGAGGGGTGGCCTGGTTCTGCTTCCGCTGGCCTGGCCCCTGGCGGAGTTCTGCCAGCTCCTGCCGGTACTTCTCCACCAGCTTCCGCATCTCGTCGTCCTGAGGGCCGATATCCGTCTCGGGGGTGATGTAGCCCACGGCCAGCTCCCGGATGCGTTCCGCCACGTCCGGGTCTCCCGGCTCCGGCGGCAGCACCCGCATGGAGAAGGCGTCCATTCGCTCCACGCCCACCGTGGCCCGCACGTAGCACTGGTGCACGTCCAGGGAGGTCACGTCGT
>VXOI01000254.1 GCA_009840175.1 Chloroflexota bacterium | reverse complement strand
TGGATTTAAGGCCGCGGCGAACCGCATCGCCGTCGGGCTTCGCATCCAAGAAAACCTGGCGGCTTACGCCCCTATTGACGCTTTCTCGTTAGCGGAGCGGGTAGGGATTGCCGTGAGTCCGCTCACCGCATTTGCCGAGTCACGCCCCGAGGCAGTAGCGCAGCTCTTGGGTGATGCCGGGGCGTTTTCGGCACTGCTGCTGTCCGATGGCAATGGCAGGCGGACGGCTATTCTCAACGATACTCACAGCATGAGCCGTCAGAACAGCAGCTTGGCGCACGAGGTTGCTCATACGCTGTTAGCCCATCCGTTAGAGGTCTTTTCAGTCCGTTTGGATTGCCGGAACTTTGACGGTGGCCTGGAGGCCGAAGCGAATTGCCTGGCTGGTTGCATCCTTGTCCCTAATGAAGCTGCGTGGCAGATTGTGGGTTCAGGTATGGAATTGCATTCGGCTCAAAAGCAGTATGGCGTGAGCCGCCAGATGCTTGAGTACCGACTGAACGTAAGCGGGGCCAGGCGCCGTTTGGCGCGGCTACGGGCAGGTTAGAACGCTGTTAGCTTTCTGATCGCTTCGCCGTACAAAGGAGTATCGTCAAGACAGGCTGCTCCAAGTTGTTACGGCAATAGACTGCTGGTTGTCCTGAGCGAGCCGGTCTGTCTCGTCCTAAAATCACCAGTCAAGAGACGTTCCAAATCCCCGATACCTGGTCCGAAATGTCTCGGCTGCGATGCACCAATACTGGGACGGAACCCAGAGATAGGATGCCGCCATGAACGTCAACCACTACGAATGTGGAAGCCTTTTCGGGGCAAGCAGGAGTCTATTGGAAGGAAGCGGGTTAGTCCGCTTCTGCGGCGATTCTTTCTTGTGCAACGGAGACGAGGCGGCTCTTGAGAGTTGGTGGGCGGAGAAATTCGACGCCAAGTTCGGCCGGTACATGGCCTGGGTGTGGTTTTCGGTCGGAGCGGAGAACCTGGTGAAAGCTGCCCTGGTCTGCAACGGACTTTTAGAAGGGAAGCCGCAGAGACCCGGCTACCCGGTCTATTGGCCCGGTACAGACAAAGACAGCTGGGTCGACCAGGTACTGCAATGCCGGATAGGGCCAGGGGGAGGGTATGGAATGCTGGGAGACATTTGGCAAGTTAAGCTCGATAAATTGTCCCAACAGAATGAGACCTCGGAAACCGAAGGCAAAGAACTGAAGGCTGCATACAAGTACCTGACGCAAGCAATCAGGAACCGAGACGCTCACTCTTACATAGAGAATGAGCGCAGAAAGGACTTTCCAGCAGTTGAAGGAATTTTCCTAGCGGCATTCAATACGTTGGTCCGGAGTATGAAGGACATAGGGCACTTCAAAATGACTGGTCGCCAATGACGCGCCTATGACACCTGGTGCAGGGCTTAGAGTTTGTCTTCAGTGCCTATGTAGAAAGGGGTGACCTGGTGAGGAGGAGCAACGTACCTGCGCCTATGAGGAACTGCGGAGACGGGTCCGCCGTGTCAAGAAGGCCGACAACATAGGTCCGGAGCGGGCCACCGTGAGCAGGCGGCGCCGCAAGTTGGGCAATTGCCCCTACGGAATATTCACCGCGCTTCTCGTCAGCTATCGGAAGCGGACGGACAAGGGACGGCGGATAGAGAACAAATAGAAGGCCTACACTAAATCCACGATACCTCCTCCCGACCGCCAGTGGACGGGGTCCATTCCTAGCCCTACTCTCGGCGGTATATTGATAATCTTTCTGTATTTGTCATATTCTTACCATGAAGGATCAACTTAACCAGGCGTAGGCGGGGATAAGCGATGGAAAGCAAGAGGAAGAGACTTACGTTGGACCTGGACCCCACCTTCCAACGTCGGCTAAAGGCCATCGCTGCGCTTAAAGGCGTCAGTATGAGAAGGTACTGCCAGGACGCAATTGACCGGGAGTTGACTAAAGACGAAGCCAACGGTATGGGCGGACTGTTGTCAGACAGGCCAGACCATGAGCTGTTTGCAGAACTCCGGCAGGAGATATTTGGAGGCCAGCCCCTTCCCGGGAGCTCCGTAGACCTGATCCGGGAAGCCCGAGAGGTAAGGGATGGCGAAATCGAGGGATGGGTGTGAGCGGGTCCGTTGTCGTCGACGCAAGTCTAGCGGTCAAGTGGTTGGTTGAGGAGGATGACTCCGACAAGGCCCACGCTGTCCTTCAATCCTGGGTAGCCCAGGACATAACCCGCATCGCTCCGTACCTCATGCCATTCGAAGTTGCTAACGTTCTCCACCGGCGGGTGTTGCGAGGCGAGTTGAACGTAGGCGACAGCACCCGCATGATCTCACGGCTACTGGAGTCGAGTCTCGAACTCCAGCAACCGCCGGGCCTCCACGTAAGAGCGCTACAACTGTCAAGCCAACTGAACCAGAGCGCGGCCTATGACGCCCACTATCTGGCGCTGGCTGAGAGTGTCGGCTGCGAACTGTGGACTGCCGACGAAAGGTTCTACCGGGCGGCAAGTCGAGGTATTAGGAATGTGCGGTGGATAGGAGAGTTCGGCGTGCCGACGTAATGGTGAGGTACGGTCCATGTTGGCAATGCCTGGGGGTGTTCTCGTTTCACCACAAAGAGACCCAATTACCATGAGAGCCTAAGTGTCCACTCAGATAGACTACAACGACCCTCGGTACGCCCAGGCTGCCGCCGAGATTCTGCGGCGGCACGACAATGGCGAGCCCGAGGCGAACATCACCAGCGCAGTCCGTGATTTTCTCATCGTCACGGGCCTGGTCACTGGTGACGAGACCGTCCAGGAAAACCCGCCTGCCCAGGGTTCCCGCCGTGCCGTGGACCTCGCCGCCCTCGACACTTTCATCGAGTTCAAGCGCCGGATCGGGACGGCCGGCGGCTTCAACCCCAATGCCGAATACGTTCAGCAACTTGACGATTACCTGGAGCAGTCTGAGAACCAGGGCCGGATGCGCATGGGCATCCTTACAGACGGCAAGCGATGGCTCCTGCGTTGGCCCGAAGCGGGCCCGGTCAGGACCGCCCCGCCCTACGCTTTCACCCTGCAGGACCCGGACCGTTGGATCACTCTCTTCGAGTGGCTCCGTGACCACGCACTCTCCGCGGAGGCCAACAAGCTGCCGTCCCGTTCAACCATCGCACAGCACTTCGGTCCAGCGGCCCCATCGTATGAGCGGGACATAGCTGCCCTCAGGGCCCTCTACACCCAGCACGCCGGTACCAGCACTATCAAGGTTAAGAGACAGTTGTGGGAGAACCTCCTGACGGCTGCTTTGGGTGAGATTGCCAGGTCCAGCGCTCAGTTGGACGATCTGTTTGTCCGACATACTTACCTCAGCGCGGTCATCGGCATCGTGGTTCAAGCCTCCTTCGGCGGCGACATCAAGCGCCTGGCGGAGAACGACCCGGCGGACTTGCTCCTGGGCCGAGACTTCCGTAGCAAGACCGGCCTTCAGGGGGTCGTGGAGTCGGACTTCTTCGCCTGGCCCACCGAGGTGGGAGGGCTGCCCCTGCTGAGTACCATGGCTCGGCGCATTGCCAGGTTCGACTGGCAGAGGGCTCCCAACGACGTCGCCGCCATCCTCTACGAAACTGTGATACCACCCGATGAGCGCCGTCAGCTCGGCGAATACTACACCCCGGACTGGCTGGCACGAGCCATTGTGCGGGAGGTCGTGACCGATCCCCTGGACCAGTGCGTCCTCGACCCGGCCTGCGGCTCTGGCACCTTTGTAGCTGAGGCAGTCAACCACTTCATCGAAGCCGCCAATGAAACTTCCCTAGACGCTACAGAAGTGTTGGAGTGGCTGCGCTTGTCCGTAGCTGGCATCGACGTTCACCCGGTGGCGGTGCATCTGGCCCGGGCCGCGTGGGTGCTGGCAGCTCAACCCGCCATACGGGCAGCAGTTGATGCCGGCTTCGCGGCCAGTATCACCGTTCCCGTCTACCTGGGAGACGCCCTCCAGCTCCGGTTTCGCACCGGAGACATGTTCGCCGAACACAACGTGACGGTCCAAGTGGAGGATGAGGAAAACACGGAGTTGGTCTTTCCCGTGAGTTTGGTGGATCGGGCCGAGACCTTTGACGCCCTGATGAGCGATGTGGCCGAGGCCATCGAAAAGGGCGACGACCCGTCCCTCGCCCTCGACGACAGCCAGATAACAGACTCAAGAGAGCGGGAGACCCTGGAGAAGACAATAGCCGCCATGCAGCGGCTGCACGAAGAGGGCCGCAACCACATCTGGGCCTACTACACTCGCAACCTGGTGCGGCCGGTCGCTCTTTCCCGAAGCAAGGTGGACGTGATAGTCGGCAATCCTCCGTGGCTGAACTACAACCAGACCGTCAGCACCCTGAGAACGGAGTTGGAGAGGCAAAGCAGAAGCATCTACGGTATCTGGGCGGGTGGCCGTTACGCCACACATCAGGACGTGGCTGGGTTGTTCTTTGCCCGAAGCGTAGACCTGTACCTGAAGGACGGCGGCGTGATTGGCATGGTGATGCCCCATAGCGCCTTGCAGGTAGGCCAGTACACGAAGTGGCGTACCGGCGAATGGCGAGCCCTACTGAGCGGCAGGGAAAGACGACGTGCTCCGGCCCGAGTCTTGGCGGTTGACTTCGATTACAAGATAGCCTGGGACCTCGAACAACTGGAACCCAACACCTTCTTTCCCGTTCCGGCGTCGGTGGTGTTTGCCAGACGCAGCGGCGAGTACGGCAAGGCGATCCCTCTCGCTGGCGAAGTGGAGCAGTGGCTTGGCAATGCGGGGGAAGCCGATGTAAGTCGGGCGCGCGTATTGATCACCGATACTTCGGTCACGGGCGACTCACCCTACGCAGGTCTCTCACGCCAGGGAGCCTCTATCGTACCACGTTGCCTGTTTTTCGTGGAGGAAGTCGAAAACCTTGCCATTGTTCAAGCCGGACAGACCGTCACCGTAAACCCGCGGCGAGGATCTCAGGACAAGGACCCGTGGAAGAGCCTCGACTTGACCGCCATATCTGACCAGACGGTAGAAGAGTCGCACGTCTTCAATGTTCACCTGGGGGAGACGGTTGTCCCGTACTCCACTCTCAACCCGCTGAGGGCTGTCTTGCCATTGAAACATGGAGAATACGAAATGCCAGCCGTCAAGGATGGTGTGGGTGGCATCCGATTGGGTGGGTTGAGACAAAGGATGCGGGATCGGTGGCGGATGGTCTCCCGCACCTGGGAAGAGAACAGGGCGGTGACCAACAAGATGCACCTATTGGTGCAGTTGGACTACTACGGCAAGCTGTCGTCGCAGCTGGAATGGCAGCGCGACCCAAGCAGTAGACCAACGAGGGTTGTGTATAACCAGTCAGGCGCACCAACTGCTGCATTGGTTCAAGATGACGAGTCGCTGGTAGATTACACGCTGTTCTGGATAGCTTGTAGCGGCATTCGGGAGGCCAATTACTTGCTCGCCATCATCAATAGCCAGACGTTGTATGGAGCCGTAGCTACATTGATGCCAAAGGGACAGTTTGGTGCGCGTCACTTGGAGAAGCACCTGTGGAAGCTACCCATTCCTGAGTTTGATCCTGACAACCTGTTGCATGTCCGGGTATCCCAATCCGGGGAGGCGACGTCACGGGGCGTGGCCAGGCGACTGGCTCTGCTGCGCCAGGACCGAAACGAGGTGACCGTTACCATTGCCCGGCGGGAGATTCGAAAGTGGCTGCGCGAATCCGAGGAGGGCAAGGCTGTAGAGGAAGCGGTCGGGGAATTTTTGACTAAATAAGGAAGAGAGAGGTCGGTCTTGTCCCTGTACAAATATGTGAAATTCGAAGACTTGAAGAGAATCTTGGGCGGAAGCATCAGATTTACTCAACCAGGGGCATTCAACGATCCGTTCGAAATGGTTCCCGAACTTTATGTGCCGGAGGAATTTGGGAGTAAGGAAGTAAGTATTCAATTTTCCGTTACGGCACCAAGAAGGGAGCCACCCGTGGGCGCACTGGATGACTATTTCGCCTCAGATTATTGTAGCGACCAGAATTCTCGAAGGATTTTGGATTCGCTCAACAGAACAGTCGGAATTCTGTCCTTGTCCAAGAATGGGTCATCCCTGTTAATGTGGTCTCACTACGCGGACGGCTACGCAGGGGCGGTCGTAAAGTTTGATGAAACGCACGAGTTCTTCTCAGGTCACTTCGAAATGAAGTACAGTGAACACAGGCCGAAGGTGGACATATCAAGCTACACAGGTGGTGACGGGGTGATCCCTATAGCGGAGCTTTGCGTTAAACCAAAAGAATGGGAGTATGAGAAGGAGGTTAGGATCGTCAGGAGCCTAGATGATTGCAAGTGCGTGGGGACAGCCAATGGTTTTCCGGTCTACGTCATGGATGTTCCCTCTGATTGCATAGAATCAGTGATCCTCGGAGAACGTATGCCAGTATGTCACCAGCGAGCTATCTGGGGTATTGTAAAGGACATGTCGGATGTCTCGCTGTATCTGGATGCCGTATCCAATTGGGGATATGAATTTAGAAGTGAGCCCATTAAGCTAGTCGGGATCGAGAACCCCATCGTTTCCCCCCGTACGGCGCAGATATTTGCCGGTCAGGAAGGAACGTGCGGTGAAATTGCCCAATACATGCTAGAGAAGCATCCGCTCAGTGGAATGGTGAACGAGACGCTTTGAGTTCCTGTATTGTCGGTCTATCTCACAACTCCTCGCAATGCCTTCTGCTCCAGCCGTGGGAAGGACATTTCCCCTTGGCAAGGACCCATACGCTGGACGTTAACACCCACTTGACCTGCCCCCTGTAGTTGTACCACCCTCTATGTTAGCCCCACCAGTTCCGGG
>VXOI01000002.1 GCA_009840175.1 Chloroflexota bacterium | reverse complement strand
AGGCTTGCTCACAGTCTACACCCCAACCGGCATCCCGACTTTTGAGACAGGCTCACACGACGTACCGCCAGGCGGCGGCAACTATATTTTCGTCCGCTCGGAAAACAATATGTGGTATCCGCTTTACATCGGCGAAACCCAAAATTTCGCCGCACGTTTCCAAAACCACGAGAAAGTGCCATGCGCTCAACAGCGCAGCATGAACCAAATCCACTATCACATACACAACGGCAACGCGCAGGTTCGCCGTGCCGAAGAGCAAGACCTGGTTCGAAGGTGGAATCCTCCCTGCAACGACTAGCCGGTCAACCTTGGATCGTTGTCCCTTGTAGCACGATTGAATTTGGCAACACGCCCAGGTGATTCCGCATGACCTCACCGAATCTCTTCGACGATGTTAGAGAACTCCCTGACGAAGAAGCGGCTCGTCAGTTCAGCCAACTGATTGGCCTTGACGACTTAAAGGCCATTCTGGTGAAGCAGGCACGGTTGTTGCTGATGCCTGATCTCCTCGATGAGTGGAGCAGGAAACATCACAACACTGTCCTGCCATGTGTCAGTGACTTTAGCCGGCGACCTCCGCTTATCGTTTTTTCCGGAGATGTCGGGACCGGGAAGACGACACTCGCAGATAGTTTCGGTGATCCTGTCGCACGAACCGAAGGATTGGCGAAAGTTACTCTTCTCCGCCTGAGCTTGATGACGCGTGGGAGAGGGGCAGTGGGGGAGATGACCCACCTGGTATCGCAAGCCTTCGATGAGGTGGTGGAGCTAGCTAAGAAGGGCACCAATTCGTCAGGAAAACCATCTTCAGCGGTAGTGTTTGTGATTGATGAAGGCGACGCACTCGCCGAGTCCCGGGCTACTGAGCAGATGCACCACGAGGACCGCGCCGGGGTCAATGTTCTAATCAGAGGGATAGACAGGCTGGCGCGGGAACGATTGCCGGGGTTGGTGGTGCTCTGCACAAATCGGGTCGAGTCGCTTGACCCGGCTGTTATGCGGCGGGCAGCAGTTCACCATCAATTCCAGAGGCCGAGTGATGGGCAGAGGGAATTGGTCTTGCGCAACGCGCTGGGAGAAACATTCGGCGACAGCGAATATCAAGACCTTGCTCGGCTGACCGGACCAAACCGGAATGGGAAAAAGTACGGGTACACGTTCTCGGATATAACTCAGAGATTCATACCCAACCTTCTCATCGAAGCGTTTCCAGATAGTCCCGTGACATTTGAGCTCGCGAAATCGGTGCTGGACCGATTGGAGCCCACCGCCCCATTCGGACTGACCGAGCCAGAGACAAAGCGATGACCACCGGACTGAGCGCAAGCGGCGCCCGAATTCGTGGAGACGATTACCAGCACCTGTTCGCCTGGATACAGGTGCTGAGGGCAATCCAAGTGGAAAGCGGCATCGTGGAGGTCGGAATCGAGGACCCCGAGGCAGGCAATGCCGATGATGTAACCGTCTACATGGACGGCCAAGAGCGAGAATACTATCAGGTCAAGTCGTCGGTAGATGCAAGGGAAACCATTGGCCTGGAGTGGCTCATGAAGCCGAGCCGGGCCAATGGCCCCAGCGTAGTCCAGCGGTTCCACAGTCTGTGGGCGGAAGCTGCGGGTGGACATTCGCCTAAGCTGAACCTGGTGACCAACCGCCTCGCCTCAGCTGGCGACCCGGTCTTAAGCAATAGGGACGGGCGTGATGGCACGGTCGCGCGCGGCTTGAGACGTGCGACTTCCGGTTCCAAAACTGGTGTCGCCTGTAGAAAGTTGGCTGAGCATCTTCAGATTTGCCAGGAAGAGGTCTTGTTATTCTTGGAGGACCTTTGTTTCCAACTTGGGAAGACTGACAACGACTGGATAGAATTTGCCAAGCCCTATATGTTCGCCGCAGGCCTACGCCATGATGACGAGTCCGTTGCCAGGGGAATCGAAATTGTGCGAGGTTGGGTAACCGGGGGTAAACGAAAGCTCACGTTGCCGGAGTTGCATCGGGCCGTCGAACCTTTGAGGCGCTCCGACGATCTGCCGGCAGCCTCGTTGCTAGTCCAGGCGATAGACCGGGACCCCATGCCAGAGGCCGCTTCGATTGTCCTTGACTGGGCAGATTTATTCCCTGGCAGTGAGCCGAGAATTCGCCGCCTACCGGTAGAGCAAGCGCTGTGGAACGACCAGTTCCGGCCGGAACTACAAAGAGCGGCGCAGGACTTGCGGTCGCGAGGGCACAGTAACGTCCTTGTGAGAGGGTACATGCGCTTGCCCACATGGTTCGCCGCAGGCGTGGAGTTCAGCAGGACCGCTGGATTCCAGGTCACGTCATTTCAGGGTCAGACACCTTGGTCTTCAGAAGGTCCGTCAACAGACATCGCTATCGAAAGCGTCGTCGAGGATTTGGGAAATGAAAAGGGCCTTGCGATAGGAGTAGCTTTGGCATTCGACCTTTCCACAGACGTGGTGACATTCATCCACGACCGGCAAATTGCTGTCGGCCAATATGTTTGCATTCGTCCTGTGGATGGCGCCAACAACCAAGCGATAAGAAACCCCGCTGAGGCTAGAGCGTGGGCCTACGCAGTACGCGACTCGGTCCGGCGCCTTGCCCAGGAGTATCGACCGAGCCAACTACATCTTTTCTTGGCCGCGCCGCATAGCGCCATACTTCTACTGGGGCACCTGTGGGACCGTATGCCAGCCACACAGCTCTACGAAGACCTCGGGCCGACCGAAGGTTACAGTCCTTCATACTTCATTCCAAACTGAAACCGACTACAAAAGACCAATCAGTCAGATGCCAAGTATCTCCTTATCGGAGAGGAGATGACCCGATGTATGTCACTAGAGGCGAAGCCATTGGCTTTGCGCTGCGCACTCGAAAGAACCTGGAGTACATCAGGCAAGCTTTTGGCCATGGAGAGGATGTCCACGTTGTAACTCACGTCGTGAATTCCCTCCTCGGCATCGTCGTTGTGCCTAAGGAGCGGTACTTTGAGGAAGGTTTCTGGTCAATTAGCCTGGACGAACTTACGAAGCGAGGTTGGCCGAAATGGTACGTTACAATTGACGAACCACCGGAGGGGAGCTCCAAGACAGAGACCCTTGGACATCTCATCAGGCACCTACGAAATGCCGCCGCCCATGGCCGATTTAGATTCGGTGGAGAGCCAGACTCTCGCCAACTTTCAGAGGTGAGCCTCATCGTGGAGGACGGACCTTCAAGGTCCCGGAATCCCAATTGGCAGGCCGAGATTGAGGGCAACGACTTGTTCCAATTCTGTTTGCTGCTGGCCGAATATATCGACGAATCAATTGGATAGCAAATTCCCTGCCGCCGTGCCTCGGATCTTGGCAACCAAGAAATATACGTTGTCAGGGACGTTATCGCGTCGGGGAAGAAAAACCAGATCCCCGTCTGCCCCGCTCAACAACTCAACCATCCAAATGCGCTGGCGCAAGAGACTCGCATAGGGCAGGGCAACGGTAGTTTTCACACCAGTGCTCGTAACCTAGCCCAAGTACATTTTATTCCGTCATTGAAGGAGCAATCTGCTGTCGCCGCACTGGAAAGACGCTGGGGCAAAACCGGCGCCGTCAAATGTGGCATGATGCATGGGCTAATCATCGGACGCCTAAGAATGGTCGACCCGAATTTTGCCCCACAGGCCTTGGCATGCTGAACAAACGCGCCAAATTCCTTTTGGTTGCTACTTCTCTTTCACCTGTGCTGGGGGCAGTGGCCGTGAGTCAGTTCGACCTTTACGAGTCATGGAAGAGGTGGGAGTGGTGGCTAGTAGTGGTCGGTGCATTCGTTCTGCCGGCTCTCTGTTGGGCATTGCTGATGTACGCGAAGAAGCAGGCGCCCAAACAATTGTTCTACATAAAGGAGTTTGAACGCAAAGACCAGGAAGTGCTGGTATTCCTTTTCATCTACCTTCTACCGTTCGTTCGTTCGGTGAACCCCACGTTCGCCAGTGAGTGGCTCACCGGCGCTTATGTGCTCTTCATCATCGTCATTGCCATTGCGTACACGGATGCCTTTCACTTCAACCCGGTCATGAGGCTGTTGTTCGGCTATCGTTTCTATGCCGCTAAGGACCGTGACGGCATATCCAATCTCCTTATCAGCAAGAGAGATTTGCGGCGGCCCGGAGAAGAAGTGCAAACGGTGCGACTGGCATGGAATGTTTACTTGTACATAGGAGACTCAGATGCTTGAAAACTTCCATCTAGCGGCAATCGTCAGGGAGCGCACTGGAACACACTTGTTGCAGATCCCTCTCCACCAAGAGTTGCAGGGCGACCTTGCTGAAAGTTGGGAGGCTCAAAACGTCAGCTTTGTCGAAGGCATCGAGGAAATTACTTTCAACGCTGGCTATATTCCCGAAAAGCACGAACTGTTTCACTTGCCTGACTACGAGCCGCCAGAATGGCTGGCGAGTGAGAATAGCCAGACCATCGACAATCTCGATACGATCGTCAGTGACGACGAGCTAATCGAACGTATTGCAGGTACGGTGGCTATGGCACGAAATGAGCAAGGCGAAGAAGTGATGCTCTTCCAGAACTTCACTCGTTCCAGAGTGATTAGGCCTGGTGGGTTCTTGTTCCTTGACGGCAACACATACAAGAGTGCTGAACGTCCGGGGCTCACACTTGACGTGAATTTGAGTGCGGTTTACCGACCGACGGAGCGCAAGCTGTTGTTTCGTAATTTTCGTACCGTCAACACGTTTCTGCCGTTGGCTGATTTCTACGCGGAGGCCTCGGAACAGGAGATACGGGAGGTTCTAAGCCATCCTTTGCTTGCAGCCGAAGACCCAGACCAGTCAGTGGCAAGCGCCAACGAGTGGTTTCGCAAGCGAATCGCGATGCTCAAGGACTCAGGCTTGCTCGACCAGTTTTCCGCAATTGAAATTCAATCCCGTTCCACAGGCTTTGATGTTTCCGTTGACGTTGTGGATAACCAGATAGTGTTTCCTTCCGATAAGGCTGCTGCAAAGCGCCTACTACAGTTCCTCAACGAAGAGCTTTATCGGGGAGCAATCACTGAGATTCTTTACGAAACGAACTCGAAGAGAGAGGCGAGCCAATGAGTGAATTTGGTCGGCATGAAATGGATGCGTAGAGGCACGTGGTCCATAACTACGTAGCTCCTGCCTTGGCCAATGTGGTGTGGGAAGACTCCGCCTCAGGCAAGCGCTTGACCGGAGCTGGATGGCGGCAGCACTAACGTGCACGACCTCCGTGCGTGAGGTGTGATGGCTTCCGGTATTCCAGGTCAAAGAATGACATCTCAGGACCAGTCCGTCGGACTTTTAATCTAAGTGGGCGGGACGGATACTATGGGCTGTGACGCAGATGATGGTAGCTAAGCGCCGTTCTCCGGGACTTTGGATACGACGACTGAGGGTAGTGTGGCAGTTCGGCTTCCAATGTATGATGGTGTATGATGGCACTTCCCACCGAGAAGTTCGTAATTCAGCCTGCTCAGGCCCCGGAACTGAAGAAACATTGACTCGGCAGTGAAATAGAGAAAGGATGGCGAATTACACTATCGTCCGTGCTTGCGGCCATAAGGCTCAGGTGAAGGTGCGTGGTGCGACGCCAACCAAGGAAAGGACGCTGGACCGCGAAAGGCAGCACATCTGCCGCCGTTGTGCCATTGAGAAACAGAGGTCTGAGGCGGAGATTGCGGCGGAGGCCGAGGAACTTCCCGCGCTTATAGGGACACCCAAACAGATAGCCTGGGCAATTACAATTCGTCACAAGGCTCTTGCGTAGGCAGTGATGTACTTGGACTGCCTCCTTGAGAGTGGACAGTTGAAGGGCAGAGTCGGTAAGGATATGTAACTTTTCAAGGCGCGGAAGGAAAGGGTACTCGAACCGCTCAAAGCCCCGACGGAGGCCGCTTGGTGGATTGACCGGCGTCACGAACCGGGCGCGAACCTGCTGGAGTCCTTGCGGGATTCTGAGGCGCAGATGTAACGGAGTTTCTAAGTCGAGTTATGAGACAAACGATGGTCTTTCTACCTCAACCCATTTGCCCGTAACCAGGCTCCTGAATCCTATAGCGGGACCTCCCACCGAAAAGTTCGCAATTCGGTACGCTCAGGCCCACCATTTCCGGCCATACCTAACGGTAGGCAGTACCAGAAGCGTGAATGCTATCGCTGATGATTGCCTATGCGGGACAATCATCAGCGGGAAGACCTTGGCGATGGCATCCGGGTTGCCGGGATCGAAACTGCATCCCCGAGTCTCATTTCAAATTGGATAACAACTAGAGGATAGAATGGATACGTAGCCTTGTTGCATGGACGGCGATCAATGTATAGCGAAAAAGCGCTGGTGAGTGGCTTGGACTCGCCTGGAAACGAAATCCCCACGCCACATTTACTTAAGTCGCAGCTACAATGCTTAGTATGCTTTCCGTTCTATTCGACTTACACTCCTAACCGCGAGAACTGGATTTTGAGTTGGCCGATAGGGTTGACTGAATGAGATGAACACGTGAAATCAATTGACGCTGCCTTTGTCGTGCTCCACGAGGCGGGTAGGCCTCTCCACTACCGTGAAATCACTAGTCAGATCATCGAACGAAACCTGTGGGAAACTCAGGGCAAAACACTTTGGGATACTGTTGCAGCGCGTCTCGGCGACGACATTCGTAGGTTTGGTGAGGAGTCGAGATTCGTTCGCAGTGGCTCCGGAATGTTCGGGCTGAACCCCATGGTGGCTACGGAGCAACGAAACATCAACAGATTCTTAGTTCAAGTGAACAAAGATGGCGGATTTGACCTGCCCCCTGTAGTTGTACCACCCTCTATGTTAGCCCCACCAGTTCCGGG
>VXOI01000148.1:1084-6940 GCA_009840175.1 Chloroflexota bacterium | reverse complement strand
CCCCACCCTAACCCTCCCCCTCAGGGGGAGGGAAATATCAGAAGGAGCGCGCGATGGTTACGCACGAAGAGGTTGCCCGCCCGGAACTGGCCCGCATGGTGCGCGGGCGTGGGCGGTTTGTGGACGACATCAAGCTGCCGGGGATGTGCTTCGCGGCCTTCGTGCGCAGCGACTACGCCCACGCCAATATCGTGTCCATAGACACAACGGCTGCCATGGAAGTGCCGGGGGCCATTGGCGTCATCACGCCCGATGAGGTACTGCCCCACGTCAACCCGGTGCGCCCGGCGGCGCCAGGATCCAGCGAATTCGCCCGGCCCTATGACCGCTTCCCGGTGCCGCCGGGGAAGGTGACCTACGTGGGCGATCCAATCGTTGCGGTAGCGGCGGAGACCGCCCACGCGGCGCAGGACATGGCCGAAGCAGTGGTGGTGGAGTACGAGCTGCTGCCGGTGGTGCTGGGGGCAGAGCAGGCCCTCGAGCCTGACGCGCCGGTGATTCACGTCGGGATGGACGATAACATCGTGTTTCACCGCGAGTTCGGCGGGGGCGACCTGGAACGGGCTTTCCGGCAGGCCGATCTGAAACTGGAAAAGACCTTCCGCTTCCCCCGGCAAACGGGGGTTCCGGTGGAGGCGCGGGGGGTCATCGCGCACTACGACCGAGGGGAGGAGCGGCTGTCGGTGTGGGCGTCGTGCCGGTCGCCGCACCTGGTGCGCACCACTATCTCCAACGTCATGCGGCTGCCGCAGCACGCCGTCCGGGTCATATCGCCGGACGTGGGGGGAGAGTTCGGCATCAAGGGCGCGGCTTACCCGGAGGGGATTATCCTGTCCTTTCTTTCCCGGAAGATTGACCGTCCGGTGAAGTGGATCGAAGACCGGATGGAGAACCTGCTGGTCTGCGGACACGCCCACGAGATGAAGGTGGACGTGTCGGTGGCGGTGAGAAACGACGGGCGGATACTTGGCATTGACTCCAGGGTGCTGGTGGACCAAGGAGCGCATACCCTCGGCCCCACATCGGCGGGCTTGGAGCCGATGACTGCCGGGCAGTCCATCGTCGGGCCGTACCGGATTGACAACTTCCGGTGCGACGCCTACGGCATCCTGACCAACAAGTGTCCGGGCGCGGCCTACCGGGGCGTGGGCACGGTGCAGGGCGTGTTCGTCATCGAGCGGGTGATGGACATGATCGCAGCCGAGCTGGGGCTGGACCCGGCGGACGTGCGGATGAAGAACTTTATCCAGCCCGCAGACCAGCCCTTTAACACCTCGGCGGGGCGGCTGTACGACAGCGGCGACTACCCGGACACGCTGGCAAAGCTGCTGGACGTCTCAGGTTACGAGAAGCTGCGGACGGCGCAGGCGGAGGCGCGGGAGCGAGGCGAGCTGGCGGGCATCGGCATCTGCTGCTTCGTGGAGCATTCCAGCACCGGATCGCAGGACTACCGGAGGCGCGGGGTCTACGGGTTGCCGGCTTTCGATTCCGCTACGATAAAGGTGGACGCGGGCGGCAACGTGATGGCGGCGGTGAGCGCCAAGTCCACCGGCCAGAGCCACGACAGCGTTTTCGCCAGCCTGGTGGCACGGGAGCTGGGCGTTCCATACGAGACGGTCAAGATACTGGAGGGCGACACCGACGCGGTGCCTTTCGGCGCGGGAACGGGGGTCAGCCGCAGTGCGGTGAGTACCGGCGGAGCCATCCGGCTGGCGGCGAGCGACATCAGGCGGAAAGCCACGGAGATAGCCCGCTTCTTCCTGGAAGGGGAGGGGGAGGAACTGGAAATCGCCGACGGCCAAATCTACGCCGCCGCAGACCCTTCTCGGAGCGTACCCTTCGCCGCAGTGGCGGCGGCGGCGCACGACGCTTCACGCATCGTGTCGCTGCCGGACAGCATCGAACGGGGATTGCAGTCCACCCGCACCTTCGACCCGCCGCACCAGACCTTCGGGCATGGGGCGCACCTGGCCTTCGTCCGGGTTGACGCCGAGACGGGCAAGGTGAAGGTGGAGCAGTACATCTGCGTGGAGGACTGCGGCACCATCATTGACCACGTAATCGTGGACGGGCAAGTGGTTGGGGCCGTGGGCCTGGGCATCGGCAACGCGCTGCACGAGGAGCTGGTTTACGACGACGGAGGCCAACTGCTGACCGGGACGTTCATGGACTACCTGGTACCTACGGCGCCGGACGTTCCGGAAATCCAGACTCTGCACACCGAGACGCCCTCGCCGTTCACCGAGGGGGGCGTCAAGGGAGTGGGAGAGGCTGGGACAGTCGGAGCGTATACCGCCGTGGGGAACGCGGTGGCCGACGCGCTGCTGCCGCTGGGCGCGGAGGTCACGCACCCGCCGGTAGGGCCGCGGCGGGTGTGGGAGCTGATCAGGGGCGCGGAAGGTTAACAAACTCTGCCGGAAGAGGATTAGCGATGGCAACCTCACCAGCCGAAACCGAGAGCCGGAGTCCAGGGTATATCGGCGCTCCCATCAGGCGGAAGGAGGACCGGCGGTTCCTGACGGGACGGGGGCAGTTCGTGGATGACGTGAAGCTGCCCAACGCGCTGCACGCGGCCATCGTGCGGAGCCCTCACGCTCATGCCCGCATCGTGTCCATTGACACTACTCCGGCGCGGGAGATGCCGGGGGTGGCGGATGTGCTGACCTTTGAGGACATCGCCGCTGCGGTGGAGCCTCGCCCGATTCCGGTGCGGCTGCGGGCGTACAGCGATCTGCTGAAGTTCCTGCAATATCCGCTGGCGCACGGGAAGGTGCATTATGTAGGCGACCCGGTTGCGGTGGTGCTGGCCGAGAGCCGTTACCTAGCTGAGGACGCGGCTGAGGCGGTGGAGATCGAGTACGAGCCGCTGCCCGCACTGGTGGACGTGAAGGAGTCGCTGAAAGGCGAGACTATCATCCACGAAGCGCAGGGTACTAACGTGGCCTTCGAGTTTTCCTCGTCAATCGGCGACCCGGACGCCGCCTTCCGGGAGGCCGACTATGTGCGGAAGGAGGAGTTCCGCTGCCACCGGCACACCGCCAACCCGATGGAGACGCGGGGACTGGCGGCGTCATACGACCCGGGACGGGAGCAGTTGACGGTGTGGGGCGAGACCAAAGTGCCGCACTACAACCGGGGGGTGCTGTCGTCGCTGTTGCAGATGCCGGAGCATCGGATTCACTTCGTGGAGCCGGACGTGGGCGGCGGGTTCGGAGTGCGGGGCGAGTTCTACCCGGAGAATTTCCTGGCGCCTTTCGCGGCCATGAAAACGGGCCGCCCGGTGAAGTGGACTGAGGACCGGGCTGAGCATCTCATCGCGGCCAACCACTCACGGGAGCACGTCTGCGAGTTGGAACTGGCCGTCAAGAACGACGGTACGATACTGGGGATGCGGGCGCAGGTACTGGGGGCGCTGGGCGGGTACGTGCGGACGCATGGGGCGTCGGTGCCTACTTCCACTACCGCCCTGCTGACCGGGCCGTATAACATTCCCAACTATGGATGGGACGTGAAGTGCGTGTTGACCAACAAGGTGGGCATGGGGACGTTCAGCGCGCCGGGGCGGTATGAGTCGTGCTTCTTCCGTGAGAGGATGTTCGACATGGTGGCTGCCGACTTGGGCATTGATCCGACGGAGTTCCGTCTGAAAAACCTCATCCCACCCTCGATGATGCCCTATGAAGTGGGCCAGACGCGCCCGGAGTCCTACTCCATCATCTATGACAGCGGCGACTACCCGGAGTTGCTGCGGCAGGCGCTGGACGAGATTGACTACGAATCTCTGAAGCCGACCATCGGGCGCAGCGTTGGCGGCAGGTATCACGGCGTCGGGACGGCCTGCTTCGTCAAGAGCACCGGCACCGGAGATCCCGGCGAGGGAGCGCGAATCGTCATCAGCAACGCGGGCGGGCCGCACCGGGGGCCGCTGCCGGGCGAGCGGGGGATGCAGACATACCCGGGCTGGGGCGATGAGCGTGACACCCCGCAGGCGGAGGTTGCCGTATACTTGGGGATAGCCACCATGGGGCAGGGGCACGAAACCATCTTCGCCCAAATATGCGCCGACGGGCTGGGCGTGCCACTGGAGAGCATCACCGTCTATCACGGCAGCACCGACCTGACTCCCTACGGCGGCGGAACATACGCCAGCCGGGGCACGACGCTGGCGGGTAATGCTGTGTACGGGGCAGCGCAAAAGCTCCGAGAGAGAGTGCTGGCGGTGGCGGCGGCGTACCTGGACGTTGACCCTTCGGAACTGGAGCTGACCGGTGGGCAGGTTCAGCGAGTGGACGGCGCTTCGACTGATTTGACGCTGACACTTGCGGAAGTGCTGCGCCTGGCGGCGCCGGCCAGCATTTACAACCTGGGTGAGGCCGGGCTGGAGGCCAGCCACTACTTCCAGTCGCCGCAAGAGCTGTATCCCTGCGGCGCTCACGCGGTGCACGTGGCGGTGGACCCGGAGACGGGCGAGATAGAGATACTGCGTTACGTCATCGCCGAGGATGTGGGGCACGTCATCAACCCGCTGCTGCTGAACGGGCAGATTACCGGCGCGGCGGCGCAGGGCGTAGGGGCGACGCTGCTGGAGGAGCTGGTCTACAGTGAGCAGGGGCAGCCGCTGGCGGGGACGCTGATGGACTACCTGTTGCCCACCGCCACGGACATACCGGCCTTCGAGACGAAGGTGCTGGACCTGGCTCCCTCGCCGCTGAATCCGCTGGGCGTGAAGGGCGGCGGCGAAATCGGTATCGTGGCAACGGGAGCGGCGCTGGCCAACGCAGTGTCCAGCGCCCTGGCGCCGCTGGGGGTGCAGGTGCGTGATCTGCCGCTGAGCCCCGACCGGGTGCGGCGTCTGGTGCGGGAGGCAGGCGGGGAATAGAATTCAGGGCGTGGTCCAGAATAGTCCCGTATATGAAGTAATCAAGACCGCGACGTTCGAGCGATGGGTCGGCAGGCTGCGCGACAAAAACGCAGTAACTCGCATTTACGCTCGAGTTGACAACGCGGAAATAGGACGCTTGGGCGACGTAAGGTCCTTAGGGGGCCAAATGTATGAAATGAGGATGGACTATGGCCCCGGCTACCGCCTTTATTTCCTGAGGCAGGGCGATTCCACCTTGGTCTTTCTGTTCGGAGGGGACAAGGACAGTCAGCGGCGCGACATACCGCGGTCCCGCCAATTAGCTCAAGAATGGAGGGCGAGAAGTGTCTGAAACATTCACTCGATGGGACCCGGTAAAATATCTAAATACCGAAGAAGACATTCGGCTTTACTTCTGGGCCGCGCTGGAAGAGGACTGCGGAGATGGCAAGTTGGTCAAGAAGGTGCTGGGCAACATCTCGAGCGCCTTGACTGAAAAGCACATCAAGAATGATTTCGGAATGAACGGCAAGGAAATCAGCCTGGCGCTGTCGGAAGATCCCAGCCTTTCTTTCGCGACGGTCTCGCGCATCGCTATTGCGTTGGGGTTGAAGCTGACGACCACGGCGGCGGACCCGCCACCGGAGGAGATTGTCTACCGGGCTGTCAGTAGGGCAGAGGCGCAGGGCGAGATACTGGATCTGCTGGCTGAGGAGCCTGACCTCTGTTATGACGATATTTCCGACAAGCTGCGGATTGAGATGGAAATGGTGGTGGACATCTGCATAGAACTGGAAGACGAGGGTGTTATCAAGGTGGATGCCTAGCGGGCCAATAGCCGAGGGTGTATGACAGCCTGATCTCGGTGAATCGTAGGGGCGGGTTTCAAACCCTCCCCTACAAAATCGGGGGCATGCCGCTGCCGACCGTAAAGGGCTTTGCAGTTGGGTTTTGGCGTTTGGGCGAAGGCCCGGGGGCCGTACGTTCGGGGTTGG
>VXOI01000148.1:0-1074 GCA_009840175.1 Chloroflexota bacterium | reverse complement strand
ACCCTCTATATATACCTTTTTTTTTTGTTGGCTTGTTTTTTTTTTTATTATTTTTTTGTTTTTTTATTGGTTTTTTTGTTTTTTTTTTGGGGGGGTTTTAAAACCCCCCCCCTACAACGTCACTGGAGTCAGACCCGCTACCTTAACGGCCTTGCCAGTTGGGTTTGCGCTTTTCGGCGAAGGCCCGGGGGCCTTCCTTGCTGTCTTCGGTGGTGAGCAGTTGGTCGTACATGTGGTAGGTGAGGGATGAGATGTCCTGGGTGGACATATTCACACCGCGGTAGGCCAGTTCCTTGAAATACTGGACGGCAAGCGGGGCGTTCTCGGCTATCTGCTGCGCGAGGGCCATCGCTTCTTCCATCAGGTCTTCGGCGGGGACTACCTTGTTGAGGAAGCCAATGTCGTAGGCGCGCTGGGCGGTGATGGGAGCGGCAGTGAAGACAAGTTCCAGCACCGCAGACATGGGAATCGTCTTGGGCAGGATGGTGCCGAAGGGGGGCAGCAGGCTCCACTTGGTCTCGGTGATGCCCAGCTTGGCGTCCTCGGAGGCGAGGCGCAGGTCGCACATCTGGGCGATGGACCAGCCGCCGGCCAGGGCAAACCCGTTTACCGCGGCAATCATCGGCTTCCAGGTCTGCGGCCACATATAGGGCCGGTCGGGACTCATGCTGTGGGAGGCGCGGGCCTGCACTCCCTCGGCGTTGTCCTCGGCGCGCTCCTTCAGGTCGCGTCCGGCGCAGAAGGCGCGACCCGCGCCGGTGATGATGGCGACGAAGGCCGTGGGGTCGCTGTCGAACTCGGTGATGGCGTCGGCCAGCTCGCCACGCAACTGCCGGTTGATGGAGTTGAGCGCGTCGGGCCGGTTGAGGGTCATTACAACAATGTTGTCTCGCTTTTCGTAAAGGACTGTTTCAGCCAAGTCTGTTTGCTCCCTTGTGAAGTGTGTTGGTGCTGTATCGGATACGCAAGCGGTGGATTCCGGCTTTGGCCGGAAAGACGGGTTTTATTGGGATTTTAAGAGCGCGTTGAGAATATACTAAATAGGGCGGGTTGGGGAGGGGCTGTGTGTTATAA
>VXOI01000059.1 GCA_009840175.1 Chloroflexota bacterium | reverse complement strand
CCCCCCGTCATTCCCGCGAAGGCGGGAATCTCCGCCGCCACCCCGGCGTCCACCACAACCTGCCGTACCCCCAAATGGCGCGACATCACGCTGATGGCCGCGCCCCCGGACAGGAAGTTCAGCACCATCTGCGCCGTGACCTCCTGCGGATAGCCGGTCACCCCCTGCGCCACCACGCCATGGTCTCCCGCGGCGACGATAACCGCCTTGCCCCCGATGGCCGGGCGTTCCGTTCCATAGATGCCCGCCAGCCGGATGGAAACCTCTTCCAGCCGCCCCAGGCTCCCCGGCGGCTTGGTCAGGTTCTGCTGCCGGGCCTCCGCCCGGGCCATCGCGTCAGCGTCCGCCGGGCGAATCCGTTCAACCGCTTGGGCTAAGGTGATGGGATTGGCAGTCATAGGACTCCACCTCTAATCTATTGTCTGAATCAGGATAGGAGTTACGCAGTTGACTGCTTTGTCACTCTGAGCGAAGCGAAGAGTCCTATCTCCGCAGACAGGGATTCTTCGCTTCGCTCAGAATGACAGGGCTGGACGGATGTTTTCAACTGCGTAACTCCTATCAGGATTAAAGGATGTTCAGGACTGGGTAAATTCATCCTGCTAATCCTTCCATCCTGAAAATCCTGATTCAGACAGTCCAAAATCACCACGCCGGCCCGATCAGCCACACCTGCGGACTGCCCGTTGCCGGGTCCACCTGCACCGTCGTCTCCACGCCGAACACCGTCCGCAGGTTGCTGGGCGTCAGCACCTCGCCGGGAACGCCCTCCGCCGCGATGACCCCGTCCGACAGCAGCGTCAGCCGGTCGCAGTAGCGGCCCGCCAGCGATACGTCGTGCAGCGCCACCACCACCGCCACGTTGCGGTTGACGGCCTCGGCCCGCAGCGTCTCCATCATCGAGAGCCGGTGCCGCAGGTCGAGGCTCGCCGACGGCTCATCCAGCAGGATGACCCCCGCTTGCTGCGCCAGCGCGCGGGCCAATATCACCCGCTGCCGTTCCCCGCCCGACAGCCGGTCCAGTTGGCGGCCCTCGAACTGCGCCGTGTCCGTGCGGGTCATCGCCTCCCTGGCGATCTGCCGGTCCTCCCGGCCTTCCAACTCGAACCGGCCCAGGTGGGCGTAGCGTCCCATCAGCACTGTCTCCAGCGCGGTGAACGGGTGCATCGCGTCGTGCTGCGGCATGAAGGCGACCCGCCGCGCCCGCTCGCCCGCGTTCAGCCTCTTCAGCGCAGTATCCCCCAGGAGCACCGCCCCGGAGTCCGGGCGTATCAACCCGGCCAGACTCCGCAGCAGCGTGCTCTTGCCGGCCCCGTTCGGCCCGATAAGCCCGGAGACCTCGCCGGGCCGGGCCTCGAAGGACACGCCCCTGAGCACCGGGTTGCCGCCAAGACTTACCGACACGTCAGTCGCGGCGATCCCAGTAACCCCCTCTCCCTCCGGGAGAGGGTTGGGGTGAGGGCGTATCCCTACTGCCACTTGCCTTACTCCCCCGTGTACGGCTCGAAGTCGGTGAACGTGACGTCGGCGAACCTGTCCGGGAACAGTATCTCGGCGGTTCGCTCCACCCCCCGGACGGTCCAGTGGGAAAGCACGATGTAGTTGGGCGGATGGACTATGTGAATCTGCCCGTTGACCACCGACGGAACGGTTGCCAGCACCGGGTCGTTCATCAGGTCGTCGCGCAGATTGACAGCCCCTTCGCCGTCCTGGGGTATCAGGATGAAGTCCGGGTTCATCGCCAGGATGGACTCCACGCTGATCTTCTGGAACCCGTCTATGCCGTCGCGGGCGGCGGCGTTGACGCCCCCGGCGGCTTCAATGATGTCGCTGCCCGTGGTGCCGCCGCCGGATATGCTGATGGAGTCGCTCCAGCGGGTAATGGAAATCACCGCCGGGCGAGAGGGGTCGCCCGCGGGCGGCACCCGGCTGGCGACCGCTTCCAGCCGCTGCCGGATTTCCGCCGTCAACTCCAGCGCCCGCTCCTCGGCCCCCAGCATATATCCCAGCAAAAGAATCTGCGAAATGTTGCCTTCCGTCGCGTCCTCCAGGTCGGGGCGGGCTACGGGAACCCCGGCCTCTTTCACCAGTTCCACTATGTCCGCCTTGGTGGACTTGGAAACTATGAAAATATCGGGGCTTTGAGCCAGCACATTC
Organism: Chloroflexota bacterium; assembly: GCA_009840175.1. GTDB lineage: Bacteria > Chloroflexota > Dehalococcoidia > Lucifugimonadales > UBA3495 > VXOI01. Next base: position 46,266 of record VXOI01000059.1, on the reverse strand, counting down.
TCAGCGCCCTTTTCGTAAACCGGAAATTGGGGCGCCAGTTCGGCCACATTGGAGTAGGAAGGATTGCCGGTAAACTTCCCCAGGGCGGCGATGCGCTCCGGCGGCGCCAGCGCCAGCACCATCTCGTCGTGCCCCAGGGAGTAGGTCAGTATGCGCTGCGGCGGCCCTTCCAGCGTAATCTTGCCCTCGGACGTTTCCACCTCTCTCGGCCAGCCGGTGTTGGACGGGTCCACTATGCCGGGAACGGAAGGATATGGGACCTCCGTCGGGGCCGGGGTAGCCGTCGGCTCCGGGGTGTTCGTGGGCTGCGGCGCAGCGGTCGGGGCAGCCGTAGGCGCAGGCCGGGCCGTGGCCGTCGGTTCGGGTGCGCTCGTGGGATGCGACACGGCGGCAGCCGTAGGCGCAGGCGGTTCTGTGGGTTGAGGCATCGCCGTGGGTTCCGGCGCTGCTGTTGGCGCAGTGGTGGCGGCAGGGGCGGGCGGCTCCGTAGGCTCCGCAGCGCCCCCGCAGGCCGCCAGCGCAAAGGCCGCCACGGCCACGATGGCCACTATTGCAATCAGGTATCTGAGGTTCGCCTTTATAGTCATTCCTGGTTCATTCTCCTCTCTGACTCAGGATAGGACTCACGCAGTCGAAGGCAAGTCCAATCCTGTTCATCCTGTCCATCCAGGTTAATTATGAGTTCACAGCATCGAGGCCCGCGCCTTGTTCCGGGCCAGCAGTATCAGGAAGAAGGGAGCGCCCACCAGGGCGGTGATTATCCCCACGCTCACCTCGGCGGGGGAAATGACCATCCGGGCCAGCGTGTCGGCGGCCAGCATGAACACACCGCCGCCCAGGGCGCTGAGAGGTACAAGGACGCGATGGTCGGCCCCGGTCACCAGCCTCAGCGCGTGGGGGACGATGAGGCCGACGAAGGCTATGGTGCCCGAGAAGGCTACCGCCGTTCCGGTGATGAGCGAAGCCGCCAGCAGCAGCGAGTTCCGGGTCAGGCTGACCCGCACCCCCAGCGAGCGGGCCTCGTCGTCGCTGACCATCAGCAGGTTCAGGTCGCGTGCCATGAAAACGGCCACGGCCACGCCGAACAGCACGAAGGGCAGCGACAGGCGCACATCGCTCCACCGCGAAGCGTCCAGACCCCCGGCCAGCCAGAAGAGCATATCCCGCTGCGCTTCCAGGTTCTCGGTGAACAGGATAATGGCGGAAATGATGGCCGCGATGAAGGCGCTCACCGCCACGCCCGACAGCAGCAGCGCTGACATGGAGAACCGCCCGCCCACGGAGGCCACGGCGAACACTAGCACCAGCGCGCCGGTGGCCCCGGCAAAGGACATCGCCGGCAGAGCCAGGGCAAAGGCCGCCTGCGCCCCGGTGGCGATGGCTATGACCGCCCCCAGCGCCCCGCCGGTGGACACGCCGATGATGCCCGGGTCCGCCATCGGGTTGCGGAACAGTCCCTGCATCACCGCCCCGGCCACGCCGAGAGCCGCGCCGACGGTCAGTGCTAGGGCGATCCGGGGCAGCCGGATGGATGCGACTATCGCCTGTTCGGTATCCGGCGCGGCGGCCTGTCCTATCCCGATCTGCGCCAGCAGTATGTCGGCGGTGTGGGAAAAGGGGATGGTGTAGGGGCCAAGGGCGGCGGCGATGATGACCAGGATGATTCCCACCGCAAACAGCGGTATGGCCCCCCCGGCCAGCCTCAGCAGCACCGGGGAGCCGCTCAACACCGGATTTCGCCGGAGCCAGCCCAGGTAGAGCCGCACTAACAGCCTGTCTATAGATGGCCTTTCTTCGCCGGAACGCAGGTTCGGCGCACCGGATTTTGCTGTATGCAACAGAAAATCCCTGCCGCCTTCGTAACGGCAGGGACTGTACCGGCTGACCTTACGCTTGCAGATGAAGCGGGGCCCGGACCTGAGCACTCCCTGGACGAAGAGCGACCGCTCAGCTCAACCCGGCAGGTCTCCTGGCTCCCGGCTCATCGCCTCTCCCGCGCCTTCCCATCCCTTAGCGGACAGTGGCATCAGCGGGCGGCTAACCGGTTACAGTGGCGCCTCCGCAGCGGATTCTCACCGCTTTCCCTGTTCACGCCCGCTTGTAGGGCGCGCCGGACTGGGTGGCCTCAATTTCGCTGAATGCTATCAACGCCCTCGCGCCTTGTCAACCGCTGAGGAAGCAGGGCCAGGGCAAACGCATTCCAATTGAACCAGCATTGCACGCGCCCGTCATCCCCGCTTTCGCGGGAATCCAGTGGCCCAACTGCGTAACTCCTACCTGATCCAGACAATAATCAAAAGCCCCTGCCCTCACGGGGTTGCCACATCCCGCAGGCCGATTACAATTGGCTGGGTTACGGGGCGGGCTTCCGGTTCGCCCAGCCATTGAATCTGGCAGGAGTTGCATTATGTCTGAGATTGAGAACAAGCTGAAGGAACTGGGATACGAATTGCCGCCGCCCCGCGCGCCCGGCGCTGGCAACATCATCCCCTTTGTGCGGACCGGCAACCTGGTCTACCTGTCGGGCACTGGCCCGGGCCTGCCCGGCGGCGGGTTGTTGCACGTCGGCAAGCTCGGCGGGGATGTCACCGTGGAGCAGGGCTACGACTGCGCCCGCCAGACCATGCTTAACCTGCTCACCAACCTCAAGGGGGCCATCGGCGACCTCGACAAGGTGACCAGAATCGTCAAGCTGCTGGCCATGGTCAACTCCACGCCCGACTTCGGCGACACGCCGCTGGTCGCCAACGGCGCGTCCGACCTGCTCATCAACCTCTACGGCGAGCGGGGACGCCACGCCAGGTCCGCCGTAGGCATGGCCACCCTTCCAGGCGGTATGCCCATCGAGATCGAGATGATTGTCGAAGTCGAGGACTAGACGGCTTTTCCTTTCTCCCTCCCCCTCAGGGGGAGGGCTGGGGTGGGGGTGAATCCTCCGCACCAGCGGCTTGGCAGCCTACGATGGAGAGGTGGACGCGATGACACTGGTGGACAACTTCGGAATCCTGCTGCCCACGAGGGGCGTGCTGGTGTACGCGGGAACCGGCGGCCCCAGGGTGGAGCAGACCTGGCAGATGGCCGAGACCGCCGAGCGGCTCGGTTACGATTCCGTCTGGGTCGGCGACAGCATCACCTCCAAGCCCCGCATGGAACCCTTGACCGCCATGGCCGCCGTCGCTGCCCGCACCAGCCGCGTCAAGATAGGCACCGCCGTCCTGCTCAACGCCCTGCGTCACCCCGTCCACCTCGCCCACGCCGCCGCCACCATTGACAACATCTCCGGGGGGCGCGCCATCCTGGGCCTCGGCGCGGGCCGGGGCAACAACCGGATGTTCGTCGCCGAACACGCCGCCGTCGGCGTCCCGATAACGGAACGCGCCGCCCGGATGGAGGAGAGCATCCGAGTCATGCGCGCGCTCTGGACCGGAGACCCGGTCACCAGCGACGGCGAGTTCTACCCGCTCGAAGACGTCGAACTGGAACCCCGGCCCGTCCAACCGTCCATACCCCTCTGGCTATCCAGCAACTGGGTCAAGCGCGGGCTGTCCCGGGTCGCGGAGTACGGCGACGCCTGGATAACCAACGTCCCGTCGGTGGAGCTGTTCCGGCAGTGCTGGGAAAGGATCGAGCAGAACGCCGGGGAGTTCGGGCGCGACCCGGCCAGCATCGGCCGATGCCTGTATGTCTCCGTGAACCTCAACGACGACGGCGACGACGCCCTGTCCGAAGGCGACCGGTATATGCAGGCGTACTACAGCATTCCCTACGACGTCATCAGCAAGAACCTGTTGTGCGTCTTCGGCCCCGTTCAGAAGTGCATAGACGCCATTCGGGCTTACCAGGAAGCCGGAGCCGACTACTTCATCGTCCGCTTCGCCTCCCCCGACCAGCCCCGCCAGATGTCGCGCTTCACCGAGGAAGTCCTCCCCTTCGTTGCCTGATGTGCTGGGTCTTTTAAGTAGTTCCCTCTCCCTCTGGGAGAGGGTTAGGGTGAGGGCGTTCCCTTATTGCCAACAACCCGCCATTCCCGTGCAGCCAGGAATCCAAACCCCCGGATTGAGCCTGCCCCATGAAGACGGGTGTCAATTGATTGCCCCTCTGATTCTACTGATGCGTGAATGAATTACTAAACATTCCGGGGCCAAATTTCTGTCATTCCCGCGAAAGCGGGAATCCAAACCCCGGCGCCCCACGTCTCAACTGTCATTGACACGCCTGCCTGTGCCGGGAGACGCGGGACGGCGGGACTATGGAGTAACGGGAGGTTGGATTCCCGCTTTCACGGGAATGACGGATTGTTTACCTATTCATTCACTCGTCAGTAAATGATACCGGGGTCTGCGACCCGGTTGACAACCACAGCCTCGCATCCTATACTGCCCGCCGTGACGCTGCTGCTGCGTCCGCTTAACAATCGAAACGGCCCGCCCGGTGCGCCGGTCTCGGCATTTCAGGGGAAGGCGGTGTAAGTCCGCCACGGTTGCGCCACTGTGAACGGGTTGCCGAGCCTATCGGGATGCCCGCAAGTCAGGAAACCTGCCCGGGTGGAGGTGCTCTACATTCTGCGCTGAACAGAAAAGCCCTGTGGCGATAGCCGCCATTCCCTGAACCTGACATTCCCTGGCAGCAGTAGAGCCAGGGTTTTTTTGTGCCTACATCGCCGGGTTGGACGCCCGGCTGTCTGAGGTTAGCTCTCATTTCTGATACCGCTAACAACACCCGTTCCATAACCGTGGTGGCCGTCGGCCCCGGCGACGGCGATATGCTCACGCTGAAGGGCCGTGAAGCGTTGCTCAATGCCGACCTGGTGCTGGGCTTCACCACCGTGCTGAACGTGGTGCGCCCCTGGCTCGATAAGGCCGAGGTCTGCCCCATGACCTACCGCGACCAGGAAGAGGTCCTTGAATACGCGGAGGGTCAGGTCAGGCAGGGCAAGCGCTGCGTCGTCTGCTGCTGGGGCGACCTGAACGTATCGGCCCGCGAGCTGCTGGCCCGCGTCCGCCGTCGCGCCGATACGGTGAGGCTGGTGCCCGGAATCAGCTCGGTGCAGGTGGCCATGGCCCGCACCGGCATCTCGCTGGAAGACGCGGTCTTCATCACCCTGCACAAGCGGGCGGACACCGGCGGTGACCTTGACGAACCGGTCCACTACATCAACGAGGGCCGCCGGCACGTCATCATGCTTCCCCGTCCCTTCGACCTGATGCCCGCCGGAATCGCCGCCGGACTGCTGGAAGCCGGCGTGCGCGACGACCTTCCCGTGCGAGTCTACCAGCGCCTCACCCTCGACGACGAACAGCGCTGGCAAGGAACGCTGCGGGAGTGCAGCGCGATCGAAGACGACTTCAGCGACCTGTCCATCATGGTCTTTCTCAGCGGCGACACTCCTGTACAATTCCCTCTCCCTCCGGAGGAGGGTTAGAGCCTGCCCCCGCGAAGGCGAGGGGTGAAAGCGTCCCCAGCAGGAAGTACCATGCAGCAACAGAAGTCCATCCTGTTCATAACCACCGCCGACACGGACATCCTGACGGCAGACCGCGCCTTGGCGGCGTTGCCCGCCGCCTTTCCGCGCGTTGACGCCGTCAACCCGTCGTCGCTGTCTTGGGACGAGGGCCAGCCCAACGCCGAGCTTATGGCCCTGGCATCCAACGCCGGTGTCGTGGTGCTGCGGCTGCTGGGCGGCAAGCGCGCCCTGCCCGACACCTTCGACGCCCTCGTTCGCCATTGCCGCGGCGAGGGCATACCTCTCATCGCCTGCCCCGGCCACCAGGAATGGGACGAAGACCTGGTAACCGCCTGCACCGTCCCCGCGGTGGAGGTGGATGCCGTCTTCTCCTACCTCATGCAGGGCGGCGTCCAGAACTTCCAGAACCTGTTCCTGTTCCTCAGCGACACCTACTTCGCCACGGCCCACGGTCACGAGGCCCCCGCCCCGCTGCCGTGGGAGGGCATCTACCACCCCGACACCGCCGACGGCGAGGACGTAGACACATTCATTGCCCAGAAGTTCCAGCCCAATAGGCCCAGCATCGGCATCCTGTTCTACCGCGCCCACTGGATGAGCGGCAACCTGCTGCCCATAGATGCCCTGATACGCAGCCTGGAGGCCAAGGGCGCCAACGTGCTGCCCGTCTACGCCTTCAGCCTGAAGCACAGCCCCGATGGCGACGGCGTCGCCAATCGCGCCTTCACCGAGTACTTGGCCGGGCCCGACGGCAAGCCCAGAGTGCAGTGCATCGTCAACACCATGGGTATGTCCATGGGCGAGTTGAGCGCCGAAGGCCCGGCCATCGCCACCGGCTGGTCCGTGGACTACCTCGACAACCTGAACGTGCCCATGGTGCAGGCCATAGTCAGCACTGGCACAGAGGACGACTGGCTGGAAAGCGACCTCGGCCTCGGCCCCATAGACACCGCCATGAGCGTGGCTCTGCCGGAGTTCGACGGGCGGCTCATTTCCGTGCCAATCTCCTTCAAGGAAGAAGTTCCCTCAGTTCCCTCTCCCCCCGGGGGAGGGTTAGGGTGGGGGCGTCCCTTGCGCTACGTCCCCCGCGACGACCGCGTTGAGCTGGTGGCCCGCCTCGCCATCAAGCAGGCCAGGCTGGGGATGAAGTCCAACTCGGAAAAGAAGATCGCTGTCATCCTCAGCAACTATCCGACCAAGGACGCCCGCATTGGCAACGCCGTGGGGCTGGACACCCCCAACTCCGCCGTGCTGGTGCTGAACGCCCTCAAGGACGCGGGCTACAAGGTTACGGACATCCCGGAATCCGGCGACGAGTTAGTCCACCGCATCATCGAGCGGTGCAGCAACGACCGCGACTCCCTGACCGAAGAGCAGTTGCGCCTCGCCGCCGGCCACGTCACCGCCCGCCAGTACGCCGACTGGTTCGCCACCTTCCCCGACGACGTGACCGAGGAGCTGTCCCGCGACTGGGGCGAACCGCCGGGGCAGGTCTACCGCACCGAAATGGTTCCCTCTCCCTCCGGGGGAGGGTTAGGGTGGGGGCGTAACTCCGGCGTTCCTGCTCTCGCCATCGCTGGCATAGACCTGGGCAATGTGTTCGTTGGCCTGCAACCGCCGCGCGGGTTCGGCGAGAACCCCATCGCCATCTACCACAGCCCGGACATGGCCCCTACGCACCACTACATCGCCTACTACCGCTGGGTGCGCGACGTGTTCGGGGCCGACGCCATCCTGCACCTCGGCAAGCACGGCACCCTGGAATGGCTGCCGGGCAAGGGCATCGGGCTGTCGCCGTCCTGCTACCCGGAGGTGGCGCTGGACGATGTGCCGCTGTTCTACCCGTTCATCATCAACGACCCCGGCGAGGGGTCGCAGGCCAAGCGCCGCGCCCATGCCACCATCGTTGACCACCTGATACCGGCCATGACCACCGCCGACAGCTACGGCGACATCGCCCGCATCGAGCAGTTGATGGATGAGCATTACCAGTGCCAGACCCTCGACCCGTCCAAGCTGCCCCTGCTGGAAACCCAGATATGGGAGATGGTGCAGCAGGCCGAACTGCACCGCGACCTGGACATCGAGTCCCGGCCCGAGGACTTCGGCGAGTTCATCCTCGAAATAGACGGCTATCTCTGCGAGCTTAAAGACGCGCAGATTAAAGACGGTCTGCACATCCTCGGCGACGTTCCCGAGGGCGAGCAACTCATCGGCCTGCTCTGCGCCTTGACGCGCCTGGACATCAGCGGCGTCCCCAGCCTCCGCCGATCCGTCGCCGAGGCGCTGGGCTTCGACTACGCCAGGCTCACCGACGACCTGGGCGAAGCTCCAGCAAACAACATACCGCAAGTCATTGCAACTCTTGACGAACATTCCCCAGTCCGCACCAACGGCGACGTACTGGAGCGCATCGAACTGCTCTGCCGCCAGCTATACCGCGAAATGCTGGAACGCGGCTTCAACGCCGATACTGCTGCACCCGTGGTCGCTGACGTGCTGGGCGCGCCTGACGGGCAGACTCAGTTCGTGCTGGAATACGTGGCCGACACGGTCTACCCCGCGCTGATGCGGACGCCCGACGAAATCGGCAACCTGCTGCGGGGCATGGAGGGCAAGTACGTCCCTCCCGGCCCCAGCGGCGCGCCCACCCGCGGCATGGCCAACATCCTGCCCACCGGGCGCAACTTCTACTCCGTTGACCCCAAGACCATCCCGTCCCCGGCGGCGTGGGAGACGGGGAAGCAGTTGGCGCAGTCGCTTCTCGACAAGTACCTGGAAGAAGAAGGCGCCTATCCGGAGATGGTGGGCCTCGTGGTCTGGGGAACCTCGGCCATGCGAACCCACGGCGACGACATCGCCCAGATACTGCACCTGCTGGGCGTCCGCCCCAAGTGGCAGGCCGAGAGCCGTCGTGTGCTGGGAATCGAAGCCATACCCCTCTCCGAACTGGGCCGCCCGCGCATAGACGTAACCGTGCGCATCAGCGGCTTCTTCCGCGACGCCTTCCCCAACCTGATAAACCTGCTTGACCAGGCCGTTGAGTTGGCCGCGTCGCTGGACGAATCGCCGGAGAACAACTACATCGTAAAGCACCTCCGGGAAGACCTGGCTAACACCGCAAACCTTCATTCCCGCGAAGGCGGTAGTCCAGGAGCAGGAGCAACCGAAGCCGACCGGGCATCCTCCCTCTACCGCATCTTCGGCAGCAAGCCTGGCACTTACGGCGCGGGCATCCTGCCGGTGCTGGACGAGCGCAACTGGGAGACGGTGCAGGACCTGGCCGAGGTCTACACCGCGTGGGGCGGCTACGCCTACACCCAGGAAGCCCACGGCGTCCACGCCCGCGACCAGTTCCGCCAGCGCTTCAGCCAGATTGTCGTCGCCGCCAAGAACCAGGACACCCGCGAGCACGACATCTTCGACAGCGACGACTATATGCAGTACCACGGCGGCATGATTGCCACCGTCCGTGCCCTCACCGGGCGCAGCCCCCGCCAGTTCTTCGGCGACAGCGCCGACCCGACCCGAGCCCGCAACCGCGATTTGCAGGACGAGGCGCGGCGGGTGTTCCGCAGCCGGGTGGTCAACCCCAAGTGGATTGACTCGATGAAGCGCCACGGCTACAAGGGTGCTTTCGAGCTGGCCGCCACCGTGGACTATATGTTCGGCTACGACGCCACCGCCCAGGTCATCGAAGACTGGATGTACGAGGACGTCACCGAAAGCTACGTCTTCGACCCCGACACCCAGAGATTCTTCCAGCAGAGCAACCCCTGGGCACTGAAGGGCGTGGTCGAGCGGCTGCTGGAAGCCATTGAGCGCGGCCTGTGGGAGAACCCTCCCCCGGAAATGCGGGAAAGATTGCAGCAGTTATACTTAGACCTCGAGACCGACCTGGAAGCCCGGCAGGAGAGAATCGGGGGCAGTCAATAATCCAAGAAGCCGTACAAAACCTTTTTCTCCCTCTCCCTCAAGGGAGAGGGCCGGGGTGAGGGTGAAATCCACGGCATCCGAGGAGGCTGACAGTGGAAATAGCGCTGGAACTGATACAGGAACTGACACAGGACGAGTCCATGATGTGGGTCGTGGGCGGCGGCCCGGTGGTCAGCGAGAACCACGCCAAGGGCATCCAACAGCCCCAGAACCACAATGGAAACCTGACGGTGGAGGCCGACAACTGGCACTTCCACATCAAGACGTCCGACGTGGCCGGAATCCAGTTCGTGGAAACCAAGACCCACGGCGAGCGCCTGAGCTATTACGTACGCTTCTCCGGCCATAACGAGGAAACGCTGCTTCGAAGCTACTTCCCCAACCCCTTCCTGGACGAAAACTACAAGCCCACGCCGCTGCAAGAGGATCGGCTGAAAGTCTTCACCGATATGCGCGACAGGTACGTCGGAAGAGACGGGATCGTATTCGTGCATTACATCCCTCCATCCCGGAGTTAGGGGCTGTTTGCAAAGGGCTTGGCGAATTTCGTTCATCCTGAGCTTGTCGAAGGATGAGCTTGTTTCGCCCATTTCCCCCCGGCCTAACCGCCGGTAATTTCTGCCGCAGAGGTATATGGGAAAGCGCATGACTACGGAACCGTCGCAATCCTTCGACAGGCTCAGGACTAATGGAGGCGAGCCGCGCTTTCCCTTCACCGCCATCGTCGGCCAGACCACGATGAAGCGGGCGCTCATCCTGAACGCCGTCAACACCCGCATCGGCGGCGTGCTGATTCGCGGCAAGAAGGGCACCGCCAAGTCCACCGCCGTCCGCTCCCTGGCCGCCCTGCTGCCGGAGGTTGCCGTAGTCCGCGGCTGCCCGTACAGTTGCCACCCGGATAATCCCCAGCCGCTCTGCTCTCACGGAAAAGAAACCTCGCCCGTAACCCGCCAGGTGCGCATCGTTGACCTGCCCGTGGGCGCAACCGAAGACCGTCTCGTAGGCTCCCTCGACATCGAGCAGGCCATCCGCACCGGCAGCCGCAGCTTCGAGCCGGGCCTTATCGCCGCCACCCACCGGGGCATCCTCTACGTGGACGAGGTCAACCTGCTCAACGACCACCTGGTTGACGTGCTGCTGGACGCCGCCGCCATGGGCCGGAACTACGTGGAGCGCGAGGGCATCTCCGTCAGCCACGCCGCCGAGTTCATCCTCGTCGGCACCATGAACCCGGAGGAAGGCGACCTGCGCCCCCAGCTCCTGGACCGCTTCGGCCTGGCCGTCGAGGTTGACAGCGCCTTCACCCCAGAGGAACGCCGCGAGGTCGTCAAGCGCCGCATCGCCTACGAGTCCGACCCCTTCGGCTTCATGGACGCCTGGCAGGAGTCCGAGGCCGCCGAGAGGGAGCGCATCTTCCGCAGCCAGCAGCTTCTGGGCCGCGTCGCCGTGTCCGACGACATTCTGGAACTCATCACCGGCATCTGCGCTGAGTACCAGGTTGACGGCCTGCGGGCTGACATCGTGATGTACAAGACGGCCAGCACCATCGCCGCCTACGAGGGCCGCGACCACGTGCTCGCCGAGGACGTGCGCGAGGCCGCCGAGATGGCCCTGCTCCATCGCCAGCGCCGACAGCCCTTCCAGCAGCCCCACCTGGTCACCGAGCAGCTAGACTCGATGATAGACGAGTTCCAGAACCGCCCCCACGACCGCGAGCCATCGAACCAGGACAACTCCCAGTCCGAAGAGCAGGACGACGGAGACCCTGACCCACCGGAACAGGAAGAAGAGCAGCCGCCCGATCCGGAAGGCGATTCCGGCCCCCAGGACCAGTACTTTGAGGTCGGAACCCCCTTCTCCGTCCGCTCCCTCCAGATACATCCTCCTGACCATCGCGCCCGGCCCACGGGGGGGCGCCGGGCGCGAACGGTCAGCGGCACTCCCTCCGGCCGCTACGTCGGCGCGGCCATCCCGCAGGACAAGGCCACCGACCTCGCCCTCGACGCCACCCTCCGCGCCGCCGCGCCGCACCAGCTGAAGCGCCGCGAAGACTCCGCAGGCCAGGATGCCCCCGCCTTCCTCATCGAGCCGCACGACGTGCGCGAGAAGGTGCGCGAGACCAAGACCGGCAGCCTCATCCTCTTCGTGGTGGACGCCAGCGGCTCCATGGGCGCGCAGCGCCGCATGGTGGCGGTCAAGGGCGCAATCCTGTCCCTGCTGCTCGACGCTTACCAGCGCCGCGACCGGGTCGCCCTCATCGCCTTCCGTGGCACGGGGGCGCAGGTGCTCTTGCCGCCCACATCCAGCGTAGACCTGGCCCACGCCCTGCTCAGCGAGATGCCCACCGGGGGCCGCACGCCCCTCAGCCGGGGCCTGTTGCTGGCGATGGAGGTAATCGAGACCGAGAAGCAGAAAGACCGCAACGTCCTCCCGCTGTTGGTGGTGCTGTCCGACGGTCGCGCCAACGTAGCCATGGGAAATTCCGAACCCTCAATGCGTACGGGCGGTTCCGCTCATCCTGAGCGCACTCCCAATCATCCTGAGCCTGTCGAAGGACGCGCCAGCCTGCCCATAGCGGAAGCCCGGGCCATGGCCGCCGCCATCAGGGAACAGCATATCTCGGCGGTGGTGGTGGACACCGAAACCGACTTCCTTCGCCTGGGCCTGGCCGAACCCGTCGCCGAGGCCATGGGAGCGCCCTGCATCAAGCTGGAAGAACTGCACTCCGACGCGCTGGCCGACACGGTTCGTATGCAGTTGCCCGCAACGGACAATCAACCGCTAAGCCCGGACGAGATACAGAGCCTGCTTCAGCGGATACGTCTGGACTGACGGACTCTCGGATGGTGTGTGACTAATCCCCTCCCCCTTGAGGGGGAGGGTTAGGGTGGGGGTGGGATTTTCCTGATTCAGACGATTACCGTTTACACCCCGCCTTGTGCCCTAACCCGTCCGGGCTGGCCGGGGCGCAGTGCCCGCTCCCCGTGGCGAGCGGGCGATGGCGAACAGCGCGGCGCTGACGCCGTACAGCACCGTCAGTATCAGTAGCGACTCGGTGTACCCGCCCGTCCGGTCCACCATCCAGCCGAGGAACAGCGGCGACAGCATCATGCCCGCGCTGTAGAACACCGATATGATGCCGGTGAGCGTGGCGAAGCTGCGACGCCCGAAGATATTGCCCACCAGCACCCAGTTCAGCACCGACGCCCCTTCCAGTATCGCCATCCCGGCCACGAAGGGAAACACGATCCAGACTCCGTCCACGAGGTTGAGGGCCAGCAGGGATACCGCCCCGACGCCCATGCCGACTCCCAGCACGCCCTGCCCCGGCAGCTTCAGGCCGGATATGCCGATGAGCAGGCGCGCCGGAATCGAAACGAAGAACAGCAGCGCCATCACGTCGGCCCCGGTCTGTTCCGAAGTGCCCTTCCACACCATGATCGGGATGGCGTGGACCAGTACGCCGCTGGTGACCGAGATGCGGAGGGCGCTGGCCACCAGGATGAACCAGTAGGTGGGAGTCCGCAGCGCCTCCCCCACGGTGTAGTCCCGCCCCGAAGCCTGCGCCGAGGATGCGGCGGTCGGCGACTGCTCAACCGCCTCTCCCACCTCGGCCAAGTCAATGCCCATGCTCTCCGGCGACCGCCGGATGAGCAGGGCGAAGGGGACTACCACCACGGCCACGAAGATGCCGGTGTAGAGCATCACGTCGCGCCAGCCAATGGCCTCCACGCCTCGCGACAGCACCGGGATCAGCATCGCTCCGCCGACGGTGTAGGCGGTGATGACGATGGTCATGCCGATGGCGCGGCGGCGCACGAACCAGCGGTTGGTCACTGCCAGGAAGGTCTGCCCGAACCCGCTGTTGTTGCCCACGGAGACCACGCCGACGTAGACCAGCACGAATATCCAGTATCCGTCCACCCCGGCAAGGATGATCAGCCCGACGCCGGCCATCAGCCCGAACACCAGCACGATGGGCCGGGAGTCGAACTTGTCCACCATCCAGCCGACTATCGGCCCGCCGACCCCCGCCTCTCCCCGCGAAAGCGCAAAGATCAGCGACACCTGCGTGTCGGTGAGCATCAGCTCGTCGCGGATGGGAATGTAGAAGACCGGAAAGCCGTAGGAGAAGATTGCCCCGGGAAATAGGGCGAGAAAGCAGCAGGCCCCAACAACCCACCAGCCGGGATAGACGCCGATAAAGCGGTGCCGCAGCGCGGCAAGCGACGCCATCAGGCGTAAATGATCCGGCGGAGGGCTGCCGGTATCGGGTTCGGGTCATGTGACGGGCGCAAGTCTTCACTCCCAGAGCGCCGTTGCGCCCCTATCGTCGAGAACATCGCCGGAATCATAACACGTTGGGCAAAAGGTTCCCCCTCTCAATGAAAAGAGAGTATTACCGACGAGTGAATGAATTACTAAACATTCCGAGGCTAATTTTCCGTCATTCCCGCGAAAGCGGGAATCCAAACCCCCGTTAGACCACAGTACCATCGTCCTGCGTCTCCCAGCACGGGCAGGTGCGTTAATGACAGTTGAGACGTGTGGCGCCGGGGTTTGGATTCCCGCGAAAGCGGGAATGACTCAATGTTTACCAAATCATTCACGTACCAGTAGAAGAGCCTTATGATTCCACAATCTCCCCGCCGGGGTTAAACTGGCGGCAAAGAAACGTCTGGAGGGAATGCGATGAACTCTTTGGGACGGGTCGCCATAGTCACTGGCGCAGGCTCCGGTGTGGGCCGGGCGGCCACGCTGGCCCTGCTGCGCGACGGCTACTCTGTGGCGCTGGCCGGGCGCAGGATTGAGACGCTTGAGGCGTCCATCGGCGAGGCCGAAGAGCATAGCGAGCGCGCCATCGCCGTCGCCACCGACGTGGGCAGCCCGGAGTCGGTGGGCGAGCTTTTCGCCCGCACCAGGGAGGCCTTCGGCGGGCGGCTGGACGTGCTGTTCAACAATGCAGGCAGCGGCTCCCCGCCGGTCAACATGGAGGACCTGACCTTCGAGCAGTGGATGTCGGTGGTTAACGCCAACCTCACCGGTACCTTCCTCTGCACCCAGGAAGCCATCAGGATAATGAAAGACCAGGACCCCATGGGCGGGCGCATCATCAACAACGGCTCCATCTCCGCCTATGTGCCCCGCCCCAACAGCGCCCCCTACACCGCCACCAAGCACGGCGTGATGGGCCTGACCAAGGCCACCTCGCTGGACGGGCGCAAGTACAACATCGCCTGTAGCCAGATAGACATCGGCAACGCGGCCACCGACATGAGCGCGCCCATGGAGCGGGGCATCCTCCAGCCCACCGGCGACATCCGCCCCGAGCCCCGCTTCGACGTGGAGCACGTCGCCGAGCAAGTGGTCTACATCGCCAACCTGCCCCTCGACACCAATATCCAGTTTATGACCATCATGGCCACCAAGATGCCCTACATCGGAAGGGGGTAATTCATCATGGCATTGATTGAAGCCGGCGATTTCAGGTTTGAGGTTGACGAAGGCTGGGGCAGGCTGCCCGACGGTATGCGCACGGGCGTGGTGACCGGCGTGGTGGTGGACTCGCAGGACCGGGTCTATCTCTGCCAGCAGCAACAGGACCCGCCGGTCCTGGTGATGGACCGCGACGGCAACTTCCTCGATTCCTGGGGCAGCGGCTACGTTGTGGAGCCCCACACCATGTACATTGGCACGGACGACGTAATCTACCTGGCCGACCGGGGCGCTCACGTGGCGATGAAGCTGTCGGTGAGCGGGGAAGTGCTGCTGGAAGTGGGCAACCGGGGTCAGCCCTCGGACACCGGCTGCTTCGAGGACGAGGGAATCGTGCTGCGGGCAGGCGGCCCGTTCAATCGTCCCACCCGGCTATCGCCCTCGCCGTCGGGCGACCTGTACGCCTCCGACGGCTACCGAAACTGCCGGGTGCATCGCTTCGCCGCCGACGGGCAGTTCATCGCGTCCTGGGGACGTCCCGGCGGCGACGGGCCGGGCGCTTTCTATTCGCCACATTGCCTCTGGGTGGACGGTGAAGGGCAGATATACGTCTGCGACCGCAACAACAACCGCATCCAGATTTTCAACCCCGAGGGAGAGTTCGTCACCCAGTGGACCAATGTGCAGCTACCCACCGACCTGCACATTGGGAGCGACGGGCTGTTCTACCTCGCGGAACGGGAAAGCGGCGATGCAGTGGAGCACCTGCTGACGGTGCGCGACAGCGAAGGCAGCGTCCTGGCTAGATGGCATACGCCGCGCAGCCACCAGATCTGGCCCGACGCCCACGGCGACATCTACCTGGTCAGCGGCACAGCAACGGACGCCTCAAAGGGCCTGGGCACCAGGTACATGAAAGTCCGCTAGAAGAGAGAGGTTTCCCAAAGTAGTTGTCTGAATCAGGATAGGAGTTACGCAGTTGAAAGCTATCCCCTCTCCCTCTGGGAGAGGGTTAGGGTGAGGGCGTCCTCCTGCGTGTGTCAGAAACGGAGATCAGCTCAGCCAACAGCCGACGCGACGATTCCGCCACTTCCGCAACCGCCAGGTCAAAGGCCGCCGTGTTGGCCTTCGACGGCTGACGAAACCCGCTTATCTTGCGTACAAACTGCAACGCCGCCGCCTCAATCTCGGCGTCCGTCGCCACTGATTCCGGGTTGCGCAATACCTTGATGCTGCGGCACATACATACTCCATGCCTTTTGATGGCGTCAGCCTGATTGCGATGGCAATGTTTGCCTAAGCGTGTGGCACACCCCGAAAAATCCCCACCCGGCGCGGAACGAATTGGCTCCGGCGGGCATATTATCTTATGCCCCCGCACCGGCGCGCTGGCCTGCGACGGGGAATTTACCGGATTCGGGGTGAAGGCATGAGTATGAACGGCCTGGCCAGGACAGCATTCGCAGTGGTGGCGCTGGCGGTGTTCCTGTTGGGATGCGGCGGCGGCGCGGAAAACACTCCGGCAATCCCGGCGCCGTTGCCGACTGTCGCGACCGCCCGTGAAACCCCGGCGCTCCCGCCTGCTGCTACGCCCATATCTGCTACTCCCGCCGCGACGGAGGCGGCCGCAAAACTCCCGGCCACCACCCTAACTCCAACCGCTCCGATGGCGTTGCCAGCCACTGCCGCCCCACGAGAAACCTCAGTGCCCACGCCCACAGCTGCGCCTGCTCCCAGCATAGCGCCCACCGCTATGGCGGCGGCCACGATGTCCCCGGCCCCTACTGCCGCCCCGGTGTCGGCTGCCGCTCCCGCTGGTGCTGCTGGCCCTCCTGGCGCAGATGGCGCTATTGGCGCTGCCGGTTCTGATGGGGCGCCTATGCCCACGCTCGCCATAGCCGAGGAGTCTGTAAGTGAGGCCGGAGTAGATTCCGCCCCGGCTATGGCGGGAGAGGACGCTCCGTACCGTCCGGTGTCCCTGTCCGCCGGAGAGGTTGACGATAACCGCCAGTGGGAGAAATATCTGGAATATCTGGCGGAATATCAAGGGCCGCCGGCTCACGAAGTTGATGTGTCGGAGCGGTACATCATCACGGTGCGAGGCAGCGACGGACGTCCTTTGCCCAACGCGCTGGTGCGGGTATCGTACGGGGAGGATACTCTATTCGAGGGCCTCACCTACGTCAACGGGCAGACACTGTTCTTCCCCAGAGCCTTGCAAGAGACCGGGAGCGCGGAATCCTTCCGGGTGTCAGCGGAGAAAGACGGCGTCAGCCTGAGCCTCGACTTTCCTCGCGGAGCGGAAACGGACTGGGAATTGACGCTGGACGCAACGGCGTCCTACGACGGCGACGTTCCCCTGGACGTGCTGTTCCTGCTGGACTCCACCGGCAGCATGGCCGACGAAATCGACCGGATAAAAGACACGCTGCTTTCCATATCGGCGCGAATCTCCGACCTGCCCTCTCAGCCGGATTTGCGTTTGGGAATGGTCAGCTACCGGGACCGAGGAGATGAGTACGTAACCCGGGTTTTCGACTTCGATGCCGATGCCGGGCGATTCTCCGACACCATCCGCAGCGTACAGGCCGACGGGGGCGGCGATGAACCGGAGTCGCTGAACGAGGCCCTGCACGTCGCCCTCAACGAGCCGGACTGGCGGACGGGAGACGCCATCCGCCTGGTGTTCCTGCTGGCTGACGCGCCGCCGCATCTGGATTATCCCCAGGACTATGACTACGCCGAGGAAATGGTCGAGGCCAGAAAGCGCGGCATCAAGATATTTTCCGTCGCCTCCAGCGGGTTGAACCAGCAGGGCGAGTATATTTTCCGGCAGATAGCCCAGCACACCATGGGGCGGTTCATCTTCATACTGTACGAATCATCCGGCGGTGGTGTGGGAACGCCCCACGATGTCGGGGAATACACCATCGAGCGGCTGGACAGCCTGATAGTGCGGCTGGTGGAAGAGGAACTGGCGGCGCTTAACGAATAAGACACTATCTCAACAGTCCCTTCCCCCTTGAGGGGGAAGGTTAGGATGGGGGTGAAAACCTGGCTGTCGCGTACCCTCTAAGCTCCGTCATATCGTCGAGGGCGGCGGGACGGGTCGGTATTTGTCTCCTTCCTCGCGGGTAATGCGCCCCGACGCCATCAGCCACATCCGCGCGATTTCCGGCCCCATGAACTTGAATGTGCGGCGTAGTTCCTTCGCCAGCGCCGGGTATTCGTCGCCCTCCAGCCCGTCGTAGAACCACCCGCAGAAGCTCCCGTGCCCGTCCCGAATGGCCTGCACTCGGCGGGCGTTCTCGATAACCCCCTCAATCTTCAGCCGGTTGCGTATGATGCCCCCGTCCTGCCGCAGCCGCTCCACGTCCTCCGGCCCGAAGTCTGCCACCGCGTCAATCTTCCATCCGGCGAAGGCGTTGCGGAAGGCGTCGCGCTTGTCGAGGATCATCTTCCACGTCAGCCCGGCCTGAAAGACCTGAAGACTCATCACCTCGAACAGCGCATCATCGTCGGTGGCCCTGCGCCCCCATATCTCGTTGACGTACCACTCCCGCAGCAGGTCAGGCGTCGCGTCGGGGTCGGGTATTGATTCGTGGGGCATATCACTCTCTTTTTAACCACAGAGCACACAGAGATAATAATAGAAAAATCTCTGTGTCCTCTGTGCTCTCTGTGGTTAATGAATTGTCTAGCGCGGCACGATGGGCAGCGATACGTGGGACGGGTGCGCCGCGTCGTGGAGGATGGTCTGGACGGCGGGCTTCAGCTCCGTATCGGCGGCGATGACCCCGCCGGTGTTGGTGTTGCGGTCGAAGCGGGGGAAGTTGCTGCTGGATACCTCCAGCCGTATCTTGTGGCCCGCCTTGAACACGTTGCTGGTGGCCCACAGGTCTATGGTGTAGCAGTAGGCGCGCCCCGGCTCCACCAGCGACGGGTCGGACATGGACTCCCGGTAGCGGGCGCGGATGATGCCGTCGGTCAGGTTGCGGGCGCAGCCGTCCTCGCACACATCCACCAGCTTGGCGGTGAAGTCCGTGTCGGTAGCCGATGTGGCCGCCCACAGGGTTACGGTGATGGGCCCGGTGACCTCCACGTCGCGCTCCAGCGTTGGCGTCGAGTAGACCAGCACGTCGGAACGCGCCTCGATTTCGTTCTGGTCGAGGGCGCCGCTGCTGGCGAAGTAGGGGTTGCAGCAGAGCTGCCCGCCCCGCGTCGGCACCGGGTTGGCCGGGTTGTACAGGAACACGTCGGGCGACTCGTCGCTGGGCGCCTCCGGGCTGAGTACGCCGTCGCCGTGCAGGGTGTTGGCGTTGCCGCCGCTGTGCAGGTAATAGCTGGTGGTCTGGGCGCGGGCCAGCGGCCACTCGTTCTCGTCGCGCCACACGTCATCGCCCATCACGAAGATCCTGACCGGCGGCTCGTCCAGCATTCCGGTGTCTTCGCCCTTGAGCCACTGGTTGAACCAGCGCAGGTGAATCTCGTCCAGCCCGAGGGCCATCGAGTCGGCGGCCACTCCGAAGTAGTGGCTGCCTGCCATGCTGGTGCCCCGCGAGCTGTGCTGCCACGGCCCGATGATGAGCTTCTGGCCGTTGCGGGCTTCCTCAGTGGCCGCATTCTGGCGCATCCCCAGGTAGTTGCGGATGGTGCCGCCCAGGAAAATGTCGTACCAGCCGCCGATGTTCAGCGCCGGGGTGGTGACGTTGGAGTGCTGGTCTTCGATGCACAGCTTCTTCCAGTAGTCATCGAAGCTGGGATGCGCCAGCCAGTCGAAATAGTAGTCGGCCAGCCCGCCGCTCAGTTGCGGCATATCCTTCAAGGGCAGGTGCAGGAAGGCGTCGGTCATGCCGTCCACGGACTTGACCAGCTCCGCCTGCCGCGCCTGCGGGATGCTCCTGACGCCGGAGTGGGTCTTGAAGTTGGCTAGGGTAAGCTGGAGCAGCGTCCACGAAGCGTTGAAGCCCAGCTCGAAGGCTCCGCCCTGGTAGGTCCAGCCGTTGTGGTAGTTGGAGGCGGTGACGTTGGGAGCGATGGCCACCAGGTGCGGCGGCCGGGTTATAGCGCACAGCCACTGCGTCGCGCCGACATACGATGCGCCAATCATGCCGACCCTGCCGCTGGACCACGGCTGGGCGGCGGCCCACTCCACGGTATCGTATCCGTCGTTGATGTCGTCAATGAAGCAGTTGAACTCCCCGCCGGAGGTGAAGCGCCCGCGCGTGTCCTGGATGATCAGGGCAAACCCGGCCTTGGCTGCCTTCATCGGGTCGAGCATCTGCGAGGCCAGCGCCGCCGTCTTGTCGTAGGGCGTGCGTTGCAGGATGGTGGGGAACGGACCGGGGCCGTCGGGCCGGTACACGTCGGCGTAGAGCGTCGTGCCGTCGCGCAGCGTCGCAGCGACATTGGTTTCCACCTTCAGCGAAACCGAATCTGGCATAATTCTCCCTCCTGTTTTTTTACCACAGAGGACACAGAGACCACAGAGATTGTTTGATGATATTTCTTAATACTTTCTCCGTGCCCTCTGTGTTCTCTGTGGTTAATTTATTTGAAATGGGGCATCACCCGCTCGGCGAACAGCTCCATCTGGCGATACAGGCCGTCGGCGTCCGGGGACAGGAAGCCGAGGTTAACGTGCTCCACCCCGGCCTCGATCTTTGCCTCCATCGCCCGGGCGCAGTCGTCGGGCGTTCCGGCGACGCAGAGGGCGCGGGCGATGTCCTCCGCGCTGCGCTCCGGCGTGACGTAACGCTCGCCCACGTTGCGCACCGCCAGCGCCAACGCCTCATCCGCATCGGTGGATATGGCCGTGGGCTGGTTCAGGCCCCAATGGAAGCCGTCAAGATCTCGGCCCGCTTCGGCGGCGAACTGGCGCACCATCTCGTTGCTGTGCTTTATGCGGCGGTTGGTGAACAAGTAGGGATACCACCCGTCGCCGTGAAGCGCGGCTCGGATCATGGCGGGTTCGCTGCGTCCCGACACCCATATTGGCGGGTAGGGCTTCTGCGCCGGTTGGGGCAGCAGGGTAACGTCCTCGAACTGGAAGAAGCGGCCCCGGTGGGACACGCTTTCCTCAGTCCAAAGCCGCTTCATTACGGTTAGCATCTCGTCGGTGCGGCGGCCCCGAGTATTCTTCGGGATGCCCATGGCTTCGAACTCGACCTGCGTGCCCCGCTGCCCGCTGATGCCGATGCCGAAGTCCAGCCGCCCGCCGGAAACCTGGTCAACGGACGCGACCATCTTGGCCAGCATCACCGGGTGATACAGCGGCGCGATGACGATGCCGGTCATCACCCGTATGTCGCGGGTGGCCCCTGCGGCGGCGGCCATGGCGGGCAGGTTCAGCACCGTGGGGCGCGGCGGGTTGCCGTCCATCACGTGCTCTCCCATGGTCACCCGCTGGAATCCCAGTTCCTCGGCCCGCGTGGCGAAGGACGGAACATCCCAATAGTCCTCAACGCTCAAACTGCACCCGAAAGTGATTCTGCCGCCGCTCATGTTGCCGCTCCTGTTTTTGTCTGAACCGTGATTCGTTTGATTAAGGGATTGCCATGATTTCTTTCTCTACTCCTTGGATTCTGTGTCCTGTCGGACTACAAGGATGCTCGGATAAGGCAAATCAGGGAAATCCTGTAATCAAATAAATCACAGTTCAGACAATATAACGCCCCAATTCTACCACCCCAACGATACCTGCGATAAAATCCCTCATCATGGCCCCCACGATGGAAGAAAAGACTTGCCTGATCACCGGCGGCAGCGACGGCATTGGCTACACCGCCGCCCGCGAACTGGCCCGCATGGGCGCGCGGGTGTCCATCGTGGGCCGCAACCCCGCCAAGACCGACGCCGCCGTACAGCGTATTATCGCCGAGACCGGCAACCCTGCTGTCGAGTGCCTGCTGGCTGACTTGTCGTCGCAGAGGGAGGTGCGCCGCGTCGCTGCCGAGGCATTGGCACGGCTGCCCCGCCTGGACGTGCTGCTGAACAACGCCGGGGCTATCTTCCTGTCCAACCGGCGCAGTGTTGACGGTATCGAAATGACCTTCGCCCTGAATCACATCGGCTATTTTCTGCTGACCACTTTGCTGCTGGACAGGCTTCGGGAATCCGGCCCGGCCCGGATAATCAACGTGTCCTCCAGCTCCCACTGGCATCCCGGCAGATTCAATCTGGAAAAGCTGCCCAAGCCCGGCAGCAATCGCGGCTATCGGGCCTACGGACGTTCCAAGCTCTGCAACATCCTGTACACCTACGAGTTGGCGCGGCGGCTGGAAGGTACAAGCATCACCGTAAACGCTCTGCATCCCGGACTGGTGCAGACCAACATCGCCCGCAACAACGGGCTGCTGGGCCGGGTGGTCAACTTCTTCATCGGCGCTCGCGGGGTGGACGCCGACAAGGGAGCGGAAACGCTGGTATACCTGGCATCGTCACCCGAAGTGGAAGGCGTCACCGGCAAGTTCTTCGTAGACTGCCGCCCTGTGCCTTCTTCTGCCTTGAGCTATGACACGGACTTGGCGGCCCGGCTGTGGGATATGAGTGAGCGGCTAACGGGAATGTCTGAACTGTGATTTATTTTTTTTTTTTATTTTTATTATTTAGGTTTTTTATCATCTATCAGAATGTCACGGGGGTAGAATAGCAACGTTGTTCGGAATGACAAGGTAATTGGAAATCCTGAAAATCCAATAATCACATAAATCACAGTTCAGACAACTACGCAGGAGGCCAACTAATGAAACGCGCAGTCGAATTCTACAGCGAGGGGTTCAAGCTACAGGGCGACGTGTACACCCCCGACGACCTTGCCCCCGGCGAGCGGAGGGCGGCGGTGCTACTGTGCCACGGCTACACCGGCGTCAAGGACCTGTACCTGCCCGACAACGCCCGGGTGCTCAACGAGGCGGGCTATGTTGTGATGACCTTCGACTACAAGGGCTGGGGGCAGAGCGAGGGCGTCTCTCCGCTGCGGCTGGTTCCCCATAGCCGGGTCTCAGACGTGCAGGCGGCCATGACCTTCCTCGGCGAGCAGCCGGAGGTGGACGAGGAGCGTATCGGCATCTATGGCACCAGTTACGGCGGGGCCACCGTCGTCTGGACCGCCGCCATAGACCAGCGGGCCAAGTGCGTGGTCAGCGTGGTGGGCATCGGCAATGGTACTCGCTGGATGAGCCGCGTCCGCCGCATGGATGAGTGGTTCGACCTCCTCGACCGCTCCAAGGCCGACCGCATCCAGCGCGTGATGACCGGCAAGTCGGAGATGGTGGAGCGGGGCGAGATCCTGCTGCCCGACCGCCAGTCCGCCGCCCTCGCCGCAGCCCAGCGGGCCAACAACCCCAACGCGGTGATGACCATCCCCGTCGAGTACATTGACGACACCCTGGGCTTCAACCCCGAGTGGGTGGTCGGCCACATCGCGCCCCGCCCGGTGCTGTTCATCACCAGCGACCAGGACCGCCTCGTCCCGCCGGAAGAGTCGGAGCAGCTATACGCCCACGCAGGCGATCCCAAGAAGCTGGTCATGCTCAAGGATGTCGGCCACTACGAGGTCTACGAGGAGCCAGCCTTCTCCCAGGTTATGAAGCACACCCTCGACTGGTACCAACAGCATATGCCCGCAAAATGGTAGACTTGGCAAAATCCCCTCCCCATCAGGGGGAGGGTTAGGGTGGGGGTGAAATCTCCCGCTACGAAACTCCTAACAGCAGAGGAGGTCACCAGATGTCCAACAAGGGATTCTCGCACATCGGCCTCTCCACCCATGACCTAGACGCCACCATGGATTTCTACGAGAACATCCTCGGCTTCAAGGTGGTGCGTTGCGACACCATCAAGATCCGGCAGGGAGGCAATATACGCCACGCTTTCATAGACGTTGGCCGTGACCAGCTCGTTGCCTTCATGGAGCCCAACAACATCCCCGGCCTGCCTGACGACTTTGACACCGGCATTAACCGGGGATTGGGCATTCCCGGCGTCTTCTACCACTTCGCCTTCGAAGCCGGCAACCTGCACGAACTGAACGCCAAGCGCGAGGAGCTGATGGACAAGGGCGTGAAGGTGACCGACATCGTCGACCACGAGTGGGCCATGTCTATCTACTTCACCGACCCCAACGGCATCTCGCTGGAGTACTGCTGTCTGACCCGCGACGTCGGCACCCTGGATGACATCACCTTCCAGGAACGCTTCGAGCGCTCCATCGAAATCCGCAACGGCGAACCCGTCTTCGTCCGTGACGTCCAGCCCGACCCGCTGGAAGCGGTGCTGGCCGACGACTAGGCAAACTACCTCAGAGTAGAAAACTCCCTCTCCCTTGAGGGAGAGGGCTGGGGTGAGGGTGAAATCTTTGGCAATAGTGACCAATGGTTATCCAAAGGACGCCCCTCACCCTAGGGAGTGTCGTCTAATTGGATTCCCCAGACGTGCGACAGCTTTATTTCCGTCATTCCGGCGAAAGCCGGAATGACGAGGCAATTTGACGACACCCCCTAACCCTCTCCCAGAGGGAGAGGGAACTCTGAGCATACGCTTTCAGCCCGCCCCCACCACTCTCACCCGGTGGTTGTTGCTGTCGGCGATGTAGATGTTCCCCGCAGCGTCCACGTCGCACCCATGCGGGCGGTCCATGGCCGCCTGGTCTGCCGCTCCGCCGTCGCCCTCGCCGCCCAGGCGTCCGCCGGCGATGGTGAGCACATGGCTGGTGACCGCATCTATGCGACGGATGGCGTGGTTTTCGGTGTCCACCACCAGCACATTGCCAGCGTGGTCGCACCGTATGGCCTTGGGGCCTCCCCACGTTGATATGAAGGCCGGGGAGCCGTCGCCGCCGTACCCGAACTCCCCGGTTCCTGCCAGCGTGGACATTATGCCGTTGGCGTCCACCTTGCGGATGCCGTTGCCCTCCCGCTCGGCGATGTAAGTGTTGCCCGCGCCGTCCATGCACACCGCCCGCGCGCCGAGGATGCTGGCCTCAGTCGCGGGCCGCCCGTCGCCGCCGCGTATCTTTTCG
Source organism: Chloroflexota bacterium (assembly GCA_009840175.1). GTDB lineage: Bacteria > Chloroflexota > Dehalococcoidia > Lucifugimonadales > UBA3495 > VXOI01. Next base: position 21,409 of record VXOI01000059.1, on the reverse strand, counting down.
CCGTTGCCTGCGAAGGTGGTGATGATGCCCGAGGCCAGGTCCAGACGGCGGATGCGCTGGTCCTGCACGTCGGCGATGAGCAGCCCGCCGCGTCCGTCCCCGGCGCTTCTATCAATGAAACAGTCGTTGGGTTCGCGGAACTGCGCCTCAGCCCCCGGCCCGCCATCGCCTCCGTAGCCCGGCTCACCCGTACCGGCGACAGTGCTGATGACGCCGGTCGCGGCGTCAATCCTGCGGATGACGTAGTTGAGCCGGTCAACCACATACACGTCGCCGTTAGAGTCCACTTGCAACGAATAGGGCTGGTTGAACGTCGCCTCCGTCGCTGGCCCGCCGTCTCCCGAATACCCTTCGGCCCCTGTCCCGGCGATAGTGGTGATGACTCCGGTAGCGGCGTCCACCCTCCGGACGCAGTGGTTCATCGCTTCGGCCACGTACATATTGCCCGCAGCGTCGAAGGCGCACATGAACGGCTCGCTCATCAGCGCCTCAGCCGCCGGCCCGCCGTCGCCCGAATACCCCCGTTCGCCGGTCCCAACGACGGTGGTGATGATGCCAGGTTGGTAGGTCATGGTGGTTGCTCCTGTTTTGGAGTTTGCAAGCATTATATTGCAAAGCTCCACGTTCATCCGATTGGAAATTTACAGGGCGAGAGAGATTGTCCCCCGCCCTGTCCTTGCCCTGCCTTGCCGGGCCACGCCTTGCCAGTCCGAGCCACGCCTAGCCCAGCCCAGCCACGACTCGGTTATTCTACGACATTCAAGCTCACTGTCTCGAACCGCCCATGGTCGCCAGACTTTTCGGGCCGCCAGTCACCCAGGCCGATGCGGCGGCCAGTGATGTCGAGCCAGGTTTCAAGCCGCGCTTGGTCAACGAGTTCATCGTCCAAGTCGAGAGTGAACGCGCATTCCCACGGCTCCTCAAACATCGCCCTCGTCCGCACGATACGGGCCTTGTTGCTGGGGTTCACAACTACTGCACGGAATTGAGTCGTATGAATCAGGTCCTCCAAGTCGTTTCCGTAGCGACCGCGATCATACTCGAAGACGTCCACCGAGGACACCATTAGGCCCTCGCGGACTTGTGGTCCCTGTTTCAGCTTTCGCGCCGCTGTTTCGATAGCAGAGCGGATTGCCGTTGCCGGGATGGTAGGCTGCCCGTTCCCGTCCAGCCAAAGGGAGAGGTAGCAGTCGAGTTCGCCGAGCCGGGCGATTTCGCTAGCCGTAAGGGTTTTGGCAGGCTTGTCCGTGATTCCCTTCCTTTCGATAGCGGCAGGGTCATTGGGGTCAAGCCCGCGGCTGGAGTGCATGATAATAGGTCTGATGCCTTTAATTTTGACCTCAAGTTCCATGTGTTTTCTCCCGAATTGTATGTTTCCCTTGTCGCTGTTCTGAAAGCAGACAAGAGTCCTGAGATATTCCCTTGAAACTTGCGCAAGTTGGTTGCGATTTCGTGGCAAACGACGCACAAGGCGGTAAGATCGTCGGCAGTAGTATCTTTCTCTGGCTTGTAGCTCCAGAACTCCCAATGGTGGCCCTCGTTTGCATCTCGCATCCCGCAGAATTGGCAAACGCCGTCTGAGCGGGCAAAGGCTTGCGCTCTCGCTGCTCGGTGTTGCGTATGGAAATAGTCGTACTTCCGTTTGGTCATCGTAGGGAATTCCGTAACGCAGCTATTACGACCGCGCCGATGAGCAAAAGCGCCACCATCCCGAAAAGTTGTGTGCTAAGGAATGAGATCACCAATTTCGAGATCCAATGGGACCCGGCAATGACTGCGTTTGGCGGCAACACGGCCGCAACAGCAACCAATGCGATGACGACCAAGATCGGCCATTTTGTCTGTGGCATATTCCACCTCCAAGCAAAATCAGCCTAAAAATGCGCAAAGCGCAGAAATAGGCAGTGGACAACGCTTGAAGGGGAGTACTATATGAGCAGAGGAGCGGCGCCAGCCAAGGCGGCCGGCGTGGGCGCAATTGTCCGTCGGGAAGCGAAGAGGAGCAAAGGGCGGCCTACGCCGACTAGACAGAGGCAGGTTGCTGAATAATGAGTAGTCCACAAAGATTGGGTTAGTACAAGTAGGCGGCGCACCAGCGACGGCAGCAACCAGAAGCTGAGAGGCCGCTCCGTCGCTTTCGAAAGACACCAGTAACCGAAACCGGTAACCGCTGGTAGTATCACTGCAAGCATGAGCAAGCCAGCCACGCCTATCGCACTGGGCATAGCGGTAGACGCAATAGCCGCGTCACTGATAATACCTCCGGCAATCTCCCACGGTAGAGTGCCAGTTATCAAGAATTCCAGACAGCCGATAAGGAGGGCACAAATTGCCGGAATGCACACAATAAATATCAATGTCTGCACACCAAGCTGACGGCTTGCAAACCTAGAGATGCGATATATTTCCGAAATTTGTTTCATTAGAACGAAATTACCACGAAGGTGCCAACAGGGTCAATGGCTACCTGACACTCAAACCGCTAACTCCCCCGAGCAACCGCCGCCATCTGTTCCGCTGGTCGAGCGTTTCGGGCGTAAAGGTCGGCGGAGTTTCGTTCCGAATCCGCTCCAGTTCCGGCAACAGCGACTTTATGATGCCCAGGTAAACCTCGATAACATCCGCAGGCAGAGAGTTATCGTAAGAGTTGGAGTACAGCACTATCGCGGGGCCGAGGCGGAGAACGATATCGGGCTTGCCCTGCTCATCGGATACTTGTTGAGCGACGTCTGCAAGCAGGCTCTTACTGTTATGGTTCCAGCCTCGTTGTATAGCGATTGCCTTCACGGATTCAGCCGCGGCTTCCCATCCTTTTCTCGACGCCTTACGCCTTTTTCTTCGAGTCAGGTAGTCGTCAGCTTGCCGTATACACAACTGGCTCCGCTGTGAGTGTTCGGCTGATTCAGACCTGTTTGAACTATGAACTTCCGGTTCCATTCCCGTTTTTCCTGCCGCTCCATCATACCAGCCCAGAATTTCGCCGCCGACAACGGCCCATCCGTTGGGCCACCCAACCCCTACTGCCGCCCGCGTGCTATCATGCCCGCGATGACTCCGCGCCATTCTTCGCGCTGTCTCTGAATATGTGATGGGAGAGAACCCCCAATGCCCGACGACCCCGGAGTCAACCAGCTATTGAATACCCGCACTGGCCTGATGATCGCCACGGCAAAGATGGTCGCGCACTACGTGGCTACGGCAGTGCAGGCCGGAACGCCCGCGGACACCATCAATGCGGTCCTGCTCGAGGTAACGGAGACAACCAGCATTGACGAGGTCTTTGTATCGGACGCTGACGGAAACATAGAGTACGGGAGCCATCCCGGTCTCAACTTCAAGTTCCCGACCGACCCTGGGTCAGATACGCAGGCAGCGCCATTCGCCCGGCTGTTGGCGGGAACGGCAAACGAGGGCACTGCTACCGTAGTGGTGCAGGCCCCCGCTCCCAGGGAATTCGACGGCGCGATGTTTCAGTACGTCGGCGTCTCCGGCATAGTCCGCTCCCGCATCGTGCAGGTGGGCATCGCGGGCGGCCCGTAGCAGGACAGCCCTAACTTCCGTTCCCCGCAGCCTCGTTGTACCAGTCCAGAATCTCGCTGCCGGTCATAAAGACCACGCCCTCGAAGCGGCTCATGTACTCGAATATGGCGTCGTAGTACTTGATGCGGTGGGCCGCCCCGGTGATGTATGGGTGCGTCGAAATGCACATCACCCGCGCGCTGTCTGCCCCTTCGCGGTACAGCGTGTCGAAGTGGTCCTTGGCCCGCTCGAACAGCTCCGGCGATCGGTGGTTCTGGATCAGGTAGATGGGAATGTCGTTCAGCTCCACGGTGTAGGGTAGCGCCACCATCCGCCCCGACTTGACAATCATCTCGTAGGGCTGGTCGTCGTTGCACCAGTCGGCGATGTACTCGATGCCCTCCTCCGCCAGCACGTCCGGGGTGTCGAAGGTCTCGGCCAGGCCCGGTCCCATCCAGCCCCGGGGGGCGGCGCCGGTGGCCTCGGCGATGGTGTCTATGGTGCGGCGGATGACGGCCCGCTCGTCCGGCTCCCGGTTAATGACCCGCTGGATGAAGCCGTGGGCCAGCATCTCCCAGCCCGACTTCGTGCACTCCTCCACCAGCATCGGGTAGCTCAGGCACACCGAGGCGTTCAGGCTGACCGTGGCGCGGATGCCGTACTTGTCCAGCACCTGCTTGAATCGCCAGAACCCGACCCGCAGGCCGTAGTCGAACCAGCCAAAGTTGGGAATGTCGGGGATGGTGGTGACGCCCTGCGGCGTGGGCAGCACGGTGCGGGCCATGGGCTCGTTGATGTCCCACTCCTCCACGTTGATCACCGGCCACACGGCGACGCGGGCGTTGTTGGGCAGCTTCAGCGGCGGACGGTGGAAGATGGGCGAGAACTCGGCGCGGGGATTGGCCATGACTGCCTCCTGCGTATGCGCTCAGGCTGCGCGGGCCTGAGGCTGGACTGAAGAATGATTGCCCTATTCTAACTCTGCGCGCCTCGAACCGTTTGCACCCGTACCCCGCCCTCGGGGAGGTCGCGCACACGGAAGCGCCAGTGGGTTTCGGCGTCCATCAGAGGGTACACCATGATGTAAGTCTCTTCCCGAACACCGTCGTTGACTGCATAACTGCCGTCAACCGTCGTGGGAGCGAAGCGCCGCCATATCTGCCAGCCCGCGCCCGGGTCTCGCAGAATCAGGAACGAAGGCATACTGAAGTCTTCCTCGTCCTGCTCCGGGATAACGCCGAGGGTCAGAGGTTTGCAGACGCTGGAGCGTGTGTCAACATCGTCAGCCATAGCCCCCACTCCGTTGACCGATTCGCCGCCCTCGCTGCCTTCGACCGCATTCCACCGCGCTATGACATTGCCGTCGCTCAACGGCTGCATCAGCATCTTGAACGACCTTTTCCCCACCATCGGATAGGTGGCGTCCTTGAACTCCACTACCCGGAAGTATACCCCGATATAGTCCCCGAACTCCCCATCCGTGCCGGTGGCCGAGTGATACATCTCCACGCAGGTGCAGAACATTTCATCGGGCGAGTCGCTGATGTCGAGGGCGTCACGAACGATAAGAAAACCCGCAAGGGCCTCAACACCCCTGCGGGCACAGTCCTCCACTGGAAGGCCACTCGGTTCATCTGTCCACCGGACAATCGTTGCGCCGCTGTGCAAAGCGCCCGGCCATGACTCCCGCAGGCCCGGCTCGTTCATCCACAGGCGCATCAGTGTAACCCCCAAACCGCATCCATCGGCGCAGGCAGCTTGCGAAATCCAGCGAGAAGAAGCAAAGGCGATTCTACTTTGCCCGCCAATCACTGTCCAGACGAAGGCGGGGCCGCTCAGGGTCTTTCGATCTATGTCTGAACTGTGATTCTCCTGATTTATTGATTGCTACGGCTCACGAATCAAAAATCATGGCAATCATCAAAATCAAAGAAATCACAGTTCAGACAATTACGCAGGGAAACGAAAGGTCCTCCGAAACAGCTACTCGCCGCCCCGGTACACCACCGTCTCCGGCGCGAAGGCTGCCCACGCGAACCAGAAGTGGTTCCCGTGCACGATGGGCGTCAGCGACTGCCCCGCCAGCGGCCCCGACACCGCCTGCCCCAGCACGTTCCACACCGAGCCGGTCTGATCATCCGCGAAACCATCCGCCGACACTCTGAAGGTCAGCATCTGCCCGTCCAGCTCAGCGTCGAACACGCCCGTGGCGCCGACGTCCCGGGACTCGGCGATGCGCGACTGGTCCAGCGCTGATGCAGTGCCGGGCTGGAACAGCACCACGATGCTGCGCCCGTTCGCTTCGTAGTTGACCGCCCCCTCCCGCTCCAGCGTCATAAAGGGGAATGCCAGCGGCTGTCCGTCCAGCTCCAGCGCGGCCACCCGTTCCATCGGCAGCAGGCGGTCGTCGGGACGCCCCTGGAATAGGAACGGCGACTGATCAACCCGGTCGTACCCGTAGTACGGGTTGCGTCCGTAGTCCCGCGAGTGGCCAGTGTCGCGGGAAAGCACGTCGGCATCGGGGAAGGCTGCCCTGAAGTCTGCCCACGACACTATTTGCGCCGGCACCAGGTTCAGCCGGTATCCGGCATAGACTCCGACAATGCCCTCGCCGGTCAACTGTTGCCACCAGCTCTCCGTCTGCCGGTCCCACATCACCAGGTCGCTATGGCGCAGGTTTCCCGACACGCCGAAGTCCAGCGTGACATCGCCCAACCTCCGGTCGAAGGCCACCGCCGAGTTGCACAGCGGACAGAAGGTCACAGACACCGGCACGCCGCCCACGGTGTCATTGGCGATTTCGTGCCAGGTCAGTATCGCCAGCGGGTAAGCGCGGGCCTGTCCGTTGACCTCCAGCGACACCACCGGCTGCACGTCCTCCAGCCACGAGTCGGCGTCGGCGATGCTCTCGAACTGCGGGTCGTCCAGCGGCGGTATGCCGTCGCGGGGAACCCCGCCCGACAGGAACTCGTCGTAGGCCACGGTGTGCAGGCTGAAGTCGGTCTTCCACCCGCCGGTCCTGAACCTGGCGGCGTCTAGAGCGTCTTCGTAGTTGGGGTCAGGCTCGACCATTGGCGCAGGCCCGGTGGGCCGGGTTTCCTCGCTTGCCGAAGGGGCTTCCGCGGGTGCGGACGCTGTTCCCTCTCCCTCTGGGAGAGGGCTAGGGTGAGGGCGTCCCTCGGTAGCCGCAGGCACAGACGTGGCAGTCTGCGACACGGGCCGAGAAGTTGCTGTTCCATCTGCCGTGGGTGCCGGAGCGGAAGTCGCCCCCGGCGATTCGGTGGCAGGCGCAACCGTTGGCGCAACGTCGCCGCCCCCGCAGGCCAGAGCCAGCAAGCTCAACAGGGCCGCGACAGTAAACAGGAGAGAAACAGACCGGCCGCTCCGGCTAAAGCAGGTTATCGCGCCCAACAGTCAGCCAGTAGAACACGATGTAGGCTCCGGCGATAACCATGAAGGCGGAGGCGATGGGTTGGATGTAGGGCAGGGCCCGGCGCATCATACGCACCATCGCACCCTTGAATATCGCCATCCCCAGCGTCATCACCATTATCACCAGCCCCATGCCAAAGGCGTAGAGGAAGAAGTTGCCTATGACCTGCAACAGCGAAGATGTGGCGCTGCCGATGCCCACAACGGCAATGAAGATGGGCAGGGTGCAGCTCAGGGACGCTGTGCCGTAGGAGACCCCGAAGGTGAAGAAGCTCTTGATGCTGACGGTGTTGGGGTTCCCCAGGCGGTCGGCGGCGCGGGCCGCGATGCCGGTGTACAGCTTGCCTCCCGCCACCATCCAGGCCCCGGTTCCCACCAGCGCCGCGCCGATTATCAGCCCCAGCCAGGGCAGGAGATCGCTGATAAACGACGCCGACAGCCCTACCGCTCCGCCTACGACCCCGAAAAGAAGGATGAACCCGGCAGACACTGCGCCGCCCACCACCAGGCCCCGCAGCACCGCCGCCACCGGCCCCGGCCGTTCTTCTTCCTTGAGGTTGGAGCCGAGATACAGCCCCAGGTATGCCGGGAGCATGGCGAACCCGCAGGGGTTGACCGCAGAGGCCATACCCGCGGCAAAGGCGAACAGCGCCGTTCCGCCAATCAGGCCGCCCAGGAACTCCTGCGAGTTCCCCGACAGCTTCCCTTCCACGAACAGGTTGACCGGGTCTATCCCGCCGCCGCTTCCGACGGCCATCGCACCCGCGACAGCCACCGCCAGCGCCACCACCGCCACGACCCCGGTCACCGCCCAGGTGCGCCCCTGTCCTTCTCTCAGTGCTGACAGTGCTGCATTCATAACCCTAATACGCCCCAAGCCCGCCGGTCGGATTTACCGGGTTTACTTAACCACAGAGAACACAGAGGGCACAGAGATCTTTAATGATTATTTTGAAATTCCTCTGTGCCCTCTGTGTTCTCTGTGGTTAGACAAAGGGCTTCGGGTCGAACACCCCCTGCGGCGCAAGCCCGGCGAACTGCCCCGGGTGCATCACTTCCGCCAGCCCTTCCAGCACGTCCACTACTCGCGGCCCGTGGCGGCTGGGGATGCGCCCGTCGAACACGAAGGCCCGTCCGTCGCGCACTGCCGGCAGATCCTCCCACCCGGGCAGTACGGTGAGCTTGTCCTGCGCTTCCTGCCGGGAGCGTTCCGGTCCGAAGGCGCAAGGCATAATCATCAGGTACTCCGGCGCATACTCCCGCACCTCATCCCAAGACAACTCGCGGGAATGACCCCGAGGGATAGCCAGCCCTTCCTCCCCGCCGGCCATCTCCGAAATCTCCGGCAGCCATTGCCCGGTGTTCCGCAGCGGGTCCAGCCAGTCCAGGCAGACAACCCGGGGGCGCTGGCTGTCCGCAGGAACGCCATCCGTCACCCGATTCACCCTCGCTTCCAGCGACCGGCGCAACTCCCGCCCGCGCTCCGGCACCCCGGCGGCGTTAGCTACGTTGGTGACGTTTTGTAGAATGTCGTCCAGGCCCATGGGCCGGATGGTCAAGATCTCCGGCTGATAGTCCAATACCTTCGCCGCTGTCTCGAAGACCGAACCGCTGGCGATGGCGCAGACCTCGCAGAGCTCCTGCGTAATGATGAGGTCGGGACGCAGACGGGCCAGTAGTTCCTCGTCAATCCAGTACATCGGATTGTTGTTGGCCCGGGCCTGCTGCACTAAGGCGTCAATCTCGCCGCTGTCCAGGTGCTTGATGTTACGCAGGCTGTGGCTCACCACCGGACGCGATGCCGCTTCCTCAGGGTAGTCGCAGGCATAGGAAACGCCCACCAGGTCGTCCCCCAGTTCCAGGGCAAAAACAATCTCGGTCGCGCTGGGCAGCAGAGAGCAGATACGCATACGCCGTCTCTCATCGGGAAAGTCCCGCCAGTATAAGTCCGCTCGCCAACGGGGTACAAGGCGCGCTCCGTTTCATGCCAGGACGATTGCAAAGTCGTCGTTGCTACCTGTCATTCTGAGCAGAGCGAAGAATCCTATCCTCAGCGCAGAGACCCTTCGCTTCGCTCAGAATGACAACTTATTGGACTTTGCAATCGTCCTGCCGTTTCATGCTGGCCTTCCAATATAGGTTTCATACCCCCTCAACTACCCCTCATCCCCCTGCCGAAGGGAACCCAACCTCCCCACAACCCGTCGTTAACTGCAATTTGAACCACCTGATTCGGAAGCGCGATCTGTTGACACTTGCCCCTTGCGGAGTCCTGTGACCACTCTCTACCATTGGTAACGGGTGGCAAATGCAACCCGTCTATGGCGGCGGCAGGGACTTTGGCGGAGTCTCGCCGCTGGAGGATGTTCAGGATTGGGGCGGCTATCCTTGAAATCCTGATTCAGACAATAACGGGGGCGCGACGGGGCATCATCCATAGCCGGAATGTATGGGTGTAATCCGACACTAATGGATACTTTCTCAGGGGTGCGGGCGTACCGGAATAGCGTAAATGACCGGAAATGACCGGAAATGACCGGAAAATAAAATTTTTCACCCTGTGGGCAGGCAAAAGCGAGGCCCACCGTACCACCAGCCGCCCGAACCAGCAGGCGATTTCCCCGTGCGCTCAGGCTGTGCCGGTTGGCCGGCTAAGCGGCGTGGTAAACTTTCGGCACCCATTATGTAGGGAGGCCAGCCGGTGGCGGCCATGATTCTGTCCGGCACAGACCTGGCGGCGGAGATACGCGCCGAGGTTGCCGATGGCGTCGTCGAGATGCAGGAGAAGCACGGCGTAACCCCCGGGCTGGCCGTGGTGCTGGTGGGCGACGACCCGGCGTCCGCCGTCTACGTCAGAAATAAGCGCCGCGCCTGCGAGCAGGCCGGGCTGTTCAGCGACGCCGCTTATCTTCCGTCTACTGCCGCCGAGGACGAAATCCTTGCCAATGTCCGCAGGTTCAACGAAGACCCCCGCGTTCACGGCATACTGGTGCAGCTCCCCCTTCCCGGTGGAATCAACCGCCACCGTGTCATTGAGGCCATCAACACGGACAAGGACGTTGACGGCATCCACCCCTACAACCTGGGCAAGCTGTTGCAAGGCCGACCGGTCTTCGCGCCCTGTACCCCCTCCGGCGTTGTCGAGCTGCTGCTACGCAACGGCCACGACCCCGAGGGCGCCAACGTCGCTATATGCGGGCGCAGCGAGATCGTGGGCAAGCCATTGGCCGCCCTGTTGATGCAGCGTACCCGCGGCGGCAACGCGACAGTAACGGTCTGCCACACTCGCACCCGCGACCTGGCCGAGGTGACCCGCTCCGCAGACATAGTGGTGGCAGCCATCGGACAACCCCAGGCGATAACCGCCGACATGGTGAAAGAGGGCGCGGTAGTCATTGACGTGGGCATCAACAGGGTGCCCGACCCCTCGGCGCGGCGCGGGTACCGACTGGTGGGCGACGTGGAGTTCGAGAGCGTCTCTCGGAAGGCGGCAGCCATCACCCCCGTACCCGGTGGCGTCGGCCCCATGACCATCGCCATGCTGCTCAGGAACACCCTCACCGCCGCCCGCATCAACATCCATCCTGAGCTTGCCGAAGGGCATTAGCCTGTCCCCTCTCCCTGAGGGAGAGGGTTAGGGTGAGGGTGAAATCCAGGCTTCAGGCAAGCAGAGGGTAAAGGGAATGCGCACCAGCGACTTCGACTACCCACTGCCCCCGGAGCTGATTGCCCAGACCCCGGCCGAACCGCGCGATTCATCACGCCTGCTAGTCCTCAACCGCGCCACCGGCAGGACGGAACATCGCCGCTTCACTGACATCCTGGAACACCTGCGCCCCGGCGACCTGATGGTCTTCAACCAGAGCCGTGTCATCCCCGCCCGCCTCTTCGGAGTGCGCGACGACAACGGCGGGCGCGTGGAGTTCCTGCTCCTCCGCCGCGAAGCCGAAGGCGTGTGGGAAGCCCTGGCCCGACCGGGACGCCGCCTGCGCCCCGGCGCAACTGTGACCATCACGCCTCCCTCCGAAGAAATCTCTCCCCCTCAGTGGGAGGGTGGGGGTAGGGGCGAGCCGCTGACCGTCGAAATCCTGGAGTCGCGTCCCAACGGCATCAAGGCGGTCCGGCTGTCATCGGAAGAGGCGATTGAAGGCATGGGGCATACGCCCCTGCCCCCCTACATCCGCCGTGCGCTGGACGACCCGGAGCGCTACCAGACGGTCTACGCCCGCCAGCCCGGCAGCGCCGCCGCGCCCACCGCCGGCCTGCACTTCACGCCGGAACTGCTGTCGCGCATCCGCGACGCCGGGGTGGAGACCGCCTTCGTTACGCTGCACGTGGGGCTGGACACCTTCCGCCCGGTACAGGGAGAAGACCCGGCAGAGCACCACATCCACACCGAGCGCTACTCGCTGGACGCAGATACCGCCGACGCCCTCAACCGCGCCCGTGCCGAGAGCCGCCGCACCATCGCCGTGGGCACCACCAGCGTCCGTGTGCTGGAGCAGGCCGCCGCAGACGCCGCCCTTCGACAAGCTCAGGATGAGCGCCGCGCCATCCTTGAGTCAACCGAAGGCGATGCTGGCATATACATCCTGCCCGGACACCGATTCCGCGCCGTGGACGCCATGCTCACCAACTTCCACCTGCCCCGCTCCACCCTGCTGATGCTGGTCTCAGCCTTCGCCCAGCACGGCGCAGGCGGCCCGGAGGACACGGGCCGCCGGATGATGCTGGAGGTGTACGCAGAAGCCGTCCGCCAACAGTACCGCTTCTACAGCTTTGGTGACGCTATGCTGATTGTATAGTCGAGAGGCATCGGCTCTGTTACAGTTGACTTGCTGCCATTGGCGCACGGGAGACGATATGTCTGAGAAAGAGCACTGCGTAGAGGTCTACTTTGACGACGAGGAAATGGCAATCCTCGAAGAGCTGTCCACCGGAACCAAATGGAGCATCGAAAAACTGGTGTACGACAGCGTGTTCCGCGCCCACTTCACCGAAGAAGCCAAGAAGCGCCACGAGGCGTTCCGAAGTTTCTCTTCTCGAGAACCAATTGATTGGGGAGCCGACTGGGCGGAATTGAAGCGTGAAATGGAACGAGATATGGCATGGCGAACCCTGAAATCAATGGGGCAGAATCAGGATGACCAATAGTGTTGCTACTGGATGCCAACATTGCCATGTATGCGGAGGGCCGCGAACATCGCTACCAGCAGCCTTGCAAGAGAGTCATGGAACTCGCCAAAGCCAACTCATCGGACTACTGCGTTGACACAGAGATACTCCAAGAAATCTTGTATGTCTATTACAGCCGGGGAGAAACCGACCGAGGCATTGGGGTAGCGCAAGACATCCTCGGAATGTTCCCGACAATCATCCCCATCACCACCGCCGAAATCACGATTGCGATGCGCTTGATGTCAGAAACTCGTCGCCTATCCGCCCGCGACGCCATACACGCCGCCGTAGTCATCAATCATAACTTGGAAGGCATCGTCAGCGCCGATCAGGATTTCGTCCGCATCCCCGGCCTGCGCCGCTTCGACCCGATAGAAGTGGCCGCGGGCTGACCTTACGGCATCACCCCACACTCAGGCGGATGTCGCCCAGGCCCTCGAAGGTGAAGGCGGCTTCGTCACCGGGGTTGAGGAACTTGGTGCTGACGATGCTGCCGGTCATCACCAGCATCCCGGCTTGCAGTTCCTTGCCGCGTCCGGCGAGGGTGTTGACCAGCCAGGCCAGCGCGTCCAGCGGGTGGCCCAGCACGTCGCGCCCGTAGCCTTCACCGGCGGGTTCTCCGTTGATGGTCATTGCGCCGCTGGCGTTCTCCAAGTCCAGGGTCTGCCAGTCCGCCCTTTCCGGCCCCAGCACCACGCCGGCGTTCCAGGCGTTGTCGGCGGCCACTCCCAGGAAGTAGAGGTTGCTGTAATCGGCGCCCCGGTCGTCCACCAGCTCGAAGGCGGGCATCAGCGCGCCCACCGCCGCCGCGACAGCCTCCCGTCCGTAGGGCGCGCCGCTGGCGGGCAGGCCGGATTGCAGGCGCACCGCGACCTCGCATTCCGCGCCGAGACGGACGTAATCGCTGGCGTTCACCGACGCCGGGGAGTGATGCACTCTGCTCTCAAAAACCGCTCCGGCGCAGGGGGCGTCAAACCCGACCATCCGCTGCATCACCGGCGTGGTCAGCGCAATCTTGTAGCCCACGATGGCCCCGCGCTCCGGGGCCAGCAGCGACTGAAACGCCTCCTGCATATCGTAGGCTTCCTCGATGGTGGCGGGTGAAATATCGTCGGGCAGCGGCTGGTAGGGCTGCCGGTCGCGATGGGCCTCGAACAGGAATCGGGCCGCCTTTTCGGCCTTGTTCGGCTGGGTCATTGCTCGACCTCCTGGGTGGGTTGATGTTCTCTGAATCTCAGTTCAGGAACCGAATACTGACCGACGTTACGACGGCCTGAATCACAAAGGCAACGGCAATCAGGACAGGGACGCGCATCCCGGAAATCTGTTTGTCAGCGCGAGTGCCCTTTAGTATGCCCAATACTGAAAAAACCGCAATAACCACGGTCAAGGCGATTTCGACGGCAGAATAGGTCCCGGAGACGACGCCGGACAATCCCAGAAGGTAGAGCCATATCAGCCCCATTATGACGGCCCAGAAGGCGCACAGCCCGACCGCCGCATAGGAAGCCGAGGTGTTTCGACCGAGAACAAGGCCTGCACCGAGGACTAGCGGAACAATCTGGACCAGATGACGGGGTATCGTATGGCTGACCGCTCCAACAAGCACGAGGGCAACGGCGATGCCGGCGAGGCATATCGCCACGAAAATAGCATCTCTCCTCTCCACCCTCCGCAACTCAAGCCCCGCTCTTTCGATCGGCCATCAATCCTTACACCAGTTGCAGCAGTTGCAGTGTGTTGCCGTCGGGGTCGAGGAAGGTGGCGACCCAGCCGCCCCAGATCTCCTGCTCCGGCTGGCGTATAAATTCCACTCCGGCGTCGGCCAGCCGAGAGGCGACGGCGTGAATGTCGTCCACGCCCAGGTGGGGCATGAAGCGGTAGGAGTCCTTCGATGCGCCGGATACCCGGTCGTGCAGCCCGATGTTGAACCGCATGGATGAGTTTCCGTCCGGCCCGCCCCGGCCCAGGTCGAAGGCGATGAAATCGGGATGCCGGGAATGCAGGGGCAGTTGCAGCACGTCGTTGTAGAAGCGGAACATCTTCTCCAGATCGTCGGTCCAGAAGGTGACTCCAACCACTCCATTAATCATCGGCTGAACCTCCACAAAGTGAAACCGGCCAGTGGGCAACACCGGCCGGCTTCCTACTATACAACTCCCTCTCCCTCCGGGGGAGGGTTGGGGTGGGGGCGTCTCCCCTAGGGCTAGACCTCCGCCAGTTCTCCCCGGCGCTTGGCGGCGGAGCAGCGCGGGCAGAGACCGTAGAAGTCCACCCGCTGCCAGCCAACCTCGAAGTCGGTGCTTTCCGAGATGCTGTTGCGCAGGCTCACCACCATGTCATGCACTTCGCTGGCGGTGTCGGCGTCAATCACGTTTTCGCACTCGATGCAGACCAGATTGACGTGAGGCTCCATGTTGGGCTCGTAGCGGGACATTCGCTGGAAGGGAAGTTCCTGGATCAGCCCGCTTTTTTGCAGGACGCTCAGAGTGGAGTAGATGGTTGCGAGGGTCATGGACGGGAAATGTCCGCGCACCCGCTCGTATATCTGCTGCACCGTGGGATGGTCCTGGGAATTCAGGACGACTTCGGCGATAGCCAATCGTTGCGGAGTGACCCGGACGGCCCACTCGCGCATCCGGTCTACCAACTCCTGCTGTGTCAACATAAGCTGCTCCGGGGCAACACTAATGCTACAGGGGCGGAGCAAACGCATCCGCCCAACGAATCTCGGAAACTGGTTGTACTATATCGTGATTCCCCTTCCCTAGCAACCCTGCGCATATCGCGCGAGGCACTCGATTTCGGGCGGCTCCGCAGTTACAATTGCCGCACAGGGCAGGTTGCCGGAGTCATTTAAGGAGGGACTGCTATGCCGCATTACACCAGAGGAGATGTCACCATACGATACGAAGAGGTTGGGTCCGGGTTCCCGCTTCTGGCCACTCCCGGCGGGGGATTGAATTCCAAGGTGGAGAACTGGCCCGGCCAGGTGTTCGACTCCATGGAGGTCTTCAAGAACGACTTCCGGGTCATCACCATGGACCAGCGCAACGCCATTGGCGGGGAGTCCACCGGCCCGGTGCAGGTCAACGACCCGTGGGGAGCCTTCGCCGACGACCAGTTGGGGCTGATGGACCACCTGGGCATTCAGGAGTTCCTGTTTATCGGCTACTGCATCGGCGGGCCGTTCGCGATGAAGCTGATCGAACGCGCTCCCGAGCGCGTGCTGGCGGCGGTGCTCTGCCAGCCGGTCGGGCACGCAACGAAGACGCCGGACGCCATGTACGACATGGGCCGCGATTCCTGGGGGCCGGACCTGATGGCGCAGAGGCCGGACTTGACCATGGAGACCATTGAGCAGTACCTGCACAACCTGTACCGGATCCAGCCGGACTTCATGTACAGCGTGTCGCGGGACTTCGCGCGCTCGTGCCAGACTCCGCTGCTGGTGATGCCCGACGACACGCCGGCCCACTCGCTGGAAGCGGCCATGGATATGGTGGAACTGGCGCCCAAGGCCGAGGTGACGCCCTATCCCTGGAAGGAAGAAGAGGGCCTCAAGGCGAAGACGATAGAGCAGGTGCGGGAGTTCCTGAAGGCGCATCAGCCGGTGCAAGCCGCCCGCTAGAGGAACAGGACACGCAATCACGGAAGTGGCTGGGGATGGAGGATTCGAACCTCCGCTGCCTGATCCAGAGTCAGGTGTCCTACCGCTAGACTAATCCCCAAGGATGCTAACTAATGCCGGTTGCTACACAGCAATTATAACATCGAAACAGGGGTACCGAAAAGGGCGGACGGTCATATTAGACATTTCCAAAATTAAACTCTAGGTCGGCACGGGCGGCAGCCTCACTCATCATGGAGCAACTCGATCTGATTGAGGGACACCTGCCGCTCTTCGCCATCAATCTCGACCATTACCATCACGTACCGGACCAGGGTGCCGGTTCGCCCGCGCCACTCCTGATGCTGGGCCTGGTTGCCGATCCTGACCTTATCGCCAGGCAAAGGAAGGGTCCGTAGGAATTTCACGAGGTCCATTGCTGTGCCTCCTTGAATCACACTTGAAGGATGCTCGTCGCTGGAGCTAGTGCGGTCTCCGTATTTCTCCCATAAATGAATTGCCGGTCCCGAGCACATGAGCGCTACAGCGGCTCCGAATGCCAAAACTATGGCATAGCCTACCAAGGTCCCTAAGTGATTGGTTTGTCCAGGCTCAATTCCGGCTAAGGCAACGTGGATAATCGTGGCTGGCAATAGACCTGTTCCCACGAACGCGGCGACGGCGCCCAGCCATCGGACCCCACACAGTGGGTTGGCGTTAAATGCCTTGTTGCTTCCGATCAAGAGTGCAAGGTAGGTGGCAGCAATTTGGGCCTCGGCGGCGTCCAAGCTATCTGGTATTGCCAGGGCTACGAAGAGCGCTAGACCACAGGCTGTACCGAAGGTGCCATATACCAGGACCCTGGGGAATTTCTTTGGTTCTTGCGAGTCAACCATTAAGGAACTGTCATGTCCGAGATAAATCCCACGACTACCGCTGGGACTTTGGGGAAGGTGGAGGATCCCACCGGAGCCATTGAGCACGGTCCACTTCCTTGTAACGTGCAACGGTGTCCCATTTGCTCAAGGCTTGCCGCAATTCATTCCAGGCGTGCTCAAATATCTGAGTGCTATCGTCTGGCCCGGGACCTCTCAGAACAGATATGGGAATTGATACCCCCCCTGGTTCGAGAAGAAAGTGAACTATTGCTCGCCTGATACCGGAGGTTCAATCGACTCCAAATCTTCCGATGGGATCGCCAGCGTGAAATTGAGGTTGTTCTCCCGGTTGATGGTCACCTCCTCCAGCAGCAGACGCAGGACCTCTCTCCGCTGCTCTTGAGGCAGGTCGTCCAATCCGTCGCCTATCCGTTCCGCCCACTCCAACACCCGCTCGGCCATTTCGCGCTGCCCCGCCTGGGCCGACTCCCTGGCCCGGTAGTCGTCCAGCTTCCTGCGGGCGCTCTCCAACCTTTCCGTGATGAACTTCCTTTGGTGGTCCAGCTGGGCCTCGGTTATCTTCCCCGACACGTAGAGCCGGATGGCCCGGTCCTCCTCCAACTGCACCTTCTCCAACTCCCGCTCCGCCCTAACAACCTCCTCGCTCAGTCCTCCCTCTTGCTGCTCACCCAAGGACTCGATCCCTGAGACTATCAGGGCGGGATTGGCCAGCACCTGCTTGACCTGTTCCCAGACCAACTCCTCCAACCGCTCCGCCCGGATCATGGTGTGCTCCCGGCAGCCGGTTTGGAAGTGCTGCACTCCGTAGCACTTGTAGTAGCGGCGGGGGATTTCCATCTCGTACTTGTACACCTTGTCGCCGTGCTTCACCGTCCGCTTCCTGGTGGCCATGCAGCCCATGAGCATCCCGCACTCGGTGCAGCGCACCAGGTGTTGCAACAGGTAGAATATCTTGGTGTTGCGCCCGGAATAGGTCTTGCGCTTGGTCCTCATTTCCTGGCAGCGGTCCCAGGTTTCCGCGTCGATGATGGCCGGGAAGGGGACGCCGATCCAGTTCTCGGGGTCCTGGTCGTAGACCTTGATGCCGTCCTCGGTGGAGACGTAGCGGGCGCGTCCGTACCACCAGGTGCCCTTGTAGGTCTCGTTGGTGAGGATGCGGTGAATCTGTCCGTCCCACCACCGCTTGCCGGCCCGACCCAAGGGAGCGCCCTCGGCGGTGAGCCGGTTACGGATGACCGTGGCCCCCAATCCCTCGTCAACGCACCAGCGGTAGATGCGGCGCACCACCTTGGCCTCCTCTTCCACGATCTCCGGCCTGCCGCCATCGCCGACGCGGTAGCCGTAGGGAACGTTGCTGACCGGGATGCGCCCTGCCTTGGCGGTACCCCGCTTGCCCATTGAGGACCTTTCCCGGAAGTTGTCCAGCTCGATCTTGCCGATGGCGGCCATCAGGCCGAAGGTCTTCATGTCGATGGAGTCCATCACCGCTTCCAGGTTGACGTGGCTGGCTTCCACCACCTCCATCAGTGCGGCGGCGGGGTACATCCCCCGGCTGAGGCGGTCCGACTTCCAGCAGACGATGGTGTCGAAGCGGCCCAGCTTGGCGTCATTTAGCATCTTCTGGAACTGATTGCGCTTCTTGGACCAGCCCTGTCCCACCTCCTGGTAGCGGGCGACGATGGTCAGCCCCCTACGCTCGCAGTAGGCTTCCATATCGCTGGTCTGCTCGGCGATGGAGGTCTTGTCCTCTGCGTCCTGGCTCTTGTCGGAAACACGGGCGTAGATGGCGGCACGGTTGCCCTGGGATTTCTGCTTCTGCACTTTGGTTCCTGGCATTGTCTCCTCCTGTGGGTCTGGCCGACTGAAAACAAAAGAGACCCGCCTCCTGCCGGAAGCGGGTCTGCAAGTAGTACAATACCACCGCATCACCTGTGTCCGCAGGTGGCGCCACGGCCCGGGGTGTTGTCAGCACCGCCGGGCCAACTTTTAAGCCATGATACGCTTAATGGCAGGCTGTCGTCAAAGCGCTTCCGCCACCTTCGTCAGGGGTTCCGTATTCTTGCAAGGTATGAACATCCTGAATCACCTCTACAGGTTCAGAATCGAAGACAGGGCGGGTAGCGGTTCAGCGGACAACCCTGCGACCGGAAAAAACCTGTCTCCTTTGTGATGCCCTCTGGCTTCGTGGTCGGAGACGTAAGTGTCGCCGACGCCCTCTCTCCAGTCCCAATCGGTGATGTTGTTCGGGTACAGGACGGCGCTCTCCATTTCATCCAGTTGCTCCAGCAGCACACGAAGATTCACTGGGAAAGGCCTCCCCTCCGAAAGCGAAAGTTCCCAGACACAGTGAGCCAGATACCTGAACGTCATCACCACCGCCAGGAACTCGCCCTTGGCGATGGACCTGTCCCCCACGACGAACGCCTGGGTGCGCTTTTCCGGTTCCCATACCCATCTGCTGCCGTATGTTTCGGGCATCTCCACGTGCCGCAATTGGGGAGCCGCATCCATCTTTCTCATTTGCTCGATGACGCCTCGGCAGTCGGGACAGTCCTGGTCGAGTTGGCCCCAGAGTGGAGCGTCGTCAGGGAATACGCCATCCGATCCCCCCAGAATCGCGAATTTGCACTCATCGCAGAATGGGACTTCCGCACAGCCGCCCTCCGGCCTGTGGGTGGATAGATAGCTAATGGAGTATCCACTATCAGACACGCGAAACGGCTTTTCGCACCGGGCGCAGCGAACCTGTCCGGCCGCTACGGCTTGACGCCGCTCTTCGTGTTCTTCCCAGTCTGCTTCGAACTCACGCCGTTTCCGCCCGGGACTTCGGAAGTCCTCCCTGATGCCGATCACCTGTTTTTCAGGAGGAAGTTTCCTCAGGTGTTCCCAAGTGTCATGGAACCTTTGCCGCCGCTTCTGACGGCAGTTGCGGGGTGCAATGTGGGCCTTGAAGACGGAGCTGTCAGCGGGCCTTTGACTACCATCCAGTTGAAAAATGTCTATCCCGTGGGCTGCGCAATAGGCCAGCTTCTGGATCGACGGCGGGGAGGCGTCGGTAAACTCCAGCCAGATCGGCGGCTTGTCGTCTCTTTCAAGGGCAACGTCCGGTTGATAGTTGCCTGCCGGGTGTTCCCGGCGAACGGCGGTTACATCGGTCAGGATGTTCTCGAAGAACCCGCCGCCTTCACATTGGCCGCAACACTCCCGGAACAGCAACCAGAATCCCCTTTGGCGCCTGCGAAAGTTCTCCAGCTTGTTGGCGAACATGGCCACATTGGACCAATGGGGGAGACCTTCAGGGTGTTCTGGAGTACCCATGTCCATTTGCATTGCCTCTCAATTCCCCCTGATATAGACGATGATATATGCCCTAACGGTGTTCGTAACCTCAATAGAAATCCCCGTCCCTACAGGTGTTAGAGCCGGAGCGCCCAATTCCGAAAACACTGTTGGCGGTATGGAACGGACCTACATCCCGACGGGACGCAGTGGGTGCTGCCACCGGAGTCCCGGGAACCGGCTGAAGTCGGAGTCGGTTGAGACCATGGTGCAGCCATGCTCGACTGCGATGGCCGCGTGCTGAGCATCGGCGACCAGCTTACCGGCGGCCCCCGACTCGCGGCACAGCCTTTCGAATATGTCCAGGTGGTCGGGTCCGGGGCCCACGATGCGCGCCGTGGGGCGTTCCAGGAGCGAGGCCACGAACGCGAAGGACTGGTCGAGGGTGGACGGCGGGTCGAAGACTCGGGGGTTGGTCACGACGCGGACGAAACCGGACAGGACGAGGACGGAGAGAGCGAAGGGTTCAGGTCCCGTCGCCAAACGGGTGACCCAGTCTGCGTACGCGGGGTGGTCCGGGGTGGAGTCCTCGACGTGCGCGTATATCAGGACATTGACGTCGGGAAGCAGCATCTCGAATCAACGGCTCCCGCGCCCGTAGGCGGCTTCGTCGTCCTGCGCGTCGAGCGCCCTGGGCCGGTCCAGGTCCACTCCGGGGCGTGCGCGCACGCCCCGCACGGTGATCAGCTGGAACGGAGGCGGCTCCTGCGTTTCACGGCGCTTCATAGCATCGTCTAATGTCTTGGCAATAAAGGCGCTTACGCTGATACCTGCGGCCTCAGCGGCGCGGCGCACCTGCCTGGCAAGCTGGTCGTCAAGGGAGATTGTTGTTCTCATGATGAATAAGCATAACATAGCAACACCAGTGCATCAAAGCTGTCGGATAGGCCATCAGCCTTCTTCCGCTTCAATTCTCCAGACACTGTCTGGCAAATTCTCCGGGGTGGACATGGCGCGCGGAAAGGGCGCCGGTCCTGGACGTTCCCGCAGACCTTCGGCTCCGAGGGAGGGGTATAACAGTGGACCGGACTCCCGCTCCCTGGCCGGTCACGGTGAGAATCGAGTGGAAGACCATCAGCATTGCCCCTCCCCGTCCTCGTCCTACGACGACTCCGCCTCGGGCGTGGCAAAGTCGCCCTCCACCACCCGTGCCAGGATGGTGAACAGGCGGCGCAGGCGTTCCTCGGCGTCGGGAGCGGGCTTGAAGTCGATGCCCACGACCTTCAGCTCCGGGTCCTCAATGGCCCGCCTACCTCGTCTCTTCGGTTGTTCCTGTCCGGTGGTCTCTTTCATATCGCGCAGGCGGGCAGCTATATCGCTGGGCCGCCGTGATCTCGTTACGAGTCCGGTGAACGGGCCGCCGGCGCGGGCGAATGAGACGGGCGCCGGCGGCGGCTGGGGTCAATCAGGGCCGGGGTCTAGCCCTCCGTCT
>VXOI01000222.1 GCA_009840175.1 Chloroflexota bacterium | reverse complement strand
GGCGCCGGGTATGCTGACGCCGTCGGCGTCTTCATCGCCTTCCTGCACCCTGTAGGAGTAGAGGAGCGCAGCGAGCGGTTCAGCCGTTACCGATTCCGGCTTGGTGGCCGTGGCGTAGCGGAAGTTCTCGCCGACCTTGACCTTAATCTTGCTCCTGCCTGCGACGTACATCGGCTCCGTGAACGAGACCCGGATGGTGATGACGTCTCCGGCCTTGTAGGGGCCTTGGCCTTGGATCTTGACGCTTTCTATCCGGGGAAGCAGTTGCATGCCTGGGTCTTGGTCTTGGCCGCCTTCGGCCCGTGCCAGGTTGGCCGTCAGCGCGACACTGGCGATGAACGCGGCCATGACGGTGAGGATGAGCAGCGTCCAACGCAGCGGCCCGGCGGCCGGCTTCGTCGGCGTTCCGATTGGAGTTCCCTCTTGCATCTTCTTCTACCTCAAGTGGTTTTTCCTTGGTCTTGGGCCTCGCGGCGGGGAAGGGGGTCATTCTCTAGTGCCGGAGCAACGGGGGCCCTTCCCGCGCCGTGCGATGCGCCTATGGCAGATTAACGGGCGCATGTGAATCTATCGTGTCCATATCCGGTTCTTCGGTGACGGTTTCGTGTCAATCCCGCATTTCGTCCGGTATAATGGCCACCATGAGCCTGAGCGCTGTAACATCCCGGGAGCTCGACCCGGATGCCGTCCTCCAGGAGGCGGTGGACCGCGCCAGGTCGTTGACTGGCGCCAGGTACGGCGCGATTCTGACCTTCGACGACTCGGGGAGACTTCGGGACGTGTTCACTTCCGGCGCAGGTCCGGAAGAGCGGGAGACGGTGGAGGAAGCCGGCACGTCCAAGCAGCGAGCGCGCGTTCTGGCGGTGGACCAGGATCCCCGGACCCTTCGCCACATCCGGAACGTTCTCTCAGCGGCGGGCTACTTCACCATCGCAGCCAGCGGCCCGGACGAGGTTGAGCGCCTCGTCCAAACGGCAGAACCCGACCTCGTCCTGCTCGACCTGGCGTTGCCCGACATCAACGGGATTGAGTTGCTCAGGCGCATCCAGAAGATGACGGACGCGCCGGTTGTATTCCTGCTGGATTCGGAGGCCGGAGACTGCATCGTCAAGCCCTTCTCTCCGGCCGAGTTGGTGGCGGGGATCGAAGCGATCCTGCACCGGCGGCAGGCGTCCGGTCGGGCCGGCGGGCGTCAACCCTACCGGTCGGGAGAGCTGGTAATCGACTACGATGCGCGCCGGGTCACGGTGGCGGGACGCCCCGTCCGGCTGACCGCCACCGAGTACAAGCTGGCCGTGGAACTTTCGGCGAACGCCGGACGCACCATGACCCAGGACCAGCTGCTGACCAGAGTCTGGGGGGCGTCTTACCCGAGCGACTCGCAGCTCCTGCGCACCTTCATCAAGAAGCTGCGCGGGAAGCTGGGGGACAGCGCCGGCAGTCCTGCCTACATCTTCACCGATCACCGCGTCGGCTATCGCATGGCGCTGCCGGAAAGCCGCCGCGGTGGAGACGAGGATTCTGGGATTCCGCCTATCAGACCAGTCCCCTGCGTTGGACAGCAATTACCAGGCCAGCTTACTTTTCGCTTCCGGCTCGTTCCCAGTGAGTGCACAACAGACGAATAGGTTAATCCACCTCTTCAAACGTCCGTATGTCCTGTACCCAGGATTGACCCTGTTGCTGTCCCTCTGGGCACCCCTCTGCTGGGCAATGTGGATAACTGGCGACCGTGCCGGTGGACTCGAAATTGACGGCTGGTATGACTTCAGCGGCTACCTGTTGTACCCGATGATGATACTGTGGGCCGGGGCAACATCGGGGGCAGTCGCCTTCATAATGGTGTGGAAGCGTGCCAATGGGTGGAGCTTGCTGTCGGCCACCCCCAGCCTCGGGGCCAGCGGCTTGGTTATAGGACTGGCAGCTTTCTTGAGTTCACCCTGCGAATCAGGCGATGGGGGAATGCCTGGTTTCTTCTGTGGTGGCCCTTCTGCGGGAGAGGTTCCGCTGGTGGCGTCGGTTGTGGCACTGATAATGACGGGAACTTCCCTGGTGGTCTGGTTCCAATGGTGGGTGCTGTACGTGACCAGGCGACGGGATTAGCGGTTTAGCATTTGGGGCGGTATCGTTCTGTCGTGGCGCTCATCGCGGCGGGGGTGCTCGCATCCCTGGTGGCGGTGGTCGGCGTCTTCTGGTTCGGGTGGTACGAGACCCGGCAGAACCGGGAGCTGCTGGTCGCCCTGCCCGTCTACCCCGGCGCGGAGGTGGTTCAAGACTTTCCCCACGCCAGCGAGAGCGACGAGAACCCGCTGACGCCGCCTGACAAGTGGGTTATCCTGCGCGCCTACCGCGTCCCTGTGGGTGCGACGGGAGAGGAGGTGGCCGGGTTCTACATGGACAACATGCCGCCGGAGTGGGAGCGCTGTCTCCGCCACGCCTCAACGTACGAGCCAGAGACCGGCGAGGAGGGCGTGGAGTTCACGGGCGTGGCCTTCATCCGGGAGCGGGAGCGGACGTTCATGAGCGTCGATGTCCTGGGCATGGAGAGCGGCCGCCGGCAGTACGGCGTGTACCTCGAACGGGACTTGGAGCCGCACATCGACCCCTGCGAGCCCCAGCGTCTGGCACTTCCGGGCCTCCCGGGGAGAAGTGGCCCGCCGGAGTTCCGGCCCACCCCCGTGCCGACGTTCCCGCCCGGGATGACCGAGGAGGAACGGTTCGCCCGCGGCATCTTGGCGTGCTGGGAGATCAAGGACAACGACTTCGAGACGAACCTGATGGAGATGTTCCCCGAGGCTGGGGATTTGGGCGCTGCGAAAGCCCGGTTCATCGAGGTCAATTCGAGCAAGACCATGGAGGAGCTGGACCCGGTCGTCGACCGCCACTGTCCGCCGGGCGGTTCCCCGCCTCCCTGAGGAAACGGGGCTACGGAATCGAGGTGAGAGTTTGACGACGCTCGTTGACAAGCTGCTAGGAGAAGGATTGCGATGACGAGAACCCTGCTGAAGGCCGCCTTCGCCTTGGCGGTCTTGGCTCTGATCGCTATGGTGGCGTTTATCTTCCTGCTGTGGCCCACGTCAACCGAGTCCACGTCGGTGGTCATCCATTGGGGGGCTGTGCCCGACCAGGAGAGAGCGGGGGTCATCGCCGCCATGGAGCGGGAGCGGGACGTGTTCCGGGCGACCTTCGAGCAGCTGGGCCGCGACATCTCGCTGGGGCTGATGGTAATGCACCCCATGGACATCGAACGTGCCGGGTACCTGGCCGAGACCTTCGCGGACAGTGCGAACGAGGCGGCCCAGCCCTACGCGGAGGTGCAGCCGGGAGAGGACGGCGTCCGCCCGGACCTCCTGCCGGCGTACCGGTACTCGGTGCGGGTGTTCTCCATGAACGACGTCTTCACGGCTGGGTAGACGCCCACGCCCGAGGAGTTCACCATCTTGGAATGGAGCCGGTAGCCGGGAGGGCTAAGGGTGAGCGATGCCGAGATCATCGCCAGTCTGTCTGCGGCGGGAGCCTTGGTAGTCTTTGGGGCGGTTCTGATGATCTTGGCCGGTGCCCTGTCGCAGATCACGCCCAAGGGGGAGACCAAGCGCAATCTCTGGCTGTTCTTCTTGGGAGTGGCCTCGGTCGTGGGCGGCTTGGTCTGGATTGGGATGGTGTACAGGTCGTTCGGAACCTAGTCACGCGGTGGATTCGGTGGTCGGGAGCAGGGCGGCGTCGGCGGCCTCAAAGGCCTCTTCGTAGCTGTCGAAAACGCGGTCCACCAGCCGGCGTCTGCCGTGGTCTGGATGGTAGGTCTCGAGGACCGACGGCACCTCCTCCAGCCAGAACTTCGCCGGCCGGAGCGGCCGGAGGAGTATCACGGTGCCTTCCGGGAGCTCCCCGGTGTAGCCTTCGGGGAGTGGCGTTTTGGAGAGTCCCGCTTGGGCGTTGTTCTCCCATTTGAGCACTATTGTTCAGTCCTCCTTGGGCGAGCTGCGGTAGTGCGCGGGGAGTGAACCGTCATTCACATGGTAATCCCTCTCCGGCGCTGTTTCTCATCCTCGGCCACTTGTTGGACCTGCAAGGCCCATAGTCCTTATGGTCACCCCGGGCGAAGGGCCTCTGCTGTCGCGGGCCACTTCCTTCACTGTGCCGGGATGCCAGCGCAGGAAAGCGGTTTCGTATGTGTGTTGCTGTTCCAGTTTCCGACTTTCAGAGGCTGTAGCTGGGAATACCTTCGGTGATCTGTTGTGGACCTGGGTATTCACTTCTGGTGTTTCGGAAGATCAAGTGGTTATACGAACGCTTTCTACTTTCTACTGCTGCAGAATAGACAGATAACGGGCCAGTAGACCGTTCTGATTACGTATTGATGTTGTGGTTCAACCTCTCGGCCGTTGCTTTTACCCTGGTTTTCGGGCTGATTTCTGCGTCTTTGGCGGCAAACCGTCCGTTATTCCTAGGACGTCGCATCTCCGCACACCGCTGGCAACTGGAGACTTTCGAGGATGTCGCTCGTCTCTCTTGACACATCGTAATATGGTCTGAGACAGTGACAATAGGTCCCCCGTGTGGAGCTGACCTTCATAGCCTGATAGACCGAGAACCGTTGCTGGAGTAGCCCCGGATTCTGTGGCAGGCGCCTCCCGGCCCTTGGCCGCGGCCCCTGTTATCAGTCCGGGGCTTCACTATTTCATAGGGGATTTGGAGTCAGACACAATGGCTGATTGCTCCTGTGGACCGGGTGCCCGGGGACGCTATTTCCGGCGGGTGCCCGGATACGAAAATGGTAAAATCTGTGTAGGAGTTCACTGGGGTCCGGGCAAAAATAAAGGGCCGTTGGAGCTGGAACCTCTAACGGCCCGGAGCAGGACCACCCGAACCGGAGAGAGTCAAGGTGGTACCCAACACTATATCAAGCGGTGTGCCGTCACCGCAATATGAACGTGGCCTGCTGGCCATGCTGGATGGCCTTGATGAGGCCAGCGCCAGGTTGCTTCTCACATCCGCTGAGGAGGGTTCGGGGCGCAGATTGCCCAGCCCGATTACGGGACTTCTGCTGTGTCGGAAGTTTGACCCTGTCGCGGTGGTCGACTTGGTGAATGAGCTCTGGCCGGGTAGGTTACGGCGCGAGCCTGGGAGTAGCGGACCGAACTTGCGGGACAGGCTGCCACTTGTATGCTTCCTTCTCCCCAAGTGTGCCCCCGCATACGGGCCTGTTTTCAATGTGGCCGCAGAGTACAGGCGGTTGAAGGCCGATAAGGATTACCGGCGCGAATGTGGCTATGTTGAAGGTGTTCCCAGCGAGAGTGTATTCAACGATGCCGCCCGTGCCCTGCGCAGGAACTGGCGTAGGTTCCAGGCATGTATCCTTTCCGAAGGCGACTCCAAAAGGATACTGCGCGGCTTCTTCCGCGAGGTTGGTATTCTCTCGGAGGAATGCGGCTTTGAGGGGTTCGACTTCTCTAAGGAGTTGCAGGAGTTGGGTTGGAAGGACAATCTTCCTCCTCTTTACCGCTCTGGGGAGCGATTCTCTTCCAGGTCGCAAATCGGTGGTCGTCCGCGCGGCGTTGATGAGGATACTGAAATGTCCTCTTGTGCCCAGGGTGATGCGCCGGAGTCTTCCCGTAAGAAGTACCGCCGAAACTGGAGCGAATACAACTACGCTCAGACGAACGAGGAGTCTGACGTCAAGGCCCTGCTGGGAGGTTTCTGTCAGGTCATCACCCGCGTAGAGGATAACCTGCTGGAGATTCGTGGGAAAGGGCGACCTAGGTGGTCGCTGGGACATGTTCTATCGCCGTTGTGTGGAAGGGCTATATGAGCAAGTCGTCCCGGCGCCTTCAGTCGTCCTTGAGAGAGGCTGTTGAACAGGGCTACTTGGGGAGTGTCCGTTTGCATGGTTCTTCTGCTGGGAGCGGTATTGATTCCACTCCCTCCGCGGTGATGTCTGATTACCTGAAGTTCAACACCGTGTCGGAGTCGATGAGATCGGAGTGGCTAACTCCCCTGTTGCTGGAACTGGTGTCGGTTGCTGCTGTCCCGTTGAGGGATTTGGAAACCGTTTTTGCTGTGGACGCGACCGGCTTGTCGACCCGAATTTACGGCAGGTGGCTGGTGGAGAAGCCGGGGGGAGACTCTGAAGATCAGTCTTTGGACGAGCCTGGAGAGGAGGCTCCGGTTCAGGCTGACACGGATGCTGGGAGCGAAGTTTCGGATGATGATGAGAAAGAGCGACATGATTGGATGAAGCTTCACGCACTGTACGGTGCCACAACGAAGACCATCGTTCGTGCTGCCGTTTCTTCCAGCCGCGGCGCTGATAATTCGTTCTTTCCGGGCTTGGTTTCTGAGGCTCGTCGTGTTGGTTTCAACATTGAGAGGCTTGCTGCCGACAAGGCTTACTCCGACGAAAACAACTACAATCTGGCGGACGAGTTGGGTTTCCGGCTCTTGGTCCCATTCAGAAAGAATTCGCTTCCGCCTTCTGATGACTCAGCTTGGTCTAGGGCTCTGAAGTACTCTCTCCAGTTTCCTGAGGAGTTTTGGCGTGACTACTTTGTGAGGAACATCTCAGAAGCCGGGTTTTCCGCCATAAAAAGGCTGTTTACTGCGCCCCTCCTCAGCAAGTCGTATACCGGCTTGGTGAATGAGGCCCTTTGTAGGGTGATTGCCTACAACCTCATTGTCCTTGCCCGTGAGATGAGGAAAGGCGAGATTGAGTTGAACGTGCCGGCGGAAGCTATGGCTCTGGTTGGTTCCATCAATGAGGTGATTGAGATGCGGTAGCGGGAGCGGCAGTCCTTTGATCTTGCTGCTTGACCGGTCCGGTCAGGGCTTATTTTTCGTGCAGAAAAATTTTTGGGTCGCGGATCTCTATTTTTCGTGCAAAGCCTGAGGATGGAAATTTTTGTTTCCCTGTCATTTCCGGTCATTTCCGGTCGTTCACCCCTCGGCAGGCTCAGGGCCGGAGGGGTCTGGCGGGTGTTGGATGCGGGGGTTTTGGGGTTCTTGCGGGGCTTTCTCCTGCGGGATTGGGGCATTGGTTGTCACGGGGCGTCAGTCGCCGGTTGGGATTGAAGCGTTAAGGAACGTATGTTCTTACACGCCTGGATTTATGGTACAGGGTGGGGG
>VXOI01000251.1:29937-48593 GCA_009840175.1 Chloroflexota bacterium | reverse complement strand
AAGCGACTGCTCTTGTTGCGGCAAGGGATCCATTGGGTATCCGTCCGCTATGCCTGGGCCGGCGCGGCGGGGGCTGGGTGGTCGCTTCCGAGTCCTGCGCCCTGGACAACTTGGGAGCGGAATTTATACGCGAAATTGACCCGGGTGAGGTGGTGGTCATAGATGGAGACGGACTGCGCTCCGCCGTGTGGCCCGGAATCAGTGAAGAGCGGCCCCGGGCACTCTGCGTGTTCGAGTTGATTTATTTTTCCCGTCCCGACAGCGTGATGGACGGACAACTGGTCCATTCCAAGCGTCAGCAGATGGGGGCCGAGTTGGCCCGGGAGCACCCGGTTGATGCCGACCTGGTCATAGGCATACCCGACTCCTCCACCGCGGCAGCCGTCGGCTATGCCCTGGAGTCCGGCATTCCATTCAGCGAAGGGCTGATAAAGAACCGCTACGTGGGGCGCACCTTCATAGAGCCGGAGCAGAAACTGCGGGACCTGGGTGTTCGCCAGAAGTTCAACAGCCTGGGGGACGTGATCAGAGGCAAGCGCATCGTGGTTGTGGACGACAGTATCGTGCGCGGCACCACAACGCCCCATGTGGTCGGTCTGTTGCGCCGCGGGGGAGCCACTGAAGTCCATATGAGGGTTTGCGCTCCTCCCATCCGTCACCCGTGC
Source organism: Chloroflexota bacterium (assembly GCA_009840175.1). GTDB lineage: Bacteria > Chloroflexota > Dehalococcoidia > Lucifugimonadales > UBA3495 > VXOI01. The sequence goes on along the minus strand of VXOI01000251.1, from coordinate 47,928 downwards.
TTCATGGGTGTGGACATGGCCTCTCGCAAGGAACTGCTGGCTGCTAATTGCACCGTACCGGAAATCCGGGAGTTCATCGGAGCGGACACCTTGGGCTACCTGAGCGTCAAGGGACTTATGAAGGTAGTGAACGGCGAAAAGGGTGGATTCTGCGACGCCTGCTTCACTGGCGATTACCCCGTGCCAGTGCAGTTGGAACTGGACAAGATGATGCTGGAAGGTTCCGGCGGAGGACGCGGAATTGAGCGGTAGCTCACCCGCCGACGCTTACCGGCAGTCCGGGGTTGACCTGGGCCGCATGGATGAACTGAAGGAACGCATCCGGGGGCTGGCGGCCAGTACTCACGGCCCTGAAGTCATTGAGGGCGGCAGCAGTTTCGCGGGTCTCTTCCAGTTGGGCGGCGAAGCCGGGCCGGTGCTGGTAGCCAGCACCGATGGCGTTGGCACCAAGCTCAAGATTGCGGTTCAGTTGGGGCATTTCGAGTCCATCGGCCGGGACCTGGTGACCCTGAACGTCAATGACATCCTGACCAAGGGCGCCAACCCCCTCTTCTTCCTCGACTACGTGGCCTTCAGCAATGTGGAACCCCAGGCCCTGGACTCGCTGATGCGCGGTATCGCCTGGGGGTGCCGGGAGGCGCAGTGCGCTCTCATCGGCGGCGAGACGGCCCAGATGCCCCAGGTATATGCCGAGGGCGAGATGGACCTGGCAGGCTTTGTGGTCGGAGTAGTCGAGCGGGGGCGGCTGCTTGAACCCAGCAGGGTACGCGAGGGAGACTGCCTGCTGGGCATACCGTCCAACGGACTGCACACCAACGGGTTCTCGCTGGTTCGCCGGGTGTTCAACACCGATGACGACCCGGCTGCGCTGTTCCGCCGCTTCGACGGCCTGAGCCACCAACTTGGCGAAGAACTGCTACTGTACCATCGCTCGTATTACCCCATGCTGGCGCCAGTGCTTGGCCTGCTCAACGGTCTGGCGCACATAACCGGCGGCGGACTGCCCGGCAAGCTGCCGTCCGTGATGCCGGATGACCTGGCGGCAAGCATAGACTCGAAGTCCTGGACTCCTCCTCCCATCTTTGCCGTTTTGCAGCGGGAAGGAGACATATCCAACGACGAAATGTTCCGGGTGTTCAACATGGGTTTAGGGATGGTGGCGGTCTGCCCGGAGGAAAATGTGCCTGCCTTCTGCAACAAGATACCGGAGGCCATACCGATCGGCCGGGTGGTGCGGCGCGATTCGGATGAACAGGTAATCCTGAACCAGTAGTTAGTAAGACCTGCTATTGCCCCACTCTCCATTCAATGTTGCGGATTTGAGCGAGAGCGGAATTGCGGCCCTCGTTCACGGAGAAGAGATTTGAGAGCGCTCATCAGTGTCTACGACAAGACCGGGGTGGTCGAATTCGGACGCCGCATAGCTGCCGCTGGGTACGATTTGGTCAGCACAGGCGGCACTCATCGAACGCTGACCGAGGAAGGCGGTCTGAACGTTAGGCAGGTGGCGGACGTCACCGGCTCGCCGGAAATCCTCGACGGGCGAGTCAAGACGCTGCACCCCGTAATTCACGGCGGACTGCTGGCGCGGCGCGAGTCGCCGGAGCAGATGACCGAGCTATCTGCCCACGGGATAGAGACCATAGACCTAGTGGTGGTCAACCTTTATCCCTTCGCCGACACCATCAGCCGCCCAGACGTAACACTGGATGATGCGCTGGAGAATATAGACATCGGCGGCCCGACGATGCTGCGTGCCGCCGCCAAGAATTTTCCCTCCGTGGCCGTGGTCGTGGACCCGGCGGACTACGAATGGGTGGCGGATAAGCTGTTGGGCAGCGGACTAACCGAGGAAGATAGAAGAGGTCTGGCGGCAAAGGCGTTCCGCCACGTATCAGAATACGACGCGCTGGTCACCAGTTACCTGACCGCGGGCAGAAAAGAGGAAGCATTGCCTGACCGGCTGACAATCTCGCTGGACAAGGTGTCCGGTCTGCGCTACGGCGAGAATCCGCACCAGTCTGGGGCGCTGTACGCACCCAGCGGCTCTGCTCTGGCGGGCATAGCCGGAGCAATCCAGCTTCACGGGCGGGAGCTGTCGTACAACAACCTCATGGATGCCGACGCCGCCTGGCGAACCGTATCCGACTTTGCCGAGCCAACCGTTGCCGTGGTGAAGCACAACAACCCCTGCGGACTGGCCAGCCGTGACGTGGTGGCCGAGGCGTACCTCCAAGCCTACGAAGGCGATACAGTCAGCGCTTTCGGCGGCATCGTTGCGGTCAATCGCATCATTGACGCTGCCACGGCGCAGGCGATGGATCCCATTTTCTACGAGGTCGTTGTCGCCCCGGGTTATGACGACGATGCTCTCGAAATCCTGCAAAGGAAGCGAAACCTGCGCATCCTGACGATCGGGGCAGGCACGGCGGAGACCGCGCTGGACCTGCGTCCCATCGCTGGCGGGATGCTGGTGCAGGGAGCCGACGACATTGCGGAAGAACCCGCCGAATGGCGCACGGTCACCGAGCGAGAACCCAGCGCGTCCGAGAGGCAGGATTTGGCCTTCGCCTGGAAGGCGGCCAAGCACATCAAGTCCAACGCCATAGTCTTCGTCAAGGAACGAACGCTGGTGGGGATGGGAGCCGGACAGCCTAACCGGGTGGTCAGTGTTCACCTGTCACAGCGTATCGCAGGCGACAAAGCGAAAGGCGCGGTGCTGGCATCCGACGCTTTCTTCCCATTCCCCGACAACATCGAGCTGGCCGCCGAGGCTGGTGTCACCGCCATCGTGCAGCCAGGCGGCTCGGTGCGGGACGAGGAAGTAATCGCCGCCGCCGACCAGGCGGGACTGGCGATGTTGTTCACGGGGGTGCGCCATTTCCGCCACTGATCCGAAGGCCGCAGGTTCCAAGGCATGAGTGCAAGCGTTGACGTCGTTATACCCGTTTACAACGAAGAAGATGCCCTTCCGGTAAGCATCCCTCGCCTGTGTACTTTCCTGCGCGACAACCTGCCCAATCAGTGGCGGGTGACCATCGCGGACAACGCTTCTATTGACGGCACGCGGGCAGTCTCAGAATCCCTTTGCCGAGCGTTTCCGGCGGTCAACTACCTGTATCTTCCCGAGAAGGGCAGGGGACGGGCGTTGCGCGCTGCCTGGCTGGGCAGCGAGTGCGACATCGTCAGCTACATGGATGTTGACCTTTCCACCGACCTGTCGCACTTCCCGGCGCTGGTTGCCGAACTGGAATCGGGCAGCGACATAGCCATCGGCAGCCGGCTCAGCCAGGGTTCCAGGGTCACGCAGCGTAGCTTCAAGCGGGAGTTCATGTCTCGCAGCTACAACAAGCTGATCTGGTCTATGTTCTTCGTGGGCTTTCCCGACGCCCAATGTGGATTCAAGGCTATGACGCGGCAGGCGGCCCAGGCCATCATCCCTAGCGTACAAAACAACAACTGGTTCTTTGACACGGAGCTGCTGATAATTGCCGAGAAGCGTGGCTACCGCATCGGCGTGGTCCCGGTGGCGTGGCAGGACGACCCGACCAGCACCGTAAACGTGGTGAAGACAGCCACCGAGGACATCAAGGGATTGCTCAGGCTGCGATTCGGCGGTATCCCCGGAGTCGGGCCGCCTCCACGCTAGCCCTTCGAGTCAGGGCGAAACCCTCTGCACCTCTCTTCTCTTAATCCCAAAGGGACAGAAAAAGGACGTATCTTCATGGAACTCGGACTTTCGGAGAAGACAGTCATCATCACAGGCGGCGGCTCCAACATTGGCCGTGCCATTGTCCATGCCTTCGCCGAAGAGCGCAGCAACATCGTCATCGCCGAACTGGACCCGGCGCAGGGCCAGCGAGTGGCGGATGAGGTCGCTGCCCTGAGTAGTGGCAACCGGGCGATGGTGGTCGCCACCGACGTCACCAGCCACGAATCGGTCAACGCCATGGTGGAGGTTGCCGCTGCCGAGTTCGGCGGCGTGGACGTGCTGGTCAACAACGCGGGCTGGACCATAGATCGCCTGTTTCTGGAAAAGCCCCGCGAGGAGTGGGAGCGGGAGGTGCAGGTGAACTTGTGGGGAGCAATCAACTGCATCCACGCCGTGCTGCCCGGCATGGTGGAGCGACAGGGCGGCAGTATCGTCTGTCTCAGCTCCGACGCCGGGCGGATGGGCGAATACCGTGAAGCCGTCTACTCCGCCTGCAAGGCAGGGGTGATCGCCCTGAGCAAGTCCATCGCCCGCGAGACCGGCCGCTACGGCCTGCGTCTGAACTGCGTCTGTCCAGGACTGGTAGTGCCGCCGGAGGAGGAGACCATCAGCGAGACCAGCATGTGGCACCAGATGCGCGGGGTCTTCACTCCCGAGGCCCGTGAGCGCGCCGTCCGTGCCTACCCGTTGCGGCGGATGGCGGAGGCCCGGGAGATTGCCAACGCCGTGGTGTTCCTGGCGTCGGACGCGGCCGGGTTCATCACCGGCCAGACGCTGAGCGTCAGCGGCGGGTATACGATGGCGTAGGAGAATTTATTGTGCCAGATTGGATGTTAGGGAAAGCAGATGATATGCCTGCTTGGGTCAATATCCTTATTTTATTGGTAGGTATCATAATAAACGGCCTAATTGCAGGCCTGGCTGTTTGGTCGCTATTCCCAAAGAGCTCAAAAGTGGCCGCGTACTTGCTTCTGGAACGCAACCACTACGACATGTATCACCGTGGAACTATTGTGTTGAAGAATTTAGGACCTCAAGACTTGCTTGACGCCAAGTTTTCCAAGATTCCTGAAAACAGCAAATGGATCAAGATGTTTTCGTTTTTCTTCGGAAAGGATGAGATAGCTCCCTCCGTTGTTTTAAGCAGTTGGAGGGAGAGTTACTTTCCTAGCGGTAGCGAATCTCGGATCTTCATTGGCGAATTGATGCCAAGCAATGAACAAGTCTTGGAAGCCTTGAGAATAGATAAACGTTCCTCTTCACTGGAGTTGCTTGAGTCTTTCCAACTAGAATATTGCCCCTTGCGTAGGGTGTTCTTTCCAAGGAAAATGGCTACTGCGGCTGTCTCGGTATCTTTTGCTTCCCTGTATGATCATCTGGCTTTTTCATACACAACTAAGATTGTGGAGTAACTGTGAGCTTCTAATCTTTGTGGTTGCCTCGGTATTCTGCTACCAGTTTCCAAGAGTTCACCAGAGGCGGACTCCATTGATAAGAAAGGCCCCGGCGTAAAGCCGGGGCCGTTGCTGTGTTTCCGGTAGTGCGCTGACCGCTGATGCTAGAGCGCGGCGACCTTTTCGCGGAGGGCGTCGAGCTCGGCGATGAGCTGGGCCTTGGGGTCGTCGGCAGAAGAGTTGTTCATTTCCACCAGCTCCCAGGAGCGGCGCTCGATCTCCGGCATCGTGGCCTGGAGCAGTTCCTCGTCAACGTCGTTGGCGATAGTGGGATAGCCGGCGCGGGTGATCATGCTCTTGATCTTGCCCTGCTTGAACTGGTCCAGCGTCCAGGCCAGCGTCTCACCGGAAGTGGTGACGTCCCAGTAAATCCGGATGTCCTGGTTGCGCGGGCCGTAGTGGTAGTGCGGGCCGTTCTGGAAGCAGTCGAAGGCCAGCAGTTCGACTTCCTGTCCGGCGATGTCGGACAAGACGTGGATGGCCATGCCCTCGTCGTTGATCTGCGGCAGGTGGCGGTACTCGAGACCGAACTTCAGGTTGCCGACGGTGATCTTGTCGCCATCCAGCATCTCGGGCATCATGTGATGCACGGTGCGGCGGCCGCCGAGGGACATCTCGCGGGCGGTGGACTCGATCTCGTCCAGCTTTTCGGAGCTGACCGGGTTGGCTTCCAGGTTGTCGGCCAGGTCGTCGTAGCCGGAGCGGCGCACCATGGCGGTCAGGTTGTTGCGCAGGTTGCCGATGGTCCAGCCGAGGGGGTTGCCGGCAGTGGTCTTGTCCAGGTGCAGGCGGATGTTGTGGTTCTCGGGGCCGTAGTGGTAGTGGGGGGCTTGGTCGAAGCAGTCGAACCGCAGGATCTCGGTGTCGTGGCCGTCTATCTCCGAGTAAACCTGCAAGCACAGGCCCTGGTCGTCCATGATTTCCGCGCGGTAGCTCATGGCAATGTCTATGGGACCGGCGTTGATGACGGTGCCGCCCTTTTCCATGTTGTGCCTCCTCCGTTGCTTTGTTTGGGATTGTGGGGCCTTTTGAGACGGGACTGTTGCCCGCGATGCGTATGAATTATATCACGCCGGGGTATACTGGCAAGCGGAAAACGCAAATATCAGTAGAGTGACATAAAGGAATGTCAACATATAACCTTGAGTATCTTTTCTTCAACAATTTCTAAAAGTTGTAAAAATAACCTCTCTTGCAGATACCGATACTCTTTGCAGGCAGGTGATACCGATACACTAAGACACCTAGACAGGGCTACAGCCCAGGTGTTCATATACCATAAAGGAGAGCGTCACGTATGGAAATCGGAGTTTCGATGCCCCGCATTCCTGATGGGCCTGGACTGCGGGAGTTCGCACAAACTGCGGAGGCGATGGGGTTCGAGTCGGTACTGATTGGCGACCACATCGTGCTGCCCACCGGCGGAACGACACAGTACCCTTACACTGCATCGGGGGGATTCTCGCGCCCGGCGGACGAGCCGTTTCTGGAGACTATGACGCTGCTGGGATACCTGGCAGCCTGCACCGAGCGCATCAAGCTGGGCAGCACGGTTCTGATTCTGCCGTACCGCAACCCGGTGGTGCAGGCCAAGATGTTCGCCTCGCTGGATTCGCTGACCGGCGGGCGGATGATCTGCGGCGTCGGCGTGGGCTGGCTGGAGAAAGAGTTTGACACGCTGGGCGTGAGCTACGCTGAGCGCGGCCCACTGACCGACGAGTTCCTGGAGATTTTCCGTACCCTGTGGTACGACGACCACCCTGAACACCACGGCAAGCATTACCAGTTCGACGGCATCCAGTTCTACCCCAAGCCGGTGCAGAACCCGCTGCCCATCTGGGTCGGCGGCCATACCCGGGCCGCGCTGCGTCGCACGGCCAAGTACGGCGATTGCTGGCACACCACGCGCCAGACGCCTGAGTTCGTCGCGTCTCATATACCATACCTTCAGCAGCGAATTAGGCGGGAAGGACGCAGAGTAGAGGACGTTACGGTTTCACTCAAGCGCAGCCTGCATTTCACTGACATTGGACTGCCGGAGATGGGGAGCGAGCGCAGCGGCGGCGCGCTGGTATGCAGCACCCAGGAGGTCATAGACGACCTGCACGCCTGCCATGAAATCGGAATAGGGCAGCTTACCTATGACTTCCGGGTAAACGAACTCCCCGACTGCATCCGGGTCATGGAGCGCCTGGCCGAGACGGTGCTGCCGGTGGCTGGGCGGCTGCAATATAGTTTGAGAGATGGTGGTTCCTGTCAAGTCTGACGGGATGGCGGAGTCAGGTATTTGCCGCCGCCGTTATGGTTGTGGAAGAGTGAAGTATGACCAGCATCGAGAGGGTCTTTGATGAGACTGACCGCTACGTCAAAGGACGCATAGCAGAGGCTGGCATTCCCGGAGCTGTCGTCGCAGTTACCGACCGGGAGAAGGCGCTGCGGGTGGCGTCCTACGGATATGCCGATTTGGCTGCGGGCAAGCCAATCGAGCCCGGCTTGATGTTCGAGATAGGCTCCATCGGCAAGTCTTTCACTAACGTCGCCCTGATGCAGCTTCGCGACGAAGGCCGATTGGACTTGCATGTGCCGGTATCGCGCTATTTGCCGTGGTTCGAGGTGCAGTCGGAATACGAGCCCATTACGACGCACCACCTGATGACTCATACATCAGGCTTGGTATCCGGCAACGATATTGGGGCTCACGGGCTGTACGAGGCGTGGGCTTTGTGGGAAAGCAGGACGGGTGCGCCTCCGGGAGAATACTTCCGTTACTCAAACGTCGGCTATAAGACCCTTGGTTTTCTGCTGGAAGAGCTGGACGGAAGGCCGTACCAGGACGCCATTCAGGCCCGCGTGCTGGACCCCCTGGGTATGCACAACTCTGACCCCGTCATAGGGTTCGAGACACGAAGGCTGGCAGCGACGGGATACCGGAGCTTCTATGATGACCGGCCGGAGTACAAGGAGCACGGTCTGGTCCCTGCCCTTTGGACCGAGTACGGGGTGGGCGATGGCTGCCAGGCAGCGACCGTCGAAGATATGTGCATCTATTTGAGAATGCTGATGAATGGGGGCAAAGGGCCGACGGGTCGAGTCTTGTCCGTAGAGAGTTTTGGTCTGATGACCCAACGAGCGATCGCAACCCAACAATGGGGCGGCGCCTGGTACGGGTATGGCCTGACTCTTGCCGATGTCGAGGGCCATGCCTACCTGGGCCACGGCGGCAGCACCCCGGGTTTCGTGGCGGCAATGATCGCTGACCTGGACGACGGCATCGGGGTGGTAGTCCTGATCAACGGCAACGCAGGATACTACGGCCAGACTGTAATGGCGTTACACCTGCTCGAACTATTGCGGGCGGGCTTGAGACAACAGGAAATGCCCCCTCGGTGGACCATTCCAGACCTGGCATCGGTCAGCAATGCTGCCGACTATGCAGGGACTTACATCTGTGGGGAAGATCACCTTGTTCTCACCGCGCAGGGCGACCGGCTCACCCTTTTGTGGCGCGGGCAGGAGGTGGCTCTTGAGCGGCGCGGAGAGGATGATTTCTACGCTCCTCACCCTGACCTGGAGCTGTTTCACCTGGAGTTCGGGCGTGATGGTGACCGGGTTGTGGAGGTATTTCATGGCCCCGACTGGTATGTCGGAGAAGGGTACGCAGGACCGGGCGCATTCGATTACCCGGAAGAGTGGGAACGCTACCAAGGGCATTACCGGACTTACAATTTCGGCCTGACGAACTTCCGCATCGTGCTGCGGAGGGGCGCTCTGCTGCTGATGTACCCTGCGGGCGGGTACGATGTTCTGATACCGCTGGACGATGGGCTGTTTCGCATTGGTGAAGATGCCCGCTGTCCTGAAACCCTCCGCTTTGACTCGGTGGCTTCAGGAAGAGCGTTACGGGCAATCTATTCGGGGTGTCCCTACTATCGCACCTATACGCCGTGATCAGAGGCCGCTGTCCTTGAACCACTTGGCGCGCTTTACCAGTTCCTCGGTGGTGTGGCGCATGGCCGACAGTTGCTTTTCCGTTACCGGGCGCTTTACCTGGGCGGGAGCGCCGGCGACGAAAGAGTTGGCCGGGATCTGGGACCCGTTCAGCACCGCCGAATTGGCGGCAATCAGGCAATTCTCTCCCAGCGTCACATTGTTCAGGATGGTGCAGTTGTTGCCCAGAAGGGAGCCGCTGCCCACGCGGTCGCAATGCACCACTACGCTGTGGCCGACCGACACATTGTCTTCCAGCGTCAGCCCGTTGCCGTGAATCACAGAGCCTTCCTGTATGTTGACGTAATCGCCGATGACAATGGCGTCGTCGCCGTCGCCCCGGACGGTAGCGCCGGGCCAGATGCTGGCATACTCTCCGATTTCCACGTTGCCGACCACGTAGGCGAACTCGCTGACCCAGGCTGTCTCGGCAACCTTGGGGGTAACGCCGTTGAGAGTGCGAATCAAGTTGATGCTCCTTTAGTGACTGTTGTCATTTGGGTGACGCCCTCACCCTAACCCTCTCCCAGAGGGAGAGGAGATTTTCCTAGTCTCGGACTGCGCCAACGGCCCGCCTTGCCTCCCGGTCCATGTCGCGGTTGATGATGGCCTGGCGTTTGTCGTAACGGCGCTTGCCCTTGGCCAGGCCCAGTTCGACCTTGGCTACGTGGCCCTTGATGTAGATGCGCAGGGCCACCAGGGTCAGGCCCTTCTCGGCAACCTCGCTCTCAAGTTTGCGAATCTCGTCCCGGTGAAGCAGCAGCTTGCGGAGGCGGCGCGGGTCGTGGTTGAACTGGCTGGCCGGATCGTAGGGAGCGATGTAGGTGTTGTGGAGCCACATCTCCCCGTTGCGGACGCGAGCGTAGCCGTCGCTGAGGTCAACCTTGCCAGCACGAACGGACTTGATTTCCGTGCCGGTGAGCACCAAGCCCGCCTCATGCTTGTCCAGTATTTCGTAGTCGAAGAAGGCGCGGCGGTTGCTGGCCGCCGTGCGGATGCCGCCGGAGCTGTCGCTGTTCTTTGCTGTCTTTGCGGATTTCTTCTTTGCCATTCCTGCCACCCCGTGCGGTTGGCGTTTAACTCTCAATCAGTTCTTTGAGCCTCTCGATGGCGAAGTCCAACTGAATGTCCTCGTCATCGTTTTCAGGCGCTTCCTGAATTATATCGGGAGTGATGCCCTGCCCTTCAATGAGTTGCCCCGAGGGTGTATACCACCTTCCGATGGTGAAATTGACGGCGGAGCCGTCGAACAGAGGCCACAGGTTGTTGACGCTTCCCTTACCGAAGGTTGTCTCGCCGATGGTTTCGGCTCTCCCGTGATGCATGATTGCCCCGGCAAAAACCTCGCTGGCCGAGGCGCTGCCGTTGTTCATAAGCACCACCATGGGCACTTCGAGGGCAACCCCGCCGGACTCCGCGTTCCAGTCGCGGCGGTGGCCTTTTCCGTCCAGTTGATACAGCACCAGTCCTTCATCCACGAACTGGCTGGTGACTTCGACCACCGACGATACCAGGCCGCCGGGGTTGTTGCGAATGTCCACCACCAGCCCCAACCCCTGGGAGCGTTCGAACCGGGCCAGCGCAGTCTCCAGCTCTTCTTTGCTGGTCCCGCTGAACGAAGTAATACGCAGATGCCCGATGCGCCCCACCAGCATGGTCAGCCGCACGCTCTCCAGGGGGATTACGCCTCGCTCTATCTCAATCTCTATGGTCTCGCCGGTCCTGTCCCTGCGCACCAGCAGCCGGACGGTGGTGCCTTTCTCGCCCCGGATGCGATTGATGACCTCGAACAACTCCAGGCCCTGCGTACTTTCGCCATCAATCTCCAGTATGACGTCGCGGGACAGAATGCCGGCCTCGTCCGCTGGGGTATCCGGTATGGGGGCTATTATGGTTATCAGGCCGTTGCGTACGCCGACTTCGGCACCGATGCCCTCAAAGTAGCCCTGGATGTCCTGCCGCATCATGGAGTACTGGTCAGAGTCCAGATAGCCGGCATGGGGGTCATCTATGGAATCCATCATTCCGCGGATTGCGCCGTCAACAGCGGCCTGCGGGTCAATGCCCTCGGGTTCAATGTGCCTCTCTTGTAGAAGGGCCCACACCTCGGCCAGCTTGACGAACTCCGGCGGCAACCCTTCGACAGTCTCGGCTTCCGTTTCCGCGTCGGCGGATCCACCGCAGCCAACGACCATTGCGACAACGGAGGCCAACAGGACCAATAGAGCCAGTGACCCAAATGCAATACGGGGCAACAGGAGTCTCCCGTCAGGAATGCGGCCCACTATTCACTGGCCGCCAGACTACGATTTTATCACAGCCTATTCGAGTCCCGATAAGAGGCGCAAAGAACTCAGGCGAGTGCTGGGGACAGATCACCTCAATTCAATCCGGTTTGCTCCGATTAGTTGGTTAGGTTGACACGGAAGTGGGAAAGTGTATAATACCCGCCGAACCTGAAATTGGTCATACCACTTTATGGCCGCTTCTTCCAATCATAGCAATTTCCCAGCCTTGGAGGGCCTTCGGGGAGCACGACTCCACGAGGGCATAGTCCTGCGCCTGCGCGACCTGATCAGGCAGGGGGAATTGCGGCATGGTTCGCGTCTGCCACCCGAGAGGGCATTGGCCGAACAGTTCGGCGTGGGCCGGAGTTCAGTGCGCGAGGCAATCAGGTCTCTGGAGTTGCAGGGTCTGGTGGTGACGAGGCATGGGTCCGGTTCGTTTGTTGATACGCAGAGCCTGGACGCCGTGGCCACGTTGATGGCGCCAGAAAACGGCTCCGGCGGTCTTGCGGACGTCTTCGAGATGCGCCACCTGCTGGAACCGCAAATCGCAGCGCTGGCCGCCCGTCGAGCCACGGGCGGCGACATCGAGCGTCTGGCAACAATCCTGGAAGAGCAGAAGCGCCAGATCATGGAAGGTGAGACCGGTGTGGACGCCGACACCGAGTTTCACTTCACCCTAGCGACAGCGACTCACAACCCGGCATTGGTCAAGGTGGTCAACGCGGTGGAGGACGTCTTGCGCCGTTCTCGCGACCGATACCTGCAACGTCCCGGCAGGCCGGAAAGGTCGCTGCACTCCCATCACGAAATCCTGGAAATGGTGCGCGCCGGAGACGATGCAGGCGCCCGCCGCGCCATGGACCATCACCTTACGGCAGTGGAACCCGCCAATATATCCGACGACGGAAAGGAGGAGTAGTATGTCCACCCTTGCTGTGGAGGTTGTGTACCGGGGCATCTTCCAGAAAACCCTGGCGCGCAACATTGTCCGCTCCATAGTGTTCGCCGCCCGCAAGGACGGCAAAATCGGCACCGCTTTCGGGCGCTATGGCGACTCTCCGGAGCGCAACGGCATCCCGGCCAAGCAGTTCGCCATCGTTGCGGATGACTCCGAAGAACTGGAAGAGAGCCTCGCCGTCTACCAAGCCAACGAAGTAGACGTGACTATCAACGTTGATGACACGATGTGCAAAGGCATCGAGTCGTGGGCCTGGTACGGCTTGCAGCCAATCAACGAGCTGACCAAGCCGGGAGGCACACTCATCGTGACCTCGCGCCAGCAGGCCGACGCCTTGCTGGAGGACATTCACCCGAAGGAAACTCCCTACAACCTGTCCATCGTAACCGGCATTCCCAGCTTCTCAGGGCTGTGGGTCTACAAGGACGACCACACCGACGCACGGATTCTGGGCGCGCTGTGCAAGGTGTGCCCCGATCTGGTCAGCCTCGACGCCATGCTGGAGACCATCGAGGAGCAGATGGGCGGAGGCACCAAGATCGCGTCGGCCCAGCGCTCATTCGACCGGACCGCCACCCGTCCCGTGGAGCCCGGCGAGGGCGGCAACCAGCGGGAGATGAAGTTCGAGATGCCCGGCTGGAAGACCATGCAGGAAGGTCTGGTCATCCAGGCCATACCCGAAGGCGGCGAATTCGCCGAGGGCGAAGGCGGCTACGTGCCCGGCCGAAGCGAAGTGTTCAAGAAGTTTAGCACCCGCTCCATGCGCCCGGTCATCAACTTCGATACCTGCATCAAGTGTACGCTGTGCTGGCTGCAATGCCCGGACACCTGCTTCGACGTTACCCCTGACGGGCTGTATGACGCCAACATGGAGTCCTGCTGCGGCTGCGGCGTCTGCGAGGCGGTTTGCCCGGTGGCCGACTGCGTGACCATGGTCAACGAGGCCGAGTTCAACGACCACAACAGCCAGTGGGAAATGTGGCAGAAGGACAAGGACGGCTACAACAAGTGGATGACCCAGTTGGTTGAAAAGCAGAAGGCGGAGACTCGCACCCACGGCTTCCACCACGTCGGCGGCTACGCCGAAGAGATCCAGACGGCGGAGGCAGACTAATGACCACCACCGTTCAGAATGAGATGTTCACCGAGTCCACCGAAGAGCTCATCAGCGGTTCCGAGGCCATCGCCATCGCCTGTGCGCTGGCCGACGTGGACGTCATCACCGCATACCCCATCCGGCCTTACGACACGGTGATGCAGTACGTGTCTAAGCTGAAGGCCGACGGCGCTTTCGACTGCGATTTCATCGTGGCCGAGAGCGAGCATTCCCAGTTCGAGATAGTGAAGCACGCCTCGGCGGTTGGGGCGCGCACCTTCTGCGGCTCCAGCGGCGTGGGCTGGTTCTACGCCTTCGAGGCCATCACGGTAACCGCCGGCCTGCGGATGCCAGTGGTGGCGATGGTGGGCAACCGGGCGTTGGACGACCCCGGCGCCTTCGGCGTGGAGCACAACGACGCCATGGCCGTGCGCGATCTGGGCTGGCACCTGTACTGGGTGGCCACGGCCCAGGAGGCGCTGGACACGGCGCTGCTGGCCTACAAGGTGGCCGAGGACCGCCGGGTGCTGCTGCCCTTCGCCATCAGCTGCGACGGATCGTTTCTGACGCACTCGCAGGCCATTGTGCAGGTGCCGACGCGGGCGCAGGTAGAAGGCTACTTGCCCGGCTACAACCGGCATGAACTGCAACTCCATCCCGACAACCCCATCACAGTCGCGCCGCAGGTCAACGAGGACTGGCTGATGGAGATCCGCCGCCAGACCGACGATGCCATGCGCCGCGCGGTGGGCGTGGTATACGAAGCCTACGACGAGTTCAAGGAAGTGTTCGGGCGCGGCGATCCCAGCCCGTTCATCGAAGAGTACATGACAGAGGATGCCGAGATAATCATCGTCGGCATGGGCACGCTGGCCATGCCTACCCGGGTGGCGGTACGCCGGATGCGGGAGCAGGGCAAGAAGGTCGGATTCGTGCGCGTGAAGTTCTTCCGGCCCTTCGCGGTGGAGGAAATCCAGAACGCGCTCAAGGGAGCGAAGGGCATTGCCGTGATTGACCGCGACTACTCCTATGGCTCGCCCTCCTTCGGCGGCGTGCTGTTCCATGAGCTTCGTTCCGCCCTCTACCCGCTCCAGGAAAGGCCGATGATGCTGAACTTCATCGCCGGGCTGGGCGGACGGGAAGTGATGGTGCGCGACATAAACGAAATGGTGGAGACTACCGAAAAGGCGGTCGCTACTGGTAAAATCGAGCAGGAAACTACGTGGGTTAACGTAAGGGAGTAAGAGCCATGACCACCATGATGACCGAGACGGACCTGCCGCAGGTTCGTGGCGTAAAGAACATCCCGGTGGAGGAGTTCTACTCTTCCGGGCACCGCACCTGCCAGGGCTGCGAGTCGGCGCTGACCATGCGGCTGCTGATCAAGGCCGCCGGGCCGCGCAGCATCGTGCTCGGCAGCACCGGCTGCATGTACGTAGCCAACACCACCTACTACAGCACGCCGTGGGTGGTGCCCTGGATGCACACCCAGCTCGGCTCTTCCGGCAGCGCCGCCACCGGCACCGCCGCGGGCCTGGCCTCGATGATGCGCAAGGGCAAGATGCACAAGGAGCCGATCAATGTCATCGCCTTCTGCGGCGACGGCGGCGGCGTGGACATGGGCCTGTCGGCCATCTCCGCCGCGTTGCAGCACGATGAGTACAACCTGCTCATCCTCTGCTATGACAACGAGTCCTACGCCAACACCGACATCCAGGTGTCGGGCAGTTCTCCCTGGGGCGCAAACAGCACCTTCAGCCCTCCGGGCAAGGTGCATCGCATCATGAACAGCAGGTGGAAGAAGAACACCGCGCCGATGCTGGCGGCCGGGCACCCCGATGTCCGCTACATCGCCACCTCCTGCGCCTCCTACGGGCTGGACCTGAACAACAAGATCCGCCGCGCCCTGACCATCGGCGGGCCGACGTTCATCCACAACATTGACCCTTGCCCCAAGGGCTGGGACTACGACCCCAAGTACTCCCACGAGCTGGGGATGCTGGCCATTGAGACCGGTCTGTGGGTGCAGTACGAGATCATAGACGGCGAACTGATACTCAACGGGCCCAGCCGCTCCATCGCCAGGGGCATCCGCAGGCGCAAGCCCATCGAGGAGTACCTGACGCGCCAGGGCCGGTTCGCCCACTTCACCGCCGAGGACATCGCCCACTTCCAGCAGCGGGTGGACGAAAGCTGGGAGAATTGGTGGATTCCGGGAGTAATCCCCTTCACGATGGGGGAAGACTAACGGCGACATTTCCTGTTGCAGACTGAGTCATCGGGGGCAGGCATCAAACCTGCCCCTGCTGCTGTCTAATAACCCGCTGATTTTCATACCCTTCGACCAGTGTCCTCACGCTTATATTCTTCTCCAGCTCTATTTCAACCAGCATCTGCACATTCTTTGTGCGCCAGGTTGGCATAGGTCTATTGCTTCTGATAGCGCTCCAATTTAGGCGGTATTACCGCCAACACCCAGTAATTCCCGCTTTCGCGGGAATCCAAGCTCCCGTCGCCATCCAATTGGACGGCCTGAAATGGGAAAGGTACATCCCGGCGCATTTTTGCCAATTTCCTGCGTCCGATTTTGCGTCAAAATGCCGTACCTTTCAGGTTAATCGTTAATCATGGCACAATAGAATAACGATATACGACTTATTATATCCTGATAATGCCTAAATCTGCCAGATAATACAACGGATTACTTACATAACATTGACGCATTCGGCAAAAATTCTGCTATCATAGCGCAACTTGTCTGACGCACCGTGCGCCGGAGTTCCCGCTATTCTCCAGGGCAGTATTGCGTCAGGCACATACACATAATTTCAAGGAGAGGTATAGATGCGAACCACGGTAGTTTTATCTTTTGCCATTGTGCTGATGATGGCGTTATTGGTGGCATGCGGAGAGTCAGCTACCCCCGTGCCGCCCACCAGCACTCCAGCGCCCACGGCTGCGCCTACGGAAGTACCGACAGCCGCGCCTACGGAAGCGCCGACGGCGATGATGGAAGAAGAACCCACCGAAGCCATGATGGAAGAAGACGGCGACGCGATGATGTGGGAGGTCAGCGATGAGCTGAAGGCTTACGCCGCTGAGCACGCTGGCGGCCCCGGCGCCATCTACATCGGCGACGGCAATTTCGCAGCCCTGGTTGGCCCTTCCGTCTATCCTGAGTTCATGGAGCTGGATGGCACCGACCTGGGCGACGACGACGGCCAGGTGCCCCTGAGCGCCATCGAGGACGTCAAGTGGGTGTTCGAGTCCGATTACTACCGGCAGTTGATTGAGAAGGCTAATCTCACCAATCCCACTCAGCTCACTTCGTCGGGCGAAGACATCGAACTACAGCACACTTGCATCAACAGCCAGTTGCTCTGGTGCAAGCACCAAAAGACTTACTTTGTCCCCAACGTAGAAGGTCGAACCGAGAATCAGGTCACCATCAACGTCACTTCCTTCCCGGAGTTGGGGCTGGCGGGCACGGATACCGCTACTTTGCTGGCCGACGGCACCCTCAGCATGACCGAGATTTACGGCGGCTATGTTGGCGGCGAGTTCCCCACCCTGGCAGTGCAGTACATCTGGGGGCTGTGGCCCGACCATGAGACCCATTACAAGGTACTCACCAACATCGCCCCTGACCTGGACCGAGTGTATGAGGAAGAGCTTGGCGCCCAGGTGCTGATGCGCAACTGGATTGCCGGCGATGACCAGTTCTTCTTCAGCGACAAAAGGCTGGAAAACCCGGAGGACTTCGTCGGCCTCAAGACCCGCAGCCACTCGGCCGAGCTGTCCGACTGGATTAACCACATGGGCGCGGCGGCCCAGTTCATGGCCTTCGCAGAAGTGTACACGGCACTGGAGCGCGGCATCCTGGACGCTGGCGTAACCGGCGCCAACCCCGGCCTCAGCCAGCGCTGGTACGAAGTAACCACGTACATGAACGGCCGCCTGTACAGCTTCAACTCCACCACCAACGTGGTCAACGGCGATGTTTGGGCCGAGATTCCTGCGGACATACAGCAGATTCTGCTGGAAGAGGGCGCCAAGCAGGAACTGGAAGCCCTGCGCCTGACCGCCATCCACAACGTCACGGGCATCACCCGCAACATCGAGGCCGGTCTGGAGCTGGTGGAGTTCGGCCCCGAGGCCCAGGCTCTCAGTAAGCGGGCTGGCGCCGAGAGCGTGCTGCCCAACTGGCTGCAACGCCTGGGCTACCCCGACAAGGGCCAGGACGTAGTTGACGTGTTCAACAACAAGATTGGCACCTTCGTCGGCCTGCGCGTTGACTTGGACGATTCGGATGAGCGCGGCTTCATAGTCGTGGACGTTCCCATCACCGAAGGCCCGCACGCCCAATAGCGCTTTACAGCGCACAACCCCGCTAACGCAACGGAAGGGGGGGGGGCAGTGGGGGCCCCCAGCTTTTTTTCCAACAACCCGCGGTTTAAAATAAAAAAAAAAAACAAACGGTGTTTTTGAGGTATAAA
>VXOI01000251.1:0-29927 GCA_009840175.1 Chloroflexota bacterium | reverse complement strand
CTCTTTACCGCCCACAACCCCGCTACCGCATCGTATGGGGCGGCCAATTGGCCGCCCCGATGTTTTTCACCACTCTCCCAGGGTTAAAAATTCAGAAAAACACGCTGAGGTTCTTTGCCAGTATCACATTGGAGTCGAGCACTATGGTACGGCGGGCAATCTTCCAGTCGCCGTCAACGGGACACAGCAGGTCATCGCGGTAACCGGCGAAGACGTTTTCCTCGGTCTCGTGGTGCGAGCGGTAAAGGATGAAGGCGGTCTTCGCCTCCACCTCGCCGTTGGGTTGGGGATCAACTACGAGGTTGCCCACTAGGTGCCGGGTGCGCGATGGCGGGTCTTCGCCCCAGGCCATGCCGGTTTCCAGGCGGTCTACCCGCATCCGCAGATAGGTCTTGTCGTCCTCGAAAATCGCCAGATCTCCTATGGGGGTGAGCTCTCGCTCGGTCTCGTGACGATGGACGTTCAGGCGGCGGGGCATGAAATAGAAGCAGTCTTCAGTAAAAAGGTCCAGCCACTCCCGGAAGCGGCGCTCGTCGAGAATCCACGCTTCGCGGATATAGAACTGCATCAGTTCGTGCCAGAGTTCCATCCGTGATGCCGCTGATGTCTGCGTTTCAGTCGCCATGGTTCACACCTAGCCGCTCAGGGTAGCGGTGCCTTCGTATTCCATGACCTTCGGTTCCAGGGGAATATCCTCCCAGTTCTCGGCGTTCATAAACTGCTCCCAGCGTCGGTAGAACAGACGCTGGTTGCTTTCCGAGGTGTATCGTTCTGCGACAAGGCCGGGATAGTCGGGATGCCGCCGGTCGTGGCCCAGGCCCATTGAGAGGTCTTGCGCGTACTTGCGGCCCATGGCTGTAAGGGCCGAGTTGGTGACGCCGCGCCAGTTGTCCATGTCGTCTTGCTCGAAGATGCCGTTGACGCCGTTGTAGTTGGCGCTGCCCCGGCGCAGGGCGGTCTTCAACTCCTCCGGCATATCCTTTTCCAGAACGACGAAGTGCCAGAACTCGGTTTGCAGCGGGCCGCGGGGATGGGCCAGTCGCAGCCCCAGCACGCCGTTGGGGAACAGGCTGTGGTTGCCCAGTTGCAGCCGCCGGGCCCGCAGGCTTCCCAGCCGCCGCTCCGATTCGGTCAGCGTCTGCCGGTAGTATTCCTCAAAGGCTTCGCGGTTCTCGGCTGTGATGCCGTGGGTCTGCCTCGCCTGGTCGGGCCGCTCCAAGAATCGCATGGTCAGCGAGTGGCCGTTGACGAACAGGTGCTTGCTCTCCGACTGGAACTGCTGCTCGTGGGTCAGCCTGGGTATGCCGCGGTGCCGTCCCTGCACGATGATGGTGGACAGGTGCGTGGTGGGGACGTGATAGTTGTCAGAGCAGTTGTCCACCGCGGTCTTCCAGTTGACCGGCTCAATCCACTTGATGGGGCCGAGGGCTTCGGTGCCGCTGTCCAGGCGGTTGAAGTTCAGGTCCAGCAGCCAGCGGGCGTCTCCCAGGTAATCGTCCAGGCTGGGGGCGCTCCGGTCCCAGGTGGCGAACACGATGCCCGCGTAGGTGTCCACCCTGGCTTCCACCAGGCGCAGGGAGTCGCGGTTCAGGGCGCCGTAGTAGGCCTCCTCTTCGCCGGGCAGGTATTCCAGTTCGCCTTCGTTGGAGAAGGTCCAGCCGTGATAGGCGCAGGCGAAATTGCGGGCGCTGCCCTGGTCGGTGCGGACGATGCGGTTGCCCCGGTGGCGGCACATATTCAGGTAAGCTCGCAGGCTGCCCTTGCTGTCGCGGCACAGGATTACCGGCTCCTCTCCCATATAGGTGTGGAAATAGTCGTTGGGTTTTGGCACCAGCGACTCATGGCCTATCATCAGCCAGGCCCGCCCGAATACCTTTTCCTGCTCCTCGGCGTATATGTCCGGGTCAACGAATATCCGCCGGTCAAGCTTTCCGGTCTGCATATCCATGATCTGGTAATTGAGGCCTACGGCAACCATTGGGACACCCCCGGGAGAGGCGGAATACAGGGTCTTTTTCAACAGTATCATTCATCCTGTGCATTCTGTCTATCGGTGTAGTAGAGTAAGCCAAATCGAAGCGACCCGAAGTAGAGGGACAGT
The DNA here is from genome assembly GCA_009840175.1 of Chloroflexota bacterium. Lineage (GTDB taxonomy): Bacteria > Chloroflexota > Dehalococcoidia > Lucifugimonadales > UBA3495 > VXOI01. The sequence continues at coordinate 27,826 of VXOI01000251.1, read as the reverse complement.
ATGAAGTTCGGAATTTTCACCATCGTGCCGTATCACGAGGACTTTACCCAGCAACAGGCGCTCAATGACGCGCTGGAGCAGATTGTCTACGCCGACCAGATGGGAATTGAGGAAGTCTGGCTGGGTGAGCACAGCTTCTCGCGGCACGGTCTGCTGTCGGGCATCTGGTCTTTCCTGGGCGCGGTGGCCGGGCGCACCCGGAACATCCGCATCGGAACGGCGGTGATCGTGCTGCCGCTGCACAACCCGATACTGGTTGCCGAAGAAGTGGCGATGCTGGACGTGATCAGCAACGGCCGCATCAATTTCGGCATCGGCGCGGGCTACCAGCAACAGGAATTCAACGGCCTGGGAGTAGACATAGACACCAGCCGGGAGCGCTTCAATGAGGCTGTTGACGTAATCATCAAGGCGTGGACAGAAGAACGCCTTACCTTCCACGGCAAGTACACCAGCGTTGATGACCTGTGGGTTCTGCCCAAGCCGGTGCAGAAACCCTACCCGCCGCTCTTCCAGGCTGTCAGCACCAGCCCGGAGAGCATAGACTTCGCCGCCAGCCGCCAGATTCAGGTCATCGCCGGAGGCCCCACCGACATACTTGGCCAAGCGCCCCAAGTAATCAAGCTGTGGCGTGAGAAGATGGACGAGTACGGGCATCCTCACGCCCACCTGGACCCGCCGATGTCCAAGTCCATCTACGTGGCCCCTACCATGGAAGAGGCGGAGCGCGACCCCATCGGCCTGGAGGACTTCTCGTCGCGCGTACTCCGCTCCGCGGGCAGCAACGGCGCGCCCATCGGGATGCCCATGGACAAAGACGGCAACATCGCGAAGGGGTACGAGCACTGGGCCAACCGCCAGCGGGACCGGGACCGCCGCGACGATGTGGGCCACGCCGGACTGCCGCCGCTCCGCGGGACGCCCGAGGTGGTGGTGGAACGGTTGAAGGAAACCCAGGCGGCGGGCATCAACCACGTATTCGGCAACTTCGGTTTCGCGGGCCTGCCCCACTGGAAGGTGATGCGCTCCATCGAACTGTTCGCCACCGAAGTGATGCCTCACTTCAAGGAAGCGCCTGTGGCCTGACGCCTTCAAACCACTTGTCGCCAACGTACAATGCAATAGGAGTAAAGAAGACATGACCTCCGCCGCTTTCACTGAAGAGTCGACCAGCCGCACCATGATGGTGGGCGATATGCCCGTGCACTACCACGACGTCGGCGAGGGCGACCCGGTGGTCATGCTGCATTCCTACGGCCCAGGCACCACCGGCTGGATTACTTTCCACAAGGTGCTGCCAGCCTTTGCCCAGCATTACCGATGCATTGTGATGGACCTGCCCAACTTCGGGCGCACCGGCCCAGTGGTGTACAACGAGCCGCTGCATAACCTTCAGGCTCGGACAGCCGTGGGGCTAATGGACGCACTGGGCATCGAGAAAGCGCACTTAGTAGGCAACTCACAGGGCGGCCAGTCGGCGATGGTGCTCGCCGCGCACGACCCCCACCGGGTCAACAAGCTGGTGTTCGGTGCCTGCCACATCCGCACCGGCGGCGACCTGTACCTGATGGGCAACCGGCCATCGGAGGGCAGCCTGATAACCCGCGAGGTGCGCGACAATCCCACCCGCGAGAACGTGCGGCGTTATCTGCGGACGCATATAGACGATAATGCGCTGGTTACCGACGAAGTGGTGGACTACATCTACGACAACTACACCGGCAACCCGGACCACATCAAAGCCGATGCCGAATCATTCAGCGTACCCTACGACCACGGCGTGGACCTGCCCAACATCAACGCCCCCAGCTTGATAATCTGGGGGCGCTACGACCGGATGTGCGTGTTTGAGATTGGAATCGCGGCCCTGAACAACCTGGAAGACTCACGACTCGTGCTGCTGAACAACTGCGGCCACTGGGTCCCGTTCGAGAAGCCAGAGGAATACACATCGCACGTGCTTACGTTCCTGCGGGGGTAGCCGGAGGAACAGGATGGCGTAATTAACCCGATCCGTTGCGGCCCGACTCTTCCATGGCGTCGATGTATTCTTCCAGCTCGCTGAAATGACGGGGCATATCATCGAAATCCACGGATGCGTCGTAGTAACCATCAATGTGAAATGTTTCCCGCATTTCGAGGTAGGCTCTTCTCATGCTTCGATCCATATACTGAGCCGCGAAGTACTTCCTGCCACGGTCATTCTCCGGGAGTTGCGATTCACTCACGCCCTGCATCAGAAAGTACCAGTTGGTGGCTTCCAGCGCCGCCAGCCAGCCCTTGCCGCAGGCGTTGCGCAGGCCAATCACCGCGGCTCTACCCTTGGCCTCCTCGGCCTTAGCGAACTCGTCCCGGGCTACCTGCAACAGCTCCCTCGCCAGATTCAGCCGGTCGTCAATTGACTCGACCATTACTCACTCCCTCAAGTACCGATCCTGCAACGCGAGGAACTCGTCGGTGCGGTTGACTTGGCGCAGCAGGGCGGGCGACGCCTGGCGTTCGACCAGGTCCTCCAGCGCACCGCCTTCATTCAGGTGGCTGAGACTGTCGTGGATGGCCTTTACAGCTATCGCATAAGTCGGGTTGCCCAGCATCAGGATTCGCATATTGGCGTCGAGGAATGCCTGGTCGTTGCGGGCGTCGGCTGGCGGGTTCAGGATGCACAGGGGCAGCGGTGTAGCCTGATGAGCCGCCTCAATTTGTTCACGGCTGGAGACGCCGGTCAGCATCACCGCTTCGGCTCCCGTCTGCGAGTAAGCGCGGAGGCGGTCAAGGGCCTCGTCTTGCGGGCACAGCCCAAAGGCTGCCGAGCGGGCAACGATGACGGTTGTCGGGTCGGTGCGGGCAGCCACCGCCGCCTCCAGCTTGCCCACCTGCTCCGCCGTGGACACCAAGCCGGGGTCGGCCACGTTGAACCGCCTCGGCACGAAATTGTCCTCGATTTCAATACCTGCGACACCCGCCGCTTCCATCTCCCGCACCGTGCGGACGACGTTCACGGCGTTACCGAAGCCATCCTCGGCGTCCACCATCAGAGAGACGTCCGCGATGCGGGTGATGCGGCGGCAGTGGTCCACTACGTCGGACATATTGGACAGCACGATGTCCGGCACTCCCAGGTTGGCCACCTTGCCAACGGAGCCGGAGAGCACGCAGACTTCGTAGCCGAGCATATGGGCAATGCGGGCCGACAGCGGGTCGAATATATTAGCGGCCAGCGTGCAGGTAGGCCGGGCCAGCACCTCTCGGAACAGCTCACGGGCGCGCGACATAAGTTACCTCCCTTTACGGGCGCAGAATAACTTTCCCCCGGGTGCCACGGCCCGCCAGATGCTCGTGGGCCTTGGCGACGTCGGACATCGGGAGTATCTGGTCAACGACCAGCCGGGCCTTGCCATCAGCCATGAGGGGGAATATCTCTGACATGGCGGCTTGGTGGTCCAGGCGTCCGGCGGGAGACCGCCCAATGCTGAAGCCGATGACGGTCCGGTTGGCCGCGAAGATTTCCCCGGCGGGCAGGTTGGCCGGGGTGCCGGAAGCATTGCCGTAGGTGAGCATCCGGCCATATGACGCCACGCACCGCAGGCTCTTTTCCAGTACCGGGCCGCCCACGCATTCGAGTATCAATTCCACGCCGTTGCCGCCGGTCTGCTCGTTGATGACTTCCTCGAAGTCCTGCTGGGTGTAGTTAATGCCCTCGTCCGCTCCCAGCGAGCGGCAGAGGTCCAGCTTGTCTTGCGTGGAAGCGGTGACGATGACTCTTGCGCCCCACGCTTTCGCGAGCTGAATAGCCACCGTCCCCACGCCTGAGGCACCGGCCTGGATCAGCACGGTGTGGCCCGGCTCCAGTTGCCCGCGGGTCTTGAGCAGATGGTAAGCCGTCAGAAACACGATGGGCATTCCGCCGGCATGTACCGGGTCAACGGTTTCGGGATAGGGAAAGACGAAGTTACCGTTGACCGCGACCATCTCCGCCTGACCGCCTGGCCCCATAGCCATCACCCGCTGGCCCACTGATACCCCGGTCACCTCGGATCCGACTTCAACCACGGTGCCAGCCGCTTCCAGCCCCATGGACGACGGCAGGTCGGGGCCGGGGTAGTTGCCGCCACGGCGCATCAGGTCAGCATAGTTCACACCGGCGGAGTCTACCTTGATTAGCACTTGATGGGGACGTGGCTCCGGGTCGGGAGCGTCCTCCCACTTGAGAACGTCAAGGCCGCCGAATTCGTTGATGCGTACTGCTTTCATTTGTCTGTTACCTCTAGTTAGTCATATTTGAGGTTTGCCTATTTGCGGAACATACGAGTTGCTGCCGCGTTCTGTACGTCATTGTTAAACGTATCAGCAAGTAGAATTACTTCGTCCTGCAACTCCCGGTAGTCGCCAAGATCTATTTCCGATTGGCCGCCATGGGCGATTTGATTTCTACTGGCTAACAGCCTCTGATCCAGGAGCGCGCCTTTTAGCAAATATGGTGATGCTTCAATTCCCAGCTGAGCCAGTATCTCCTTTAGGGCTTCCGAGTTAAGGTTTGAGCGAGTATTTATTGAATTTTCCCAGTTGATTCGGGCTCTCTCTGAGAGTTCGGACATTAGCTTGGTGGTAAGTCCAATGTGGAGAGTCGGAAGATTGGAGCGTCCAGCTTCCATGATATTCTGCCTCAAGGCCATAGCCAAGAAATTATGGGACAAGTCTCGATACCGAAGTCCACTGTGCGCAACATAAGAAACGTAACCAATCGATGCGGTTCTTACAAATCCTTCCCAGTGAGCATACAGGAGACAAACTCCCGCGCGCAGCAGCATTGTTCCGTGTGCCCTCCTTCCTGGAAGAAGGGTGCCTAGATTTGCTAACTCCTTTTTTCTCCAAGCAAGATCGCTGTCCAGCGTTTCGGAGAGTTGCTCCAGCGTGCGAATTATCATGTGGCAAATAGCTGCCTTCCTAAGGATACGTTTGAACGCAATCTACTGGACGCCCTTACTCCGCTTCCGCTACGAGAAAGGAAATCGGGATTGCTCCACAGGTTTCTAACCGCCTCTTCCACAGAGGACAGGTTCTTGTCCTTCAGATGAGACTCGACATTGAAGCCCAAGCCAAAGGCTATTGGCTCGTAGGCAGAAATTGAGAATCCGCCTAGAAATCTCTCCTTTACTGCGTCATATCTCCTAAAGCTACGGTCTTCAAGGGACTCAGCCAGCAAGGCAAAAGTAGCTTCGAAGGCGCACTTTTCAACTCGCATCAACTGTTGAAAATTCTCCGATTGGGCGATGTCCGTAATACGGTCCGTCAGAAACTCACCTATGTCCCCAATAGAGTTCAGGTCACTCTCAGGTATGTTTCTGAAAACCAAATAGCGCGTTACCAATTCCAAGTCGAATTGCTCCCCCAGCATCCTGTCCGAAAGGGCAATGCAGGACTGAAAGTTGGCATCCCGTGCCAACTCCGCGATCCAATGATAGGCTTCAGGGTTAACCATGATAAGTATGACGTTCCTCAACTCTTGCTCTGATAACTGAGATCCCCCGGTATTGAGCCTCTGGAAAAGCTCGTACTTGCTGGACTCACTGCTCTCTCGCAGAATTATCTTCACGTCTATCTTGGATCGCCTTATGATAAGTCTATTGGCATTCCCAATAGAATTTAATGGATTCTCCTCGTCTTCCCATCGCTTACCACCCAAAGACGGTAGGTACTTAGTTTCTCTAAGGGTGAGCGGAGGCAAAGTGCTTCCGTCTTCATCCTTAAGATCTCCAACAAGCTGGAAAATGGTTGATAGCCTCTGAAGACCGTCGATAACGTCCCAAACTCCGTCCATCCTTTGTGAGACAAATATCGAAGGCAGTGGGATACCCAGAAGAATTGACTCTATCAGTCGAGACTTTTGCTCGTCGCTCCACCTGAAGAATCGTTGGAATTCAGGATGAATGTCCAACTCATTCTCTCGGTATAGGCTGATCAGCTCTCCAATTGACATGGAATACCCATCGCTGTGAATCTCAGCGCGTCGCGCTTCAATCTCTTGGTCAAGACTCATTTCACACCTCCTAGCTTCGCATTAGTACTGATACGGCGCGGGCTATTGATAGCCCCGGAACTGCGGCGCGGCGAGCACTTCTTCGTTGATCACCCTCACTGGCTCGCCGCTGGCGAAGGCGCGGATGTCCTCTATGACGCCGGCGTACATGGCGCGGTAGGAGTCGTCGGTGACGTAGCCCAGGTGCGGGCAGATCAGGGTGTTGTCCAGTTGCAGAAGGGGGTGGCCTTCGGGCAGCGGCTCTACGTCGAAGGTGTCCAGCGCGGCCCCGGCGATGACCCGGCGTTGCAGGGCGTCAACCAGGGCGTCCTCGTCCACGATGGGGCCTCGGGAGATGTTGACCAGGTAGGCCGTCGGCTTCATCAGGCCGAGTTCCTGCGCGCCCACCAGTCCTCGTGTGCGCTGGCTCAGCACCACATGGACGGACAGGATGTCTGAGTCGCGGAACAGAGTGTCTTTGTCCACCAGCGTTGCGCCGCACTCACGGGCGCGCTCGGCGGTGAGGTTCTGGCTCCAGGCGATGATGTTCATTTCGAAGGCGTTGGCAACCCGGGCCACCAGCGAGCCGATATGACCCAGCCCCAGCAGGCCGATGGTCTTGCCCTTCAACCCGATGCCCACGGTAGTCCCCCACTTGCCTTCGCGGGAGAGGCGGTCTTCCAGCGGAATATGCCGCACGATTCCCAGAATCAGGCCCCAGGTCAGTTCAGTGGGGCCTTCGCCGGCCCCGTTGGTACCGCAGACCGCGATGCCCAGGCCGGAGGCGGCCTCAATGTCAAAGGAGGCATTGCGCCGCCCGGTGGTAACCAGCAAGCGCAGGTTGGGCAACCGCTCCAGCAGAGAGCGGGGAAATGGCGTGCGTTCCCGCATCCCCATCACCACGTCGAAACCGGCCAAGCGTTCCGCGAGGGCGTCTTCGCTGGTCAGGTGATCGCTGAAGAAGGAGACTTCGGTTCCCGGCGGCAACTGTGACCAGTCGGCCAGGCTTTCCGCGACGCCTTGGTAGTCGTCAAGGACTGCTACTTTCATTCTCTTGTCCTCATCTCCGAAAATGGAGGGCTCGTGGATTTCACCCCCACCCTAACCCTCCCCCGTCAAGGGGGAGGGGACATTTCCAGTTCTATTTGAAGGCAGGCATTACCTGCTGCGTCATGATTCGCAGGCTGCGGGTGACAGCTTCCTCGGGAATCAGGCCGCCAGCGTTTAATTCGGCTACGACGCTGTCCAGCCCCAGCTCTTCCTTCAGTTCGGTAAAGCGGTCCGTCAGGCTCTCGCCGGTGCCGAAGGCTACTTTCGTTTGCAGCATTTCCTCGTAGGACATGGTCGCCAGGCGGTCGGCGCGTCCCTGTCGCAGACCGGCATCGGCTACCGCCCGGTTGGTGGCCGCGTCCCGCAGCAGGGACCCCATGCGGTTGAAGTAGGCGTTGATGCTGTCCTGCGGTTCTTCCAGGGCGGCCTCTTCGTTGTCTGCGGCGTAGACCGGGATGCGGAGCGACACGTCACCATTCCCGTCGTGCCCGGCGTCGCGCCAAGCCTTGCGGTATTCCTTCAGGTGGCCGCGAAGCTCCGGGATGTCCATGCCCCGGAGGCCGACGAAAATGGGGTGACCTTCGCGGCCCAGCCGGGGAAACGTTTCGGCCGTAGTGGCGGCAATCCGCAGCGGCGGATGGGGTTGCTGGTAGGGACGCGGCGAGACTACGGCGCCCTCAAAGGTGTAAAAGTCGCCGTCGTGTGAGAAGGGTTCGCCCTTCCAGGCTTCGAGGATGATGTCCAATGCTTCACGAAAACGCTCTCGGCTTTCCACATACGGAATGCCGTACAGGTCATAGGAGCGTGCGAACCCGCTGCGGCCTACGCCGAACTCAAAACGGCCCTCGCTGATCTGGTCCACCGTCGCCACTTCCTCGGCGATGCGCAGCGGGTTGTTCAGAGGCAGCACATGAACGGCCATCCCAATACGCAGGCGCTGGGTGCGCGTGGCTATGGAGCTGGCGACCACGACGGGCGACGACAGCACCGAGCGCACGGGGTTGAAGTGAAGCTCCGCCAGCCAGACGCCATCCAAACCCATTTCCTCGGCGGCGTCCACCAACCGGAATCCTTCCCGAAAAGACTCTGCCTCCGACAACGCCGGACGGCTTCCAAATTCCATAAAGATGCCGAAGTGCATGGCCCCTCCAAAGGCAAAAACAGGTGCAGCGCCGGAATCCGCCGCGCCGGTAAAGTATAGCATGGCCCAATCTGGCCCATTCCTTGACCCGCGACTTTTGGCGGACTAACCTTTACTCGTCCGTCGGCGGGCTTCGGCCATTCCTTTCGACGGCGGGGAGCGCTGCTATGGAACAACAACAATACGACGTCGCCATCGTCGGGGGTGGCATCATCGGGCTGTCCACCGCCATGCACCTGAATCAGCAGTTCCCCAGGCTCAAAGTTGCGGTGTTGGAAAAAGAGCGGGAATTGGCGACGCACCAGACCGGCCATAACAGCGGCGTCATCCATTCCGGCATCTACTATCGGCCCGGCTCCCACAAAGCCAATTTCTGCGTGGCCGGGGTACAGAAGCTCATTGATTTCTGCGACGAGAACGAAATCGAATACGAACAATGCGGGAAGGTGATCGTAGCCACCGACGAATCGGAACTGGTCCGCCTCGACAACCTCTACGAGCGGGGAGTGGCCAACGGCGTCGAGGGGCTGGAAATGATCGGCCCGGAACGGCTGCGGGAAATAGAGCCGCACGCAGCGGGGATCCGGGCGCTCTGGTCGCCCGCCACCGGTATTGCGGACTACGTCAAGGTAGCCCAGACCTACGCCAACAAGTTCGCCCACGCCGGCGGCGACGTGTTCACCGAGGCTCCTGTGCACAGCATAACGAAGGACGGAGGCTCGCTGGCGGTCCAAACGGCCAAGGGTACCTTTCAGACCAGCCATGTAATCAACTGTGCCGGCCTTTACGCCGACCGCGTCGCGGCCATGCTGGAAGAGCGGGTGGATGTTCGCATCGTCCCCTTTCGCGGCGAGTACTACACCATCCGCCCTGAGAGTCACCACCTCGTTTCCGGGCTGATATATCCGGTCCCGGACCCGCGATTCCCATTCCTCGGCGTACACTACACCCGCAACATCCACGGCTACGTCGAAGCCGGCCCCAACGCGGTGCTGGCGTTCAGCCGGGAGGGCTATCGCAAGAGCGATATAGACGTCGGCGAGACCCTGGGTACATTGACGTATTCCGGCTTCTGGAAAATGACCGCCAAGCACTGGAAGACAGGGCTTAGCGAGGTGCGGCGCTCATATAGCAAAGGCATCTTCCTGCGAGACCTGCAACGCCTGCTGCCAGAGATACGCGATGAGGACCTCGCACCCGGCGGTTCGGGGGTCCGCGCCCAGGCTGTTGCCAGCAACGGCGCGCTGCTGGACGACTTCAACATCATCCGGGGCCGGGAAGCGGTTCATGTGCTGAATGCCCCTTCTCCAGGCGCCACTTCGTCTCTTGCCATAGGAGAGCATATCGTGGAGTTGGCCGCCGAAGCCTTTGGATTCCGGGGCCAGGCGGCCTGAGCTGGAAGGCGCCTTAAATCGTCATAGCTGACTTTACATTTTGTTGCCCGCCGACATTGCCCGTATGTATACTTACCCGCGTTGATGCGCGAAACGCATTGGCGCGGGTCTTTCGTAGCTGAGCCGGGGTTTCTCCGGCGGGCATGGCGTCTGACAAGCGTGGGGGGCTTCACCTAATGACGACTGAGACCGGCGGCGCTTCGTCGCAATCGTTGGAAATGGGCCGGGTCAGCGTGTATGCCGAGGCTGTGGAGGACTACCTGCTAGCAGTGGGCGACGAACTGCCGATCTACCGCCAGACCGGGTTTGCGCCTCCGCTATACGGGACGGCTTCGTCTTTGGGACTGCTGTTGAAGACACTCGACTTGCCTCCGGGAGCCATACACAGCCTTCAGGAAGTTGATACCTTATCCCCTCTCGTCATGGGGCAGGAATTGCGGGCCGTAGTCTCCATTGAGCGTCCTCGCCAACGCGCCGGGTTGCGATTCATCACCGCATCCTGCGCCCTGGAGGCGGCGCCCGGCGCGCCTTCCCTGACAGGCAAGAGCACCGTATTGGTAGCCGAGGGTGGTAGTCCGCCAATCGAAAGGGAGATTCGGCAGCGAGCGTCAGAAGCTGCCGGGTCCGCGAGTGACCTGCCAGAGGTTTCCCGAACAATTACTCAAGACTGCCTAGCGGCCTACGCCGCCGCCTCCGGTGACGACAATCCCCTGCATCTCGACAGTGACTTCGCCGCCGGTACGCAGTTCGGCGGCATCATCGCCCACGGTATGCTCACCCTTGCCTTCATCTCTGAGATGATGGCCGCCCACCTGGGAAAACAGTGGCTCACGGCAGGCTCGTTGAGAGTGCGATTCAAGGGTGCGGCTTACGTTGGCGACACTGTTCAGACCTGGGGGCGCGTCGCAAAGTCCAGTCATGAGACTCTCAGTTTCAATGTAGGCGTGGTAAACCCGTCCACCGGGGAAGACCTGATTACCGGCACCGCGTCGGTTAGAAAGAATCAATGACGGCCCCGCCGGAGGGGACCGTGGCCAAGAGGTGCGTAATGCAACGCAATGGAACTGAAGACGGCCCTCCCGTGCGTGTCGCCATTGACGCCATGGGCGGCGACTTCGCCCCGGTGGAAACAGTGAAAGGAGCGCTTCAGGTCCTGCGTTCGGTCAACGCCGAGCTGCTTCTGGTAGGCGATCCTGGGTTGGTGCAAGAAGAACTGTCCAAGTACAACATCGCCGGGCTGCCAGTCACTGTCATACCTTCGGAGGGTAAAATTCTGGACGATGAACACCCTCTCCAAGCGTTGCGCCAGAAACCCAAATCGTCGGTAATGGTGGCGACGCAGTTGGTCAAGCAAGGACAGGCCGACGTGATGGTGTCCATGGGATCAACAGGAGCATCAATGGCCAGCGCGGTGCTGTCGTTGGGACTGATGGAGGGCCTGGAACGCCCCTGCCTGGGGGGTCCGTTCCTCGGCCTCGCTCCCAACACCGTGCTGGTGGACATCGGCAGCAATCTCGATTGCCGTCCCGGCCTGCTGCTCAGCTTCGCCGTGCTGGGCGCTGCCTTCGCCCACACCTATATGGGCATCGAAAACCCGCGCATCGGCCTGCTCAGCGTTGGCGCGGAGTCGGCTAAAGGAAACCGGCAGGTGCAGGAAAGCTACCAGTTGTTCCAGGATAGCCACCTTAACTTCGTTGGAAATGTGGAGGGTTTCGACTTCTTCACCGGCAAGGCTGATGTCATTATCTGCGACGGTTTCGTCGGCAACATTCTGGTCAAATTCACCGAGGGTATGGGCGGCGCGCTGAGCGCCTTTGTGCAGGAAAAGCTGGAAGGCGCTGTTGATTCCGCGATTGTGGAACAACTGGCGGACGATCTGTGGGAAACGACCAACCGGCCCCGTACTGTGGGCGGCGGCCCTCTCTTCGGCGTGAATGCCCCGGTCATTCTGGGACATGGTTCCTGTCGTGCCAACGGAGTCGAAGGCGCTGTGCGGACCGCCGTTCGCTACGTCAACGTGGGGCTCCTGGACATAATGAGGCAGGAACTGGCCGTCATCAACAACTCCGGGGCGGGCTCAGGAGTGGGGAAGGCCGCCGATGCAGCAAACTAGCCCCGGTATAAGCCTCGAGGGGCAGGTGGCCCTGGTTACGGGCTCTTCGCGCGGCATAGGCGCGGTTATCGCCCGCCGGTTTGCCGAAGCGGGGGCCAAGGTGGCCCTGAACTACAACGCCAGCGTCACCGCTGCCACCGAAGTGATGGACTCCATCACCACCGGCGGAGGCGATGCCATGCTGATTGCGGGAGACGTCTCCGACGAGGTCAGCGCCCAGGAGACTATCAAAGCGGTAATTGAACGATTCGGGCGCGTTGATATCCTGATAAACAACGCCGGGATTCACCGCGACCGCCTGCTTCTCCGCATGACGCCTGCGGATTTCGACGAAGTGCTCCAGGTGAATCTCCGGGGCGCGTTTCTCTGCACCAAGTATGTGATGCCCCATTTTGTCCGGCAACACTACGGTCGAGTCATCAATATGTCCTCGGTGGTCGGATTGACGGGCAATCCCGGACAGGCCAACTACGCCGCCGCCAAGGCCGGGCTGATCGGTTTCACCAAGGCCGTGGCCCGCGAGGTGGCCTCCCGCAACGTGACCGTCAACGCCGTCGCCCCCGGCTACATCGCCACCGGAATGGTGGAAGATTTGACGGAGGAGCAGCGCAACCAGATTCTGGAGCGCATTCCCATGGGCCGCTTCGGAACCTCCGAGGACGTTGCGGAAACCATCCTGTTTTTGAGCAGCAAAGGCGCCGGCTACCTGACGGGCCAGGTTCTGACCATAGACGGCGGCCTGATTGCATAATTTCCCCCATGTATCCCCTCTCCCTCAGGGAGAGGGTTAGGGTGAGGGTGAGGGTGAAATTTCAGGGTACGACAAGTTCACGACCACGGTTTTTCTTGGAGGACGAAATGCGCGCTACCACCAAGTTCCGCCACCTTTTGGAGCAGCCCGGCATCATCATGGCCCCCGGGGCCTACGACTGCCTTACCGCCAAGCTGATAGAGACCGCCGGATTCCCTGCCGTGTACATGACGGGCGCAGGAACCTCCGTAGCCCGGCTGGGCTACCCTGACCTGGCCCTCGCCACGATGACCGAGATGCTGGACAACGCGGCGCAGATCTCGTCCGTCGTGGACATACCGGTCATCGCCGATGCCGACACCGGCTATGGCGGCGTGCTGAACGTGCGACGCACCGTCCGCCAGTACGAGCGCAGCGGCGTGGCGGCCCTGCATCTGGAGGACCAGGACTTCCCTAAGCGCTGCGGCCACCTGGACGATAAGCGGGTCATACCCGTAGAGGACATGGTGCAGAAAATCAACGCGGCGGTGGACGCCCGCACTGACGACGACTTCACCATCATCGTCCGCACCGACGCCCTGGCGGTGACCGGCTGGGATGATTCGATGCGCCGTTGCGAGGAATACATAAAGGCCGGGGCCGACGTGCTGTTCGTCGAAGCGCTGCGAACCCCCGAAGAGGTGGAACGCGCTGGGCGTGAACTGAGCGTTCCGCTGCTGTACAACTACGTGGAAACTGGCAAGTCGCCGCTGCTGTCGGCACAGGAACTGGAACGCTTCGGGTTCAAGATTGTCATCTTCCCGGCCAGCGCCCTGCTGACCGCCATGCAGGCCGTCCAGCAAACCTTGGCGACCCTCAAGCAGCAAGGCACCACGGCCCACCTGGTGGAAAACATGAGCAGCCTGCAAGACTGCTTCGAGGCTGTCGGCTTGTCCGAAATGCTGGCCGACGACGCCCGCTTCGCTACGCCCGAGCCGGCCGCAGCCGACTGACGTGGCGTTCCGTACCGATTCTTAATGCCCTCGCTGAAGGAATCTCTTTGGCGAGGGTTTTGCGTAGCATAGACGGGAGCCTTCGGGAGCGGGCAAAGGCGCATCGCATCGTCTGGCGTTAAGAGGATATGTTGCTGAATCCCTTTGAAGACTTCAACCGGAGATTCGTCTCTCAACTGCGGAGGGAAGTTGAGGAGTGGCAGCAGGACGGGACGATTTCCGCCGAGCAGGGCCAGGCTATACTTGCCCGCTACCCTGCGGATTCCGTCGGCTACGAAGCGGCCCGCAGGAGTCAGGGGTTGGTTGTTGGCCTGTCCATCCTGGGAGCCGTGCTGGTTGGGCTGGGCATCATCACCTTCTTCGCCGCCAACTGGGATGAAATCGCGCGCAGCGTCAAGCTGGGCGCGCTGATCGCGGGCGTCGTGCTGTCCTACGGCGCGGGATTCTTCCTGTGGCAGCGGCTGGGCTACACCGCCGTAGGGATTGCGCTGGTTCTGTTGGGCTGCATCATCTACGGCGCCGGGGTGCATCTCATCGGCCAGATATATCACGTCCCGGTGGACCACCCGAACCTTACCGCCTTCTGGTTCCTGGGTGTGCTGCCCCTGGCCTACGTCACTCGCTCCAAGCCAGTGATGTTCCTGTCCATAGTCCTCTTCCTCGTGGCCGCCGGGTTCAGGCTGCCGCACTGGTTGAGAGACGTGTACGACGCCGATGCCGTGATACTGGCTTCGGTCATGTACCTTGCCTTGGCAGCGCTCATCTATGCCATAGGGAAGGCCAAGAGCCTGTTCGATGGGTGGGAACCCATAGGCGGCCTGTTCCGCGCCATCGGTCTGGTTGTCGGCTTCGGGGCCTTGTACCTGCTCACCTTCCACGACCTGATTGATGAGGCGGGCCGCATTGACGGCGTGGACTACCGCTACTGGAGCCTGACTTACGCCGCGTCGGTCATTGCCGTCGTAACGATGGCCGGTCTGGAATGGTGGCGCGTCCGGCGCGGGGCCACCTCGGTTGTCGAGCCTTTCGAGATTGCAACCGTCGTGCTGCTGCTGACGGCGTCCCATGTGCTGGTCAGGGTTCCCGTCGGCTGGGAGCCGCTCTACCCCATCGTGCTGAACGCGCTGTTCGCCGTTACGGCCCTGGGTCTGATGGTATCGGGCTACCTGCAAGGCCGTGAGGGCCGGATCAACCTAGCCCTGGCGCTGATTGCCCTGTTCGTAATCTCCCGGTACTTCGAGTATTCCACGACGCTGTTCGATCGCTCGCTGGTGATCGTGGGCGCCGGCGTGATACTGCTGGCCGGGGGCTTCCTGCTGGAGCGGGGCCGCCGCAGGATGCTGGCCGCCATGCGCCCCGGGGAGAGTGCGGAATGAAGACGTGGGCCAGTATCGCCTTCTGGATAGTGGTCGCCGGGCAGTTGGTCTTTTTGATTGGGTTCATCGCAGTCAAGGAAACCGCCTTGAGCACCGGCACCGAGGTCGTGCTGCAAACGGTCCCGGTGGACCCGCGCTCGCTGCTGCAAGGCGACTACGCCATCCTGGACTACGAAATCGCCGATTTGCCGCCGTTCATGCAGGATGACCCGGTGGGCGAAACGGTTTACGTAGTGTTGAAGGCAGACGCAGGCGTCTGGAGAGGGGCGCGATATGCCGGTCGGCTGCGCCATGTTGAAGGTGAAGTGTTCATCAAGGGCCGGGTGGACCGAATGGGCCACGCTGACTTTGGCATCGGCACCTACTTCATCCCCGAGGGCACCGGCCACATCATCGAAAACGCGCAGGACGTGAAGGTGGTGGTCAACCTCGACGCCGACGGCAACGCCATCATCAAGCAGGTGCTGGTGGACGGGGAGCCGTTTGACTCGAACTGAGGGAAGCGAAAACGCATGGCAGCCTTGCCCTCGATTTGGAGGTGCGCCATACTTGCTCAACATTCCCTGATAGAGGCAGGAGGCCGCAATGAGTAACGTCGTTCTTGTGGTGGATATGCTCAAAGGGTTCCTCGAACCGGGCCACAACCTCTACCACGCCGATTCCCGTCGCATAATTCCTCACTCCCTGCAACTCGTCGAGCAGGAAAAAGCGGCCGGGTCGGAAATCCTGTTCCTGGCCGACAACCACGACCCGGACGATCTGGAGTTCCAGGTCTTCCCGGTCCACTGCGTCATAGGCACCGAGGAGACAGATGTGATCCCGGAACTGGCCGATTACGTCACCGCTGCCAACCTCATCCCCAAGAAGCGGTACAGCGGCTTCTTCAACACCGATTTGGCCGACCGGCTGGCCCTGCTGGCCCCGGAGAAGCTGCTGGTCTGCGGCGTCGCCACCAACGTCTGCGTGATGCACACCGTTTCCGACGCCCGCAACCGCGACTACGCCGTGGAAGTCTATTCCGACTGCGTTTCCGGCCCGGACCCGGAAGCTCACCGCTGGGCGCTGTCCCACTGCCAGCGAGTGCTGGGCGCGAAGGTGATTTAATCTCCCCTCTCCCTCAGGGAGAGGGTTAGGGTGAGGGCGTTCCCGGTTGCTACATCCGGCGCGGGCGCGTATCATCGCCCGTAACGGCCCTATGTCGCCTCGTGGGGGATGTCATGCTCTTTCGCACGTACCGCTACTCCAGGTGGGACGGAACCCAGAACATCTTTGACCTCGACGCCGACCAGTTGATGGATATGCTGTCGGACGACATCCTCAACAACGGCGACATCATGCAGGCCCTCCGAGACCTGCTGCGCCAGGGGATGCAGAACCGCGACGGCGAGCAGATGCCCGGCCTGCGCCAGCTTATGGAGCAGCTCAAGGACCGCCGCCGCCAGCAGATGCAGCAGCACAACATGGACTCGGTGCTGGACGACCTCAAGGAGCGTCTGGATGACATAATAGACACTGAGCGGCGCGGCATCCAAAGCCGCTTGGACGACGCCCAGCAGCAGGTTGATGAAGCCCCCGAAGACGAGCGCGGACAGCAGGAAGCCCTCTATAACCTTCTGGAGCAGCGGGCCAACCGCAACCTGGACAAGCTGGACAACCTGCCTGAGGGCGTCGGCAGCCAGCTAAAGGAGTTGATGGAGTACGACTTCATTGACCCTGAAGCGCAGCGGAAGTTCCAGGAACTACTGGATATGCTCAAGAGCCAGATGGCCCAGAACATTTCCCAGCAGATGCAGCAACAGATTCAGAATATGTCCCCCGAGGACATGGAAGCCACCCGCGAGATGATGCGCGATCTCAACCAGATGATGCGCGACAAGCTGCAAGGCCGTGAGCCGGACTTCGACGGCTTCATGGACAAGTGGGGTCCGATGTTCGGCCCCAGTCCTCCGCAGAGCTTCGACGAGCTGATGGAGATGCTGCAACAGCAGTTGGCTCAGATGCAGTCAATGCTGGAGAGTATGTCGCCGGAAGCCAGGCGTGAGATGGAGGACGCTCTGGCCCAGGCTCTCGACCCGGAGACGCAGCGGGAAATGGCCCAGTTCGCCAACCTCATGGAGCAACTGATGCCCATGGAGGATAGGCGGCGCCAGTATCCCTTCCTCGGCGATGACAGCCTGACCATGGAACAGGCGATGCAGATGATGCGCGACCTCCAGCAGCTCGACCAGCTCGAGGCCGCGCTCCAGGAAGCCATCCGCACCGGCGACCTCAGCGAGATTGACCCGGAGAAGCTGGCCGAACTGCTGGGCGAGGACGCCCGCCGTGTCTGGGACGAACTGGACAACCTCCGCAAGCTGCTGGAAGAGGCGGGATATATCACCGGCGGTGACAAGACCGAGCTGACGGCCCGGGGCATCCGGCGCATCGGACAGAAGGCCCTCAAGGAAGTCTTCGCGCACCTCAAGAAGGACCGCATCGGCGGTCACCGGATGGACACGCGCGGGGCCAACGGCGACCTGCTGGGCGAGACCAAGACCTATGAGTTCGGCGACCCCTTCCAGGTGGACTTGCAGACCACGGTCAAGAACGCCGTGCTGCGGGGCGGCCCGCAAGTTCCGGTGCGCATCAGCCCGCAGGACTTCGAGGTTCACCGCACCGAACACATGACCAAGGCGGCCACCATCCTGCTGCTGGACCAGAGCCGCTCCATGGGCCTCTTCAACAACTGGCAGGCAGCGAAGAAAGTGACCGTGGCGCTCATGGCCCTGATACGCTCGCAGTTCCCCCGCGACACCCTCCATGTCGTGGGCTTCTCCGACTACGCCCGCGAAATCAAGGAGGAGGAGCTGGCATCGTGCAGTTGGAACGCCTGGGTGTCTGGCACCAACCTGCATCACGCCCTGATGCTCTCCCGCAAGCTGCTTTCCAGGGAAAAGGGAGGCACCCGGCAGATTCTGGTCATCACCGACGGCGAGCCTACCGCGCACCTGGAAGGCGACCGGTCCTACTTCAGCTACCCGCCCAGCTATCGCACCGAGATGGAAACGCTGCGCGAGGTCCGCCGCTGCACCCAGGAAGACATCCTTATAAACACCTTCATGCTGGAGAACAACTACCAGTTGGTCAACTTCGTAGACCGCATGACCCGCATCAACCGGGGTCGTGCCTTCTACAGCAGCGCCGCCAACCTCAGCGAGTTCGTGCTGGTGGACTACCTCAACAACCGCCGCAAGCACGTGGCGGCATAGCTAGAGGAAGATCAAAAGTCGCGGAGACAGCCTGCCAGGGCCTTTGCAAAGTCTGTGTAGTGGCTTCTGTCATTCTGAGCGCAGCGAAGAATCCTATCCCAGGCACAAGAGCCCTTCGCTTTGCTCAGGACGACAAGAAGGAACTCTGAAAAGGCCCTGACAGCCCGCTGAACCACTTTCTTAATCAGGCCACTGTCTGATAGAATAGTCGAAACAAAATTTTTCATCGGCTGCGCGGCAGCCGGACAGTCAGACTTTTAAGGCAGTCCCGTGAGGCTGGCAAAGTAGGGCGTCCCGGATGCATACCCGGCTTCTCGTCTTGAGCCAGGAATCTCTATCCTGAGCTTGTCGAAGGATGTCCGGTGGGCCGGATCCTGCACCCTTGCCTCACAATGGCGAGGGTCTTTTGTTTCCGTAGGGACAGCCGCCAAAATCACTCAGGAGAAAGACTATGCCCGAGGGCATTCCCGGAATGTCTGAACGGCAGATAATGACCGACGACGGCATGGGCCGCGCCCTGTCCCGCATCGCCCACGAAATACTGGAGCGCAACCGGGGAGCGGGCGATCTGTTGCTGGTCGGCATCCACCGGCGCGGCGTGCCTATGGCCAACCGGCTGTCGAAACGCCTGGCCGAATTCGAGGGCGCGAAGGTGCCGGTGGGGTCGCTGGACATCAACCTGTACCGCGACGACCTGCGGGAACGCAAGAGGCCGAGAGTTCGAGTGCATCGCACCAACCTGCCGGTGAGCATACAAGGCCAGCGCGTCGTGCTGGTGGACGATGTGCTCTATACCGGGCGCACCATCCGCGCCGCATTGGACGCCTTGAACGACTACGGCAGGCCCAACCAAGTGCAATTGGCAGTAATGATTGACCGCGGCCACCGCGAACTGCCCATCAGGGCAGATTACGTGGGCCGCAATATCCCGACGGCTCGCAGCGAGATTGTCGCAGTGCGACTCACGGAAAACGACGGGGTGGATGAAGTGGTGCTGCTGCGGCCTGAAAACTCTGCCGACGATGTACCGGAGTCCGAAAACGGAGAGGAAGGGGCGTAAATGACTCTGCCCCAAACGATAGAGAACTTGGCGGCCAGCCAGGAGACCCTGCTGCCGCGCAAGCACGTCCTGGACCTGGACGACTATTCCCGCGAGGAGTTGGCGGCTACATTGGAGTCGGCCCACGGCATGGCGGAAGTATTGGGCCGGGACATCAAGAAAACCCCCGCCTTGAGGGGCCGGGTCATCGTCACGCTGTTCTACGAGGCAAGCACCCGCACGCGGGTTTCTTTCGAGGAAGCCGGCAAGATACTCAGCGCCGACGTCATCAACATGAGCGCTTCCGGCAGCAGCGCCGACAAGGGGGAGTCCCTGCTGAACACCGGGCTGACGCTGCAAGCCATGGGTGTGGACACCCTGGTGGTGCGGCATCCCCACTCCGGGGCGCCCAACTTTCTGGCCCGGAACCTGGAGCGGGTCAGCGTGGTCAACGCTGGCGACGGCCTGCACGCCCATCCCACTCAAGCGCTGCTCGACTTGTACACCGTTCAGTCCCGCTTGGGCTGTATCGCGGGGTTGAAGGTAGTCATCGTAGGCGACGTGCTGCACAGCCGGGTAGCAAGGTCGGACATCTGGGGCTTTGCCCGCATGGGGGCGCGGGTGGTGCTGTCCGGCCCTCCGACGCTGATGCCCCTGGATTTCCTGAAAACATCTCTCCCTCTCCCCCCGGGAGAGGGCCGGGGTGAAGGCGTTAATTCCCTCGCATCGCTGGTGGAAGTGGAGACTGACCTCGACCGCGCCGTGCAAGATGCCGATGTGGTAATGGCTCTGCGCCTCCAATCAGAGCGGCAGCACGGCGGTTTTCTGCCCAGCATCCGCGAATACATCCGCCGGTGGCAGATCAACGACGCCCGGCTGTCCCACGCCCGCCCCGACGTGCTGGTAATGCACCCCGGCCCGATGAACGAAGGCATCGAAATCAGCACTGCCCTGGCCCACGGCAGCCGCTCGGCCATTGAGGAACAGGTAACGGCTGGGGTAGCCGTCCGCATGGCCGTTCTGTACCAACTCAACGCCGGGGAGGGGCAGTAATGGCCTTCCGCCAGAACCGCCCAGTGCTGATACGCCGGGCGCGAATGATAGACCCATCAGCCGGCACTGATTACGTCGGCGATATTCTTGTCGTCAAGGGCAAAATTTCCGCCGCTCAACCCGTGGTTGAAGGTCGCCCGGATGGTTGCCGGGTCATTGATGCTGCCGGGCAGGTGGCCAGTCCAGGCTTCATTGACCTGCACGCTCACCTGAGAGAACCGGGATACGAGTACAAGGAGACAATTGCCACTGGCGCTGAAGCTGCGGCCCGGGGTGGGTTCACCACCCTGTGTTGTATGCCCAACACCGACCCGCCGATAGATTCCGAATCGGTAGTGGAGTTCGTTCTTAACCGCGCCCGCGACGCTGGCCCGCTGCGTATTCTGCCCTTTGGCTGCGTGACCCGTGGTCGTGTCGGCAAAGAACTGGCTGATTTGGAAGAGCTGGCCGCCGCCGGGGCGATCGGTTTCAGCGACGACGGCGACCCGGTGGAGGACGCCAACCTTATGCGTATGGCGTTGACCTACAGTACCGACCTGGGACGACCTGTCAGCAATCACTGCCAGGACTTCCACCTTTGCGGGGAGGGCGTGATGGCCGAGGGCCCGGTGGCAACGAGGCTGGGTCTGCCCGGCATACCGCCTGCCGCCGAAGACGCCATGATTGCCCGCGACATTGCTCTTGCCGAGGCCACCGGCGGGCGTCTGCACATCGCCCATCTCAGCACTTCCGGCAGTGTCCCCCTGCTGCGCCGCGCCAGGGAGTTGGGGCTGAACGTCACAGCCGAAGTCTGTCCCCACCATCTCACCATCACCGACGATTGGGCACTGGGAGCGCAGGGCCACGTGGGACGCAGCGAACTGGCCTTTGACACGTCCACCAAGGTATATCCGCCCCTGCGCGGACGCGCCGATGTGAATGCTTTGGTGGACGCTCTGGCCGATGGGACTATTGAGTGCATTGCCACCGATCATGCTCCTCACGACACGGTTAGCAAGCAGGTCACTTACCAGGACGCAGCCTTTGGCATCAGCGTATTGGAGACCGCCCTTGGCTCCTCGCTTCAATTGGTCCACGAAGGGAGGATAGGATTGACAACCCTTATTGAGCGGCTGACCGTCGGACCTGCGCGGGTCCTGGGGCCTGACTATGCTCCCCTGGCATCCCTGGCCCCGGGAACGCCGGCAGACTTGGTGCTGTTCGACCCGCTCGCGGAATGGACAGTGGACGCCAGCAGGTTCGCTTCCAAAGGCAAGAACACCCCTCTGGACGGCGTAAAGCTGCGGGGACGCGCCTTCGCCACCATCGCAGGAGGCGAAATCGTTTACCTGAGCGAGGAACTGGGAGTAACCGATGGCTAGTGAATCTTATCTGGTTCTTGAAGACGGGTCGGTGCATCGTGGCTACGGATTCGGAGCTGGGGGCGAGGCCGTGGGCGAGGTGGTGTTCAACACTACCATGACCGGATACCAGGAAGTTCTTACAGACCCTTCCTATGCCGGGCAGCTCGTCACCCTGACGTACCCGCTGGTAGGTAATTACGGCATCAACAGCGCTGACTTTGAGTCCCGTCGCATACAGGTCAGCGGCCTGATTGTGCGCGAGCATTGTGAAACGCCCAGCCACGGCGCCAGCGACCGCACCATTCATCAATTCCTGGAAAGTCAGGGAATCCCCGGCATCAGTGGAGTTGATACTCGGGCCATTACCCGCCGCCTGCGCTCCCAGGGCGTGATGATGGGCGTTATCGCCGCTGACCCGGACAGTGCCTTGGCAAGGCTGAAGGCGGCCCCAAACTATGGAGAACTCGACCATGTTCGCACAGTCAGCACCACCGAGGGTTATGCCTGGAATGATGCCGGCGAGCCTTCTGAACCGCAAAACGGCTTGGAAAGGTCCTTCAGGGTGCTGGTAACTGACTGTGGCCTTAAATACAATATCCTGCGCGAGTTAACCCGACGGGGCTGTGAAGTCCAGGTAGTTCCCGCCGATACCCCGGCGGAAGAGTTGCTCTCCCTCAAGCCGTCGGGAGTGCTCCTCTCTCCGGGGCCGGGCGACCCGCAGTTGCTGGACTACGTGGTCGAAAACGCCCGCAGGATTCTGGGCAGAACGCCCGTGATGGGCATTTGCCTGGGCCACCAGGTAGTAGCAAGGGCGCTGGGAGCGGAAACTTTCAAGCTCAAGTTCGGACACCGGGGCGGCAATCACCCGGTGCGGGATCTCTCCACCGGCCGGGTCTACATCACAGCGCAGAACCACGGGTACGCCGTCCGGGCGGATTCTCTGCCCTCCGGCCTTGAAGTTTCCCACATAAATCTGAACGACGATACCGTTGAAGGACTGACTCACCGGGAGCTGCCCGTTTTCACGATTCAATATCACTCTGAGGCTTCCCCGGGGCCGAGAGACAACGAGTACCTGTTCGACCGGTTCCTACAGATGATGGGGGATTTCAGAGTATAAGACAGTCAAAGGAGGTGAAGTGGGGAAAGGCGTTGCTGTCGGAGCCTGAGAAAGGCCCAATGATGATTTGAGACACTTCCCAAAGCAGTGGAAAGCGAAAACCTTCCGGAGGAATTATCTTCATGTCTTCTTTTTCCATGGTCTTGCTGGAAGGTGGGGTGGATGTGGAAGTGGCGGTGAACTTATCGGAAATGACCTCGATCCTGGATGCCGAGGTTCCGCGCTATAGTTGTGGGGATTTCGGTTACAATGTAAGACCCGGCAGGGCGACCGTGGGGCGGCACTGGTCCTTTGAGGTCAGCGTCTTTCAGCTTGGTCAACCGAAACGGGAATTCCTACCCTTGGGCCACATGGAACTGACAGCCGAGGACAAAGGCTATGTTTCCATAAGCATTCCGCCTCGGGTGGAGCAGAAGATACCCGGCACGGACGCCGCGGACTGGGATGGTAAGCTATTCGGTGCCTTCGTGTGTCAATTGCTCAATTCGCTCCACGAGCGGCATCTGATAGACCTTCCGGGTGCTCTGCCCAAGGTGTAGCCGCCGTGTCGGCGGCCGGAACCACCCCCCGGTGGATGCGGGAATCACTTGTCGAA
The DNA here is from genome assembly GCA_009840175.1 of Chloroflexota bacterium. Classification (GTDB taxonomy): domain Bacteria; phylum Chloroflexota; class Dehalococcoidia; order Lucifugimonadales; family UBA3495; genus VXOI01. The sequence goes on along the minus strand of VXOI01000251.1, from coordinate 4,595 downwards.
ACCCGTTCTTGGCGACATTAAACCGCCACGGACGGGTTTCGCCTGCCAGTAGCAGCACCCCTTTTCGGGAAAGAAGAGGATAATTTCAGTAGAGAAAGCTCTCAGGGAGGCCCAAAATAGTAGAGCGACCACAAAAGGTCTTGGTGATAGGCTCCGGCCCTATTGTCATTGGCCAAGCAGCCGAATTCGACTACGCCGGCACCCAGGCGTGCAAAGCCCTTCGCGAAGAAGGTGTCGAAACGGTCTTGGTCAATTCGAACCCCGCCACCATCATGACCGACCAGGGTATCGCCGACCATGTATACATCGAGCCGCTGACTGTGGAGGTTCTGGAAAGAATCATCCAGCGGGAGCGGCCCGACGGCCTCCTTCCCACCCTTGGGGGGCAGACCGGGCTGAACTTGGCCGTAGCCTTGTCCGATGCGGGAGTTCTTGAACGCTACAACGTTCGGCTGCTTGGAACGCCACTCGAGACCATCAGGCGCTCAGAAGACCGCGATTTCTTCCGCACTTTCCTTCACGAAATCGGGGAGCCGGAGCCGGAAAACATTAGCGTGAACTCCATGGAAGAGGCCCGGGAGGCTGCCGGCCGCATGGGCCTTCCTCTGGTCATACGCCCAGCGTACACCCTAGGGGGCACTGGCGGCGGTATCGCCACCACCGAGGAAGAATTCGAAGCCATCGCCGAGTCGGGGCTATCAGCCAGCCCCATATCCCAGATTCTGCTGGAACGCTCTCTGGTGGGCTGGAAGGAACTCGAATACGAGGTGATACGGGATGGGGCCGACAACTGCATCACTATCTGCAACATGGAAAACCTGGATCCCATGGGTGTTCACACGGGGGACAGCATCGTGGTCGCCCCCAGCCAGACGCTGACGGACAAAGAGTACCAGATGCTGCGGACGGCCAGCCTGAAGATAATTCGTGGGTTGGGAATAGAAGGCGGCTGCAACGTCCAATTCGCCCTCCAGCCTCATCCCAGGGTCGCAGAGGCAATCGGTTGGGAGTGGCAGTCCGATTCCCCTTACTACGTTATCGAAGTGAACCCCCGGGTCAGCCGAAGCTCGGCGCTGGCCAGCAAGGCCACCGGCTATCCCATCGCCCGCGTCGCCGCGAAGATAGCCGTCGGTCGGCGTCTCGACGAAATAGACAACGCAGTCACTGGCCGCACCAAGGCAGCCTTCGAGCCGGCCCTCGACTACTGCGTTGTTAAGATTCCCCGGTGGCCGTTCGACAAGTTCCCCCACGGAGACCGCCGCACCACCACGCAGATGAAAGCCACCGGCGAGATTATGGTCATTGACCGTTCCTTCGAGGCCGCCATGCAGAAGGGGGCGCGGTCTCTTGAAATAGGAGGGCGTACCCTTCTGTGGGAAGACCCGGCATGGCGCTCCGGCAATGGGGCGACGGCGGATGATCTGCCCCTCGGCCCCAACGATATGCGCCTGTGGGGGATTATGGCCGCGCTGCGCCGCGGCTTGACCATTGACCAACTGATAGAACGCACTCTGTTCGAGCCGTGGTTCCTTGTCGCCCTGGAGCGTATCGTCAAGATGGAACGGCGCCTGCTCGCGGAAGAACTCACTCCCGACCTTCTCTATCAGTCCAAGCGTCTTGGCTTCTCCGATGCCCAGATTGGCACGTTGGCCGATATGCTGCCGGAGCAAGTGCGCAACCTCCGCCGCCAATGGGGTCTGCGCCCGGTCTACAAGACAGTGGATACCTGTGCCGCGGAGTTCGACGCAGTAACCCCCTACTACTACAGTACCTATGACGAAGAGAATGAAGCACCTCCCCTCGAAGGCGAGAAGGCTCTGGTCATAGGCAGTGGGCCTATCCGCATCGGGCAGGGCATCGAGTTCGATTATTGCAGCGTTCACGCCGCCATTGCCCTGTCTGAAGCGGGCGTCCGCAGCATAATGGTCAACTCCAACCCGGAGACGGTGTCTACGGACTTCGATTCCAGCGACCGCCTCTATTTCGAGCCCTTGGACGAGGAGTCGGTGCGCGACATTATCGAAAACGAGACCGGCGACGATGACGCCCGCAACAGCCAGCCGCCTGCATCCCTGGTCCAATTCGGCGGTCAAACGGCCATAGACCTGTCGCAATCCCTCTCTCACGCAGGAATGCCCATTCTCGGCTCAAGCGCCGAGGCCATAGACATTGCATCCGACCGGCACAAATTCGAGGACTTTCTGGCTAACCTGGGCATTCCTCAACCGCCGGGCGCAGCAGTAACGACAGTCAGCGAGGCGCTCCAAGTGGCCCAGACCATCGGCTACCCTGCGGTGGTGCGCCCCAGCTACGTGCTGGGCGGGCGCGCAATGGAAATCGTCCAGAACGCCACCGAGCTGATTCGATACCTGACCGCCGCCACAGAAATGTCCCCCGACAGGCCGGTGCTGATTGACCGCTACATGGAAGGCAAGGAATGCGAGGTTGACGCTATCTGCGACGGCGAGGGCGTGCTGATTCCCGGTGTGATGGAGCACGTGGAACGGGCCGGCGTCCACAGCGGCGACTCCATGGCCATCTACCCCGGGCTGAACCTCACCGAGTCGGAAGTTGACACCATCGTTGACTACACCACGCGAATCGGCCTCGCCCTCGGCGTGCGCGGCCTGATGAACGTGCAGTTCGTGATACACGGCGGCGCGGCCTATCGCAGTCCGCAAACCCGGAACGCCAACACCGAGGAAACTACAGTCTACGTGCTTGAGGTCAACCCGCGAGGCAGCCGGACCATACCCTTCATCTCCAAGGTCACTGGCGTACCCGTGGCCCGGCTGGCGACGCGGGTGATGCTGGGGTACACCCTGGCCGAGGAGGGCTTCCCCACCGGCCTGTGGCCGAGGCAGGGGCTGGTCGGGGTGAAGGCTCCGGTGTTCTCAATGGCCAAACTTGTGGGCGTCGACTGGCACCTGGGGCCGGAAATGAAGTCCACCGGCGAGGTGATGGGAATTGACCGCGACTTTCCTGCCGCCCTTACCAAGGCCCTGCTGGCCGCCCGTCTGAACCTGCGCCCCGACATCGGCGTGCTGCTCAGCATAGCGGACCAGCACAAGGCGGAGGCTGTCTCCCTCATCCAGGGCCTGAATCGCGCTGGCTGCCATCTCTATGCCACCGAAGGCACCGCAGCCATGATTGAAGCGATGGGACTGCCCGTGACCATGACCACCAAGAAACTCAGCGAAGGCCACCCCAACGTCGTTGACGTAATCAACGACGGCAGCGTGGAGGCCGTCATAAACACCATCTCCGGCGTCAGCGATGATGTGCTGCGCGACGGCTTCTACATCCGCCGCGCCGCCGTGGAGCGCCAGATGCCCTGCTTCACATCCCTGGACACCGCCCGCGCTGCCGTGGAAAGCCTTCTTACCGACAACGCCGCCTATGCCATAGGCACCACGCGGGACTACCTGGGTTGGGAGTAGCGCAAATCAGTGCACAAGGTTATCCTTTTGTCTGAATCCAGCCTGTGCGAGGGATGCGATGAAATTCAAGGTAGTGCTGTACGAACACGATGAGGGAGTAGCCGTCAAATGCCCCACTTTGCCGGGGTGCGTTACCCAAGGCAACACTGTGGAAGAGGCGCTCGAAGAAATCCAAATCGCTATCCGGGAATTTCTGGAAGCGATATGGGGCGAGGTCAACAAAGACATAGCGGAAGACATGGCGGAGTACGATGATCTTAGAGTAAGCCTTGATGAGGTTGAAGTAGACATCGAGGGGATCGAAGATACGCAACCCCAAGCAATTGAGGCGACAATATAGCCAATGCCCCGAATACCAGGCGTCAACCATCATAGGGCTATCCGGGCTCTTGGAAAAGCAGGATTCCGAATTATCCGTCAAGGCAAACACATCACGATGAGCGACGGGGCTCGCAACGTCTATCTACCACGCCAGAACCCGATTGACCCTTTCACAATGGGTGCCATCGTGCAGAGTGCTGGACTAACCGTCGAGCAGTTCCGCGAACTGCTGTAACTCCAAGTCCCACACTACCACTCCATCTCCGTCCCCAAGCCCCGCTCGCGGGCGTTTTCATACGCCAGCTTGGCGGCGGCCACGTCAGCCACCCCCGTTCCCATCAGCTTGGCATAGACTATCTGGCTTTCATTGTCCCTTCCGCTGATCGCGCCGCAGACGGCGTGACGCAGTTCCGACAACTGGCTCCAGTTCAACAGTCCTTTGTCCACCGCGGCTGCGATGTCTCCCGCTTCGATGGGAGCCTGGTCCAATGAGTCCACGAACAGCTTGTCGGCGCGAGTGAGCGTCCTCTCGTCCACTTCGGTGACGCGCCAGGTGGTCGGCCCGGCTCCGATTACCGTAGCGCCTTCATTCAACCAGTCACCGCAGATTACCGGCTCGGTGGTTGCGGCGATGCCAATTACCAAGTCGCAGCCTTCGACGGCCTCGGCATTGGTTTCGGCCGCCTTGACTTCAATCCCCAGGGATTCGGACATCCGGGCGGCGAAATCTGCCCGGCGTTCAGCATTGCGGCTGAACGCCTTGACCCCGGCCAATTCGCGGACGCTGGCGACGGCCTGCAACTGCCTCGGCGCCTGCCCGCCGGTCCCGATGAT
>VXOI01000068.1:787-7231 GCA_009840175.1 Chloroflexota bacterium | reverse complement strand
AGAACCGGATGCGGGGCTTCTTCGACCTGCTGGTCGGAGACGAAATTCACGAGTATAAGGGGCGCGGTTCGGCCCAGGGCATCGCTGCCGGAGTGCTGGCCGACGTGATCGGCAAGTCCCTCAGCCTCAGTGGAACGCTGATGGGCGGATACTCGTCCACCCTGTTCCACCTGCTCTACCGGTTCAGCCCGGAGTTGCGCAATGAGTTCGGCCACTCCGAGGAAGGCCGCTGGATACAGCGCTACGGCTTCCTGGAGGAGACCGTGCGCTACCCGGACGACGACGGGGCCTTCGAGGACGGGCGCACCAGCCGGCGCAAGGGGTTCCGCAAAACGGTCAGCGAAAAGCCCGGCCTGGTGCCGGCGGCATTGTTCCACATCATCGGCAACTCCGTCTTCCTCAAGCTGGCGGACGTGGCCTCCGCCCTGCCGCCCTACGAGGAACAGATACTCCTGTCGGGGATGGAATCCGAGACGGACGGTACCGGCTACTCTCAGCGCAGCGCCTACACCCACGTCTTTGCCGAACTGCACGAGGCACTGGTGGCGGCGTTGAAGAAGGGTTCCAAGCGGCTGCTGGCAACCTACCTGCAAAGCCTACTGGCCTACCCCGACGGCTGCACCCACGGGGAGACGGTCTTCGACCCGGCCAGCGGCAAGCTCATCGTCCAGGTCCCGCCACTGTCCGAGGAGAAAATCTACCCCAAGGAGCAGGCCCTGGTGGACCTGGTGGCGGCGGAACGGCTGGCGGGCCGGCGGGTGCTGGTGTACGCCACCCACACCGGAACCCGGGACATCACCGGCAGGATGGACGACATCCTGACGCGGCACGGGTTCAAGGTGGCGGTGATGAAGGCCGACGCCGTGGCCCCGGACCGGAGGGAAGCCTGGGTCGCCGATAGGGTGAAGGAAGGGGTGGACGTGATCATCTGCCATCCCCGCCTGGTGCAGACCGGGTTGGACCTCATCGACTTCCCAACCCTGGTTTGGTTTGAAACAGACTACAGCGTCTACACCATGCGCCAGGCGTCGCGCCGGTCCTGGCGCATCGGGCAGCGGCATCCGGTGAAGGTCATCTACATGGCCTACCGGGGGACGCTCCAGGCCGACGCGCTGAAACTGGTGGCCAAGAAGCTGCAATCGTCCCTGGCGGTGGAGGGGGAGTTGCCCGAGGACGGGCTGGCCGCCTACGGCGACGACGGCGACGACCTGATGATGGCCCTGGCCCGGCAGGTGGTCAGCGGGGACGCCCAGGAGGATGCCGAGACGCTGGAAGCGGTCTTCGCCCAGGCCCGGGACGCCGAGGCCAGCGCCGAGGAGTTCCTGGTGGACGACGGCTGGCAGGCGCCGGACACCGAACCGGAGCTTGAGCCGGTGGCGGTGGAAGTCCACGTCAACGGGAACGGCAACGGGCATCACGATGCCCTGGAGACTACGGTGGAGCTGGTCCTGGGCAACGTCAGCCACGCCAACGGGAATGGGAACGGTCACCACAGCCTGCCGTCTACTGGAAACGGGAGCAACGGCCACGGCCAGCAAGAGGAACCCGCCGAAGGGCAGCAGTCGCTGTTCTCCTGGGCCGAGTTCCTGGCCGACGAACCGGTCCGGCCCAACGGACGCAACGGCAAGTCGAAAACCGCTTCCGCCTCCCTGTTCCAGTGGGCGCTGGACAAGGAACAGGAAGAGGAACGGGAGAAGGAGCCGGTGGGCGCGGGCCGCTAGACGCCAGCCGTCACGCCCCATCCGATGAAAGGGGACGCCGCAGCAAGCGGTGTCCCCTTTTCGCAATTACGGCCTTCCTCAAGGGAACGCCGCGCAAGGCTACCAACCGAAACGCAACCAACGCAAGGAGAAAAATCATGGCACGCATCTTCGTGTACGACGACCGCGAGTTCCCGGACCCGGACCCCGAAATGAGCGTCGAGCAGGTGAAAGCGACGCTCGCCGATTTCTACGGCGAAATCGCCAACGCCTCGGTCAAGGAGACCAAGCGCGGGGAGGACACGATCATCGAGTTCCAGCGGCGGGTGGGCACCAAGGGCGCCCTCGCCCCCGCCCACAGCTAGGGAGGCAATCAAATGGACAACCAAACCCTGGCCGGTCTGCTGGCGGCAACGCCGGCGGCGGACCTGAAAATCATTGAGCTTGCGGCGGAGCTCACCCTTCCCGGCGCCGGGCTGGACCTGGACGCGGCGGCGGCCCGGCAGGCCGACGTGGAACTGGCCTGCGCCCAGGCCCAAGACTACGCCGCCGCCACCCGGCGGCTTTTGGAGGCGATGCGGTGGCAGTTGCGCCCCCGCCGCTCCTGAGCGGCCTTTCCGAAACCCTCCTGCGGCGTCCGCCGTCGCTGCGGGAGCTGGTCACCCTTATCGGCTACGCCGAGGACTACGCCTGGTTCACGGCCCTGGTGCGCCGCCTTTTCCCCAACGAGGCGGAGGCGGCGCTCTCGGCCCCCAACGTGGGCGCCCGGGTGGAAAACTTTGCCCGGCTCTTCCAGGAGCGCCACTTCCCCCTCTATGCCCCCTACCTGGAGTTCTGCATCGACGACGGGGACGACCCGCCCTGGAGCTGGCTCAGGCGGGGCATCCCCTTCCAGCTGATGGGCTTCGGCTACGACGGCCTCCACGAGATGTGGGAGGGCTACCGGGAGGGCCTCTCGGCCCTGGCGCTCCTGGCCGAATCCCCCGACTACTACTACGACGAACCCGGCGGGCTGCGCACGGCCTGGCTGGAATGCGCCGCCCAGCGCATCCCCCAGGAGATCCTGGAGCGGATACCCAGGGGCGGCATACCCGTGGAAGTCCTGACAGAAGCGGTCAACGAAACCGGCTACGCGGGCGCGGCCCAGGCTGCCGCCTGGGTGCGGGCCGAGACCGGCAACTTCTTTCTCGATCACAACTATGAGGATGGCGACTACGACGGCTTCTCCGACCCCTGGGAGGAGGAAATCATCGCTGACGGCACCGAGGAATGGCGCAAGGCCGACCGGCTCATGGACTCGGTGCTCAAGCTGGCCGACTGGCTGGAGGGAGACCTGCCGGCCAGGTTCGGCGAACTGCTGGACTTCATCCTGCCCCGGCTGCCCGAACTGACAACACAACAGGAGGAAAACGATGACGACGACCAATGACGTGGCCTACACCGGCTGGTCCCCGCCGGGACCGGCGGACCTGCCCCGGGACGAACTCCAGGCCCAACTGGAGGTCTACTCCGAGACCGTCCTGCTGCGGGGCTTCGAGGGCGACCGCACCTGGGTCAGGACCGTCTCGGCGGACGAGATCGCCAACGTGTTCACCCGGCACCTGGGGTTCGCCTCGGGGCTGCTGCCCGAAAACGCCCTCTGGTGGAGCCAGGGGGAGACCGGCCAGGTGGTGGCCCTGTGGCGCCCGCCCCAGGTCTGGCCGGTGGCCCTGCAACGGGAGGCGTTCCAGCCTCCCGCCCGGCTCCGGCTGCCCATGCCGGGGCTGGTCTTCATCTGCTCGCCGGGCCGGGCGCCCTGGGTCTATGCCGCCCTGGAACGGCCCTCCGACCCGGAGCAGCAGCTCTACCGCGCTCCGGCCTTCAACGTCTTCCGGGACGGCAGGACCTGCCCCGGCAGCCACCGCTTCCCCGAGGAGATGGGACGGATACCCGAATCCTTCTTCCAGTCCTTCTTCTCCCTTACCGGAGACACGAAAGACCGGTCGAAGCAGCACCCCGACAACCTGCAAGCGTTATGGGAGGAACTCGATGGACAGGCTGACTACCCGGTTGAGGACCTGGTTCCCCAATGCACCGTGGGCCGCGTCATGGCGACCTCGGAAGGACGGCGAGGATACTACTAACCCGGCTCCCGCGCCGGTGGGCTACCTGGTAAACCATCCCGCCGGTCTCACCGGAACCCAGGGGGTGGGGTATGACTACGTGCTCGGGTCGGGCGGCCTCTACGTCCAGTCCGAGAGCGCCCACCTGACGGCGCGGGTGCTGGTGGCTTCCGCCGGAGTGCGGGGTCTGGCTCCCGTAACCGAAAAGCTGACGCTCACCCACGGCCCGATACCGGCCCACGTATTCGAGCTTGGCCTGGCCTGGATGCTGGCGGCGCCGGACACCGAACGGTTCTTCGCGGTGCGCTGGGACGGGAACGCCTACCGGCTGGTGGTGCCGCCGCAGGAGGGGACGCCTTCGTCTCTGTCCTACCACCCTCCCAGCGGCGTCATCGCCGAGTTCCACTCCCACGCCAGCCATCCGGCCTTCTTCTCGGCCACCGACGATAGGGACGAGCAGGGGTTCAGGATTTACGGCGTCGTGGGACGCCTGGACACGCCTGCCCCCGAATTGACCCTGCGCCTCGGCATCTACGGCCACTTCGCCTCGCTGCGCTGGCCCCAGGTCTTCGACGGCCCACTGCCGCCGGACCTGCGGCTGGCTGGCGAAGGGTCGGAACCACCCCAAAGCTACCTATTCATAGGGAGGTAAAGCCACCATGCCCTACTACCTGGACAACGAGTTCCTGCTGGACAACCCCTGGATCACCGTGGTGGGCTGCGGCGGCACCGGCGGCTTCGTCGCCGAGGGACTCTGCCGCCTCTTCCAGGGCCGGGACGCCACCATCGTCCTGGTGGACCACGACCGGGTGGAACCCCACAACCTGCTCCGCCAGAATTTCTACCCTGGCGACGTGGGGCAATTCAAGAGCAAGGCCCTGGCCGACCGACTGGCAAGAGACTTTCGCCGTCCAATCGGCTACTCGGTCTATCCCTTCCGGGAGGAGGTCCGGCCCCAGGGCAGCCGCTACCCTGGCCTCTCCTCCCACGAGGGTCTGGTCATCGGCTGCGCCGACAACGCCGGCGCCCGGCGGGCCATGGCCGATTGCCTGCCGGCCAGCCCCTGCCGCTGGCTCATCGACGCCGGCAACGACACCAACTGGGGCCAGGTGCTCATTGGCAACGTGGCCGAGCCGGTGTTCCTGGAGGAACCGCCCTTCACCGGCGAGACCTGCCACCTGGCCCCGGCGCCCACGCTGCAACGCCCGGACCTGCTGACGGCGGTCTCCACCAGGCCGCCCGACGTGGACTGCGCGGTGGCGTTGGACCTCCTCGACCAGGACCCCACCATCAACCAGATGATGGCGTCGCTGGTGCTTCAGGTGGTGCGCCGCATGGTGGCGGGCACCTGCCCCTTCCTGGCCCTCTACCTGGACATGGACCAGGGCACGGTCAGCCCCAGCTACGTCACCCCGGAGGCGGTGGCCCGGCTGGTGGGCCGCACCGACGCCGGGTGAACGGCGCAGTTGAACGCAATCTGACAACAAACAAGGAGATGAGCAACCATGACCGACCAAAGGGAAACCACCGCCACGATGTGGCAGGACCAGCACAGCGGGAAGCGGGGACACCAGCTGATGACCGAGAAGCTGGCGGAGACCATTCCCGCCATATACGCCAATGAGAAGGTCGCGGACTACGATACCGTCCTCGCCCACGCCAAACTGTTTTCCCCGTACTCGAATTGGACATGGTTCATCACCGAGATGGACCCGGAAACCGGCCAGTGCTTCGGCCTGGTGGAGGGGTTCGAGCGGGAGTTGGGCTACTTCGACCTCACCGAGTTGGCCGAGACCACCGTGTTCGGCGGCGTTCCCGCCGTGGAGCGCGACCTGTACTGGGAGCCGAAGACCTTGGGGGAGATCAGGAACGGGCCTCAAGGGGATTCGCAGCACAGTAAAGAAACCGGCAAAGGAGAAACCATGACCGACGACAATGAAATGGAAGTCCACGGCCCGGACGTGGTGAACGTCGAAGAGTTCCTCTTCGGCGGTGTGACTGAGGAAACGGCGGACGACGCGCCCGCCGATGTTGGCGGGGAGCTTCCCACCACAGAAGCGACGGGCGACGCGAGCGACGGGGAGACCGCCGACGAACCGGACGCCGACATGGAGACGGCTAATGAGGAACCCGATGCTTCCGACGATGCCGGGGAGCAGGCCGCTACTGCCGAAGCGGAATCCTCGGACGGGCTGAAGGTGGTGCTGTCCATACGGGGCGGCCGGGCCACCATCGGGGTGCAGCGGCCCTCGGCGGATCCGCACATCGAGTCCTTCGACGACCCCGACCTGTTCGGGCTGGCCGACGAGTTTCCGGCGGTGGTGGCCCGGGCGAAGGCCCGGTGGGAGGAGGAACCGATGCACCCGGCCTACGTGAAACCTGCTCCTCCGGCCCGACGGCGGAACCGCCGCCAGCAGGGAACGGCCCAGGCCGCTACCACCGAGGGCGAGACGGAGGCGGAACAGCAAACGCAACCCGAGACGCTGCGGCTCTTCTAGGGGCCAGACCGCGCCCTGAAGGGCGCCGCTGGGGATGAAAGAGGCAGGGGCCGCCGCTAACCGGCGACGGCCCCAAACCCGGCGACCACACGATCGGCCCGTATTTGAAATTAATGAGTCTTTTAGTTGGTAGTGGAATACAGT
>VXOI01000068.1:0-777 GCA_009840175.1 Chloroflexota bacterium | reverse complement strand
CCGCTAACGCGTGCGGCCCCTGCCCGATGCGACTGCCTGTGCCGCCGTTTTCGCATTTGTGGGGCCTTTTTTGCGTGTCGAAACGCCGGTTTCTTCGGGCCTGCGGCCCTCCACCTGCGGCGGCTCGGTGATGAACAACAGGTCGAAGTCGTCAACTCCCAGGACTTCCATCAGGTTCCTCCTTACGCGGGGCGACGGGCTGCGCTTGCCGTTCATCAACATCGAAAGGTGGCCCGGGGAAAACCCGCACCGGCGGGCCAGCTCGTTCTGGGAGATGCCGAGGCGGTCCAGCAACTCCCACACGGCCACGGGGTTGAGCCAGACCCGGGGAGCGCGGGTGCTGCGTCTCATGGCAAGGGCTCCTTCCCGACGGCCTGGTCGGGCACAGCCCAACGGGAGGCCGGCGTGAGCCTGCTTCCGCGCCGTCGGCCGCCGGCCTTCGAGCGCCGAAGTCGCTGCGGGAAGCCGACGGGGAAGGCGCGGGCCGCTCTGCGGTGGTGGATGCGCTGTCTCGGCATGGAAGGCTGTTCCTCCCGAAGGACGCTTGGAAACCCGTTCCCAGGCGGGCTTACAAGCGCCGGGCGAAGCCCGTGGCCCCACCCGGCTTTCCCCTGACTACCGGATGACGTTTCCCTGTTCCATGGCAAATCCATCCGACCCGGAACACTGACCCGGGACACCGGACGGCGCCGGGGGGGGGGGGGGCCCGCCCCCCGGGGGGGGCCCCCCCCCCGAACCCGGGGGGGTATAAAAAAAAGGGGGGGGGTGGGGGGGGTG
>VXOI01000109.1 GCA_009840175.1 Chloroflexota bacterium | reverse complement strand
ACTTTGCCCTTGACCGCGAGGAGCGCGCCAAGGCTCCCCTACCTCCTCAGGATCCGTCTTGCTATGGCGGCCTGGACGCGATTGCTGCCGCCGCGCTGCTGGACGCTTCATGGAAGGTGGAAGGCCGGTTGGGCGAGCATCTGGGCAAAGTGGGCCGTGAGGTGATTTCGCGTCTCGAAAGCATGGCCGCCGCCGGGACTTTCTCGCGCGTTTACCCGGAAGACCGGCCGGGCGAGTCCTCTCCATTGCTGGCGGACTGGGCCGGATTGCTGGCCGGGCTGATGCAGGCCCACGCCTCCACTGCCGAGCCTCGCTACCTCGACCGGGCTGTGGATGTCGCCAGGGTAATGGCGGACCGCTTCTTCGACGAACAGGGCGGCGGCTTTTTCGACATCGAGGCCGACAATGACGCGGTGGGACATCTCCAGGTGCGCGAGAAGCAGATGCCGGAGAATATGCTGGCGGTCAGGGGATTGCTGCGCCTGTACCAGACCACCCGCAACGAAGACTACCGGCAGCTTTGCGAGGCCACGCTGAGCGCCTTCGCCGGGGTTTTCCGTGAACAGGGAGAGTTCGCCGCCGATTTCGGCCTGACTGTTGATATGTTCTGCAACCCGATGGTGGAAGTGACCGTCGAGGGGAGCCCCGAAGACCCTGCCTGCCGTGAACTGCTCGCAGCCGCACTTCGCCTGAACAGCCCCAACCTGGAAATCAAGACAGTAGCGGCGAACGGCGGCGCGTTGGCTCACGTGTGCCTCGACACCCTGTGCCTGCCGCCGGTCAGCACCCCGGCGGCCCTGGCCGACTGCGCGGCGGGCATAGACAATCAGCCCACCAGCCCCTTCCAGGACATCTTCCAGATTTTCCCCGGCGGCTGATCCGCCATACTTCTCACCGAGATACAACCTTTGGAGGCCCCGAGTGCTGCGTAGCGCCAACTGCGGCGATTTGCGTCTGAGCGACGCCGATTCCGAGGTAACCCTGGCCGGATGGGTTGGCCGCCGCCGCGACCACGGCGGCATCATCTTCCTGGACCTGCGCGACCGTTCCGGGGTGGTGCAGGTCGTTTTCAATCCCGATCCTTTGGCAGGCTCAGGGTTGTCTCCGGAGTCCGCCCACACCGCCGAAGAGCTGCGGCAGGAGTGGGTGGTTCAGGTCAAGGGCCACGTCCGGCAGCGGCCTGCGGGCAGCGAAAACCCGGCGATGGGCACCGGCGATATTGAAGTGATGGCTTCGGATGTAGCGGTGCTGAACCGCTCCCTCACCCCACCCTTCTATATCGCCGACGACGCCGGAGCCGACGAGAGTCTGCGCCTCCGGTACCGCTACCTAGACCTGCGACGGCCGGCTATGCAGCAGAACCTTATCCTGCGCCACCGGGTGGTCAAGTACATCCGCGATTTTCTGGACGCCCAGGGATTTCTGGAAATCGAGACTCCCATCCTGATCAAGAGCACGCCGGAGGGCGCGCGAGACTTCCTGGTGCCCAGCCGACTCCAGCCCGGCAGCTTCTACGCCCTGCCGCAATCGCCCCAGCAGTTGAAGCAGTTGCTCATGGTGTCCGGGGTGGAGCGCTACTTTCAGATTGCCCGTTGCTTCCGTGACGAGGATATGCGCGCCGACCGTCAGCCGGAGTTCACCCAACTCGACCTAGAGATGAGCTTCGTTGACCAGGAAGACGTCCTTTCCCTCACCGAAGAACTGTACACCGGCATGATTGAGACCGTGGCTCCAGACAAGAAACTGCGGAAACCCTTCCCGCGCCTGACCCATGCCGAAGCCATGGCGCGCTATGCCTCTGACAAGCCGGACCTGCGCTTTGGCCTTGAAATGACCGACGTTACGGCAATGGCGTCAGAGACCGAATTCCGCGTCTTCCACTCGGTAATAGATTCCGGCGGCTGCATCAAGGGTTTCGTCGCTCCTGGCCTGGCCGCATACACGACGTCCCAGGTGCGGGAGTTGGACGCTTTCGCCCGTGAAGCAGGGGCCGGGGGGCTGGCGCACATTCGATACCGGGGCACCGGGCCGGTGGCCGAGCAGAACGAAGAGGAAGTCTTGCAATCGTCTGGGTTGCGTATGCCAGCAGAATGGCATGGGCGTCTGGCAGCCAAGATGGGCGCAGGGCCTGGAGATATGGTTCTGCTGATGGCCGGACCATCCCACCGCGCGAATGTCTGGCTGAACGCCATGCGCAACCACATTGCCGAACTGCTGGAACTGGCCGACCCGAACGAACTGGCCTTCGCCTTCGTTACTGACTTCCCCTTGTTCGAGTGGAACGAGGACGCCAACCGCTGGGACTCCTCGCACCACCCCTTCACCTCGCCTGCCGACGGGGAGGAAGGACTGCTGGACGGCGACGACCTAGGGGCCATACGCTCGAAGGCTTACGACCTGGTATGCAACGGGTCGGAGCTGGCCAGCGGCAGCATACGCATCCACCAGCGGGAGTTGCAGGAAAAGATATTCTCCATCCTCGGCTACAGCCGCGAGGACGTGGGAGAACGCTTCCGGCAGATACTGGAGGCGTTCGAGTATGGCGCGCCGCCCCATGGCGGCATCGCCCCCGGCATTGATCGCCTAGTGGCAATTCTCGCCGGAACCAGCTCCATTCGGGACGTGATCGCCTTCCCCAAGACTCAGAGCGGAACCGACCTGCTGTTCAACTCGCCCGCTGAGGTCGCTCCCTCTCAACTGCGGGAACTCTCCATCCGGGTGACCGATTAAACTCCGGGAACGCAAAGAGCGCCGAGATTTTTGAGGATTTATGAAGAATCCTCGGCCGGTCTCGGCGCTCTCTGTGTTTAGTGCTTGTCTTGACGCCTAGTCGTCGGCAGCGCCCGCCTTTTCGGGAATGGCGCTGGATTCCTTGCCGTTGCGGTATGCGAATCGCTCCACCAGGTTCCCGATGCTAGTTCGGAAGCCGGAGTATTCCAGCTCGCCGTAGGGCAGCATCGCCGCGCCCGACCAGCCCTGGGAGCGCATGGAGATGCCCTTCTCCTGAGCAAGGTTGCGGACGTAGTCCCAAGCGGGATTGTCGAAGAAGTCGGCGAAGGAGTCGGCGAATTTGCCGTCCTTATTCAGCGAAAAGCCGACGCAGGAGACCAGCGGGAGGCAGTACATCCCGGTTACCGCAGTGTTGATGGGGACCGGCATGAGCGGCATTACGTGGGAACCGCGGGCGTCGCCGCCGATGAAGTGGGCCTTGGCGTATGGTGAAATCAGCTCTTCCGGCGCGGGGAAGATGCCCTGATTGCGGACGAGGGCCACCGGGTCGTCCTTGCCGGTGTAGGTGCCAGCGATGTTGTGCATCCGGGTTGCCGAAATCGCCGCGGCAACCTGACCGGAGTAGCGGGACACGATGCTCTCCACAGCGAACCGCTCGTTGTCGCGCAACAGCACAGTAATCTTGTAATAGTCTTCCGGGGCGTTCAGGGAAATCAGGCTGTCGCCGCCGGTGTTGTCCATATCAATGATGTTGAAGGTGAAGCCCTCTCCGATGCGGGGCAGCATCAGTCCGGCACAGTACATCGGGTCGGCGAAACCGAGAAACATCGGCAGGTTGTAGGCGCCCGGGCCGCACTTGTCGGCGGCCAGCACCATAAAGGACTCTGCGGGGCGCATCGGGTTTGTCTTCACCGGGTCGTGGTCGAACTCGATTTCCGCTACGGCAGGACCCGCGCCGCGGATGTTGCCCGAAGGGGCGTCCACCAGCAGGTCCTGGCCCGCGCCGTACAGGCCGTAGTCGCTGGCGATGGCTGTGGCCTTCAGGAAGGCGCTCCAGGCGAACTGGTGCACATCGGTATCATTTTCTCCCCGGGTGTGGGACGCCACGATACAGATGTCGTCCCCCGTGTGTCCCACGAAGGCGTCAATCAGCAGCCCGGACTGGACGGCAGCGTCGGCATCGGCCTGCACTGAGTCCATCATGTGCTGGGAAGGCTTGGTGTGGCCTCCGATGGAACCCACGTCGGCCTTGAGAATGGATAGAGTGATTTTCATAGTCCTCCTCAGCGGCAGCGCCGATGGCTCCACCGAACGCCACGCTCCAAACCGATTTGTCTCGCGCCATTATATCGAAACTAACCCTTGTCCGTCATTCCCGTGGTGGAGGCAAGGTGGTGGCCTGGAGGTTGTACAGACGTGGACGCACTTCCGCCCAAACCATGAGGAGAGCATGAAGCGGTGTCTCGAGGACTCAGTCTGGCAGATTTCTGTTTCCAGCGTTGCCTTAGACAGAGAAATTTAGTATAGTCAGAAGATGAGACACAGGAAACAGCACGGCAGAGGCTCAGGATTTTCGGACTAGAGACAAGAGAGATTTTCCTTTATGCCCTGACCTTCTTTGTAGCTTTCTGGACGGCCCGCGCGGCAATGGCCAGAGGACGCAATCCTTGGGTGTGGGGTGGGGCCGCACTGGTGTTGGGTCTCATGCCCTTTGATCAGTTGCGCCTCTTGAGTGTCGCACCGGTGCTGTTCCTCATGTTCTTCGTGAGGGCCACGGAGCAACGCCCAGCGCAAACCCAGCGCAACGCTTGCCCCAAGTGCGCCAGTGTCCACTCCCCTAACCAGAATTTCTGCACCAAGTGCGGCTGGGATCTTTCCCGGGAATACTCTCCCGAAGGCAGCGACACAGTGCTGGCTTCAGAGATGCACCAGCCACAGGCATCGTCAACCGCTACTATCGAGCGCCCGGCCGACACCCCTGCGGAACCTTCGGCTACACCCTCCACTGCGGAATCGTCCGCCGGCCCCCTGCCTGATCTTCCGTCAGACGCCGAGAGGGTGCCGGAAACCGCGCCTGAACCCAACGCATCGCCCTCGGCAGAACCAGCGGGTCAAGCCCACGAGCCTAGTCAACCGGAAGCCCCGCCGAGGCCGTGGGGGTTGCCACAGCCAGGCCCGGCTCCCACCGCTGAGGCGATGACCGCCCGCGGAGCAGCCCTGTTGAGTGAAGGCAAATTACAGGAAGCGATTGACCAGTTCACCAAGGCCATTGCCCTGGATCCCAAGCACCGGGAGGCATTCGAGCGACGGGCCGAGGCCTACACCCAGCAGGGGCGGGAAGAACGCGCCGAAGAAGATTACCGGCAGATTCAAGCGCTCAATGCCGGTTCCTAGCGGTAGCGGGAAAGTGTAAGAACCGAAACTTGCGCCAGCCCGGAGTCTGAAGAGCGGTATCGCAGCTTGGCGATACCGCTCTTCAGTTTTGTGGCGTCAGACCCGGAGCAGGTCGTAGAGCAAAGACGCCAGACCAGCCGTTAGAGCCTCCAACAGGAATAGTGAAAGGACATTGTTTTCGGGGGCGAACGAACGGCATTTCAATGCCCTTACCGGGGATTCCTGGATGACCGTCGCCAGTTCTCCGTGTGCAGACTGAGTGGCTTTACTTTTACTCGTCAGGCACCAGGGCCACCAGCCGTCCTTCCTGCTGGGTTACGAGAAATACCTTCATGCGCAGGCCGGGATTGTTGACGCAACGGCCATCGTCTTTCTCGTACTCGTATCCGTGCGTGTCGCACACGAATACATCGTCGCCCACGTCCTCAACCTCGCCGCCCTGATGGGGGCACAGCGTAGATAGCATCCTGTACCCTTCACTGCCCTTGACCAGGAAATAGTTGGCGGTGCCGACCTTCACCAACTTGGGAAGGTCGGCGAATTCTGATTCCTCGCCCAAGTCAACCCGCACCTTTTTGGAGCGGGCCGATCCGCTGATTTGCCGCATGGTAATCCTGTTGACCTGCCTGTCGGTAGCCATTGGCCAAACCCCCAACGGTACGATTCCCGAAAGTATAGCAAATGCGGCCCTGCTGGGCTATCGAGGGCCAAACCCAGGCGATTGATTACAACTATTTTGTACTATCAAAATTTCGATTTATACAGTTAATATGTCGTTTATCGTACTATTTGACATTAGCCAAACAGCCGCTACAATCCTACTTCGGATGAACAAACCCGGAATACAAAATACGGGCGCGGGGCCAACCGCGATTAAGAGTGGGAGAGTGTGCGGGCGCCAACAAGGTGAGTTGCGGGTGCGGGTTGTCTAGCCTTGGTACTCCATTTCAATGGACTGCTACTTTAAGAGACTTTCTTGCGAAAGCCATCTCGTCATTTTCCGGCTACTGATCGCTTCTATGGTTCTCACCATTATCGGTGTGGGGTGCAGGGTTGGGTCTGAATCTCCGGTAGAAGACCCCGCTGAAACTTTACGGATTCCGTTGGCACTCGACTACCTTTCTTATTTCACCCCGGAAATCCCTGCGCCATCCACCCAGGTGAGTTCCTCAGACGGCTCTGCGAGCATTTCTTTGCCAAAGAGCCTCGCTACCGCCAATTTGCTGCTGATCAATAGAGAGATCTCGACTATTCCAGCAGGAGAGTTGCCCCTTGGTAGAATGCCGCCAATGCGGGCCTTCTATGTTGAGCTACTTGCTCCAGACGAGACACCCTGGCAACCGCGGGAGCCACAACCCTGGCGATACTGCTGACTGAAGCAGACTACGATATGGCCGACGGCGACCCATACCGTTTGTCCGTTCAGCGGTACAATCAGTCGTCCGGGTCTTGGGAAGAGACCCAAGCGGTAGTAGACCTGCCTTGGCTCAGAGTTCCCGTCACCACTGACGCCCTGGGCCTGTTCGCCACAGTGGCCGTTGACGGCGAAGAAGAACGCAGAAGTCCAACAGCCACTGCGGTGGAAATTCCAACTTCCCAGCCATCGGACCTCGCTGCCGCCGGGGGAGCGGTTAGCATATCATTAGCCGGGACCACTTCGGTGGCAACATCTACCCCTGTCGAGTTGGGTCCCAAATTTGAAGCTCAAACACCATCTGTTCCTTCTGACAAGGCGTACATTCCGGCACATACCCCAGGTCCCACACTCCCGCCAACCTCGGTTACGACGACTTCGCCAACACCAGCTCCAACGCAAACTCCAGTCTCTGACCTTCTTTTGACACCAACGCCTACCGCTACTCTGACACCTACAGCTACTCTAGCTCCGACCGCAACACCCGCCACTACTCCGACTCCAGCCTCTACGTCTACGCCCACCCCCACCTCTATGGTCACCCAGACGCCCACGCCTGTTCTCAGACATCCACTGTTCATAAATGGGAGGCAAGTCCTTTCCAAGGACGCTGAGTTTTACGTGCCGCTGGGCATCTTGACCGTCAGCGATCTGCCTGATTCGCGGAGCGGGTATCCTGTTGGAACAACTGTCACTTTCGACGTGCACCTGAATTC
>VXOI01000145.1 GCA_009840175.1 Chloroflexota bacterium | reverse complement strand
GCTGGGCCAGATCATCGAGAACGGCGGCAGCTACTACCTGCCCAAGATGGCCGGCCTGGGCCGCGCTCTGGAGTTCGCCTACACCGGCCACCTGGACGCCCAACGCGCCTACGATTGGGGCCTGCTCAACTATCTAGTCCCCAGCGAAGAGATGGAGCAGACCACCCGCGACCTCTGCGACCGCATCATGCGCACCCCGCCGATGGTGCAGTGGATAAGCAAGCGCATCATGCGCACAGCAATGGACACCAGCCTCGAAAACACCATGGTGCTGACCTCCAACGCCGGCGGCATCCTCAACGGCTCCGACGACGCCGACGAGGCACGACGGGCGTTCTTGGAGAAACGGGCGCCCGTGTTCCGGGGACGGTGATTCTCTCTTGGAGGGAGAAGGTCAACGTGCATGGGTATGTGGCGGGCGCATGGGTTGCGCCCGCTTGCATTTAAGGTCAGTTCAGTGTGAATTGCGAAGTCTCTGAGCAGACCCTATAATTGCTATATGGTTACGTAAAGTGATAGTCGATACGAAGCTGCCCGCCGAAAACAGGGAGCGCAGGAACTATGACCTCACGATTCGACAGCCCCGGAGACCTCACGGACATCACAGACCTTGCCGAGTTTGTGGAAAATCCAGAACCTCGTTGTCCCTGTATCTTAGTTTTGGACTGCTCATACTCCATGTCCGGGCCACGCATCCAAGCTCTCAACGACGCCGTGGAACAATTTAAGGATGAGGTTTGCAACGATCAGCTTACTGCCATGCGAGCCGAGGTGGCGGTGATAGCATACTCCCACGAAATAAACGTCGTACAGGACTTCGTGACTGTGCAGGAGTTCAACCCTCCCCGCTTAGTTGCCGACGGGGGTACCCGCATCGCGGGTGCTATCAATGCTTCCCTTGATCTTCTGGAGGCCCGTAAGGAGACGTACAGAGTCAACGGAATCGAATACTTCCGCCCCATAGCCTTGTTAATCACCGATGGATACCCAGAACACGACTCCACTGATGACATAGCCGCCGCAAGCGAGCGCGTCAAACAGGCTGAACAACAGCGTGCTGTTGCCTACTTCGCATTCGGAGTGGACGACGCTGATATGAACAGTCTTTCAGGTTTCATGGCACCGCAGCGCCCTCCGCGCCCACTACGGGGCGCCCAACTAAAGGGTATCTTTCAGTGGCTGGCGAACTCCGTAGCCGCTATCTCACAGTCGCAACCGGGTATGAACCTAGAACTACCGAGTCAGGACCAATATCTGAGCTATTGATCCCTTCCATCTACCTTGGCTGCCTGATGAACAAATACCTGATGCCTCCCCAAGACGAATGGCAAGTGTGCTGCGCTCGCTCGCAGGGTAACAGCCACGCCGCAACCGGGCAGCCCTGCCAGGACTTCGTGGACACTCTCTGCGTGCCTTACGGAAAGCGAAAGATTGAACCCTATTCGGTTGTCTTGGCTGTAGCAGATGGAGCCGGATCTGCTGAAAGATCCCATGAAGGAAGCCAACTAGCTGTCGATTCTGCCCTGGAAACCATCTCTCAACTCTGGCCAAAAAGCCGTTTGCCAGGAACCCGTAAGCTTAAGAAGGTCTTGGAATCAGCCTTCGCAAGTGCTAGTGAATCTATCAGCAAGAAAGCTGAACAGGACGGTACGACTACTCGGCAATTCGCTACTACGCTGCTCATAGCCATTGTCGTAGACAATGGGGTTGCTGTTGGGCAGATAGGCGATGGGGCAATCGTTACACGAACTGTCGGCCAAGAATACGACGTTCTGATCGCTCCCCAGAGAGGACAGTACCGCAACGAAACGTCATTTGTCACAGACCCGGGCAGTTCGCCTGTGGTCATGGCAAAGGCGAAGACCACTGTGGACCGCATCGCGTTATTCACTGACGGTTTGGAGAATCTCGTGATTGCACAGGCGGATGGCAAACCGCATTCGCCATTCTTCGATGGGCTCTTCAGGTGGATAGAGATGCAGCATGGCGACCACGAGGCAGTAAGCAAAGGTCTGAAACGCCTCCTTGACGATCCCAAGACCCGGAGCAAGACCAATGATGACCTCAGCTTAGCTGTGGCTTGCCGAAACGTCCAAGCAGGGGAGGCAAAACACCAGTGAGTTCATTAGGTGAAATCTTGGGGCACGGGGGTGAAGGGACAGTATACGCTGTGAAAGGCAACCATGAAATTGCCTGCAAAATATGGAATCAAGAGGTGACAAAGGATGCCGAAGCAGCGCACAAGATTGAACTAATGCTCCAGAACCCCGTAATGAGCGGGAGTGTCGCATGGCCTAAGAAGCTTGTCCATTACGACAACGGAACTCCCGCAGGATTTACCATGCCCCGGTACAGTGCTGAGTACCGAGACCTGTTCACATGGATGAACCCGGCTGCCCGCAGACAAAACAATGTTCAATGCGGGATCAATGAACTCCTGCGTATGACTGCCAACCTAGCAAGGGCTATAGGCGCAATACACCGTGCTGGGCATATTGTGGGCGACATCAACGAGAAAAACGCTGTGGCTAATGCGAAGGGGCGGGTGATCTTAGTGGATTGCGATTCCATGCAGATCAGGGATCCAAAGTCAGGCAAGGACTTCTTGTGCAAAAGGGGGAGACCAGAATACACCCCTCCCGAACTACAAGATACTCGTTACGACCACAGGCTCAGAACGGAAGACTACGACAGGTTCGGCCTTGCGGTACTGGCTCACAAACTCCTGCTTAATGGATTGCATCCATATCAATCCGTATCAGTCTCCGGGAATACTCAGGCCGAAAAAATTCAACAGCATCTGTTTCCATTCAACGAAACCGTTAGGCAGGAAGGTAGTTACAAACCCGCGAAACACCACTTGGAAGCATGGCGTACTACGCCGTACGCCATACGTGAGTTGTTCCACCGGGCCTTCGACCCCGACTGGACCGCACGGTATCCAAGACCTACCCCTCAAGAATGGACATCAGTCATCGCCAGAGAACTCGGCCTACCCTCGGACACATTCCAAGATAGTCCAACAACTTCACTCGCCGCATCGGCGCACCTGCCCACTCCAAATGAACCAGCCCCGCCATGTCCAGAGTGCAAAGGTGAGACACAAGCTAAACCCACTAAAAACAATTCTGCGGGGTACTTTTGGAGTTGCCGCAAATTTCCTGATTGCCGCGGTTCGGTAGATGCTGCCCGTCCAGATACTCCCGACTGCCCGACTTGTGGCTCTGCGATGGCTATTAGACAGGCACGAAAGGGGCCAAAAGCGGGCAGCACCTTCTGGGGTTGCCGGAAATACCCCGAATGTCACGGCACCAGAGAAATAAGCTAGGGGCAAGTAATCTCTACAAACACCCCTTGAAGTACATGATCTACGCCACCGCCAGCGCTCCCACGGCCACCGACGGCAGCGTCACCGGCAGCCGTTCCCAAGTCTCGCCCCGGTCGCTGCTGGCGTAGAGCTTGCCGCCGTCGGTGCCAGCATAAACCAGCTCGGGCGACTGCGGGTCCCACTCGAAGGCCACCACCATGTCCTCGGCCTCTTCACCACTACCTAGGCCCTCGACCAGGCGCCAGCTCTGGCCGCCGTCGGTGGAGCGGTAGAACTGCGGGGACTTGCGGCGGGCGTTCTCGGACACCGTTACCAGCACCAGGTCGGCGTCGTCGGGCGCGGCGGCTACGTGGAGGGTGTAGCGGCGGGCCAGGCCGTAGTTTATCTTTTCCCACTGGTCGCCGCCGTTGCTGCTGCGGTAGGGAGCGCTGGCGGTGGCGGCATACACCCGCTGCGGACGATCTGCGCCCAGGTATAGGCAGTGGATGTCGTCGTCCAGCCCCGGCAACTGCTGCCAGCTATTGCCCCCGTCCCGGGAGCGCACTACGCCGCCCACCTCGATGCCGGCATACAGCAGGTTGGAATCTCCGGGCGACACTACCAGGTCGCGGACGTGGGAGTCGCGGGTGGGCGCGTGGAAACCCCACTCGCTCGATTCCGGCACTGCGCGAAATCCGGCGCATTCGTTCCATCTTGCGCCGCCGTCATCCGAACGGAACAGCGCTGCCGGTTCGCTTCCCACGTAGACCCCATCCATATCCGACGGATGCGCCAACACGCTGTGAGCGTAGTCGGTGGGATACGATCCCAGATGCGTCCAGGACTGGCCGCCGTCATCGGTGCGGTATACGCCCGCCTCGTAGGCCGCCAGCCAGGCGCGTTCCGGGTTCACCGGACTGGCCGTGAGCCGGGCGGCGGCATGGGGTAACGCTGTAACCGGCCCCTGTCGCCAGGTCTTTCCGCCGTCGTCGCTGCTGACGGCGCACACCCCGTCGTGCATCCCGATATAGATTAAACGCTGCTCTTGCGACATATTCCGCCTCCGGTTAAGGCTGTTGTTCTCTGCCTTTCAGCGGGATTATATGCCATTTCGCTCAAAAGTTGTCAGATAGCCATAGTGGGACGCGATGCCGGGCTTTACGAATACCGATGGCAATACTATGATAGACGGGCCAAACGGGTGGTTAGCTCAGCCGGTTAGAGCACCTGCTTTACACGCAGGGGGTCGCAGGTTCGAGTCCTGCACCGCCCACCACAGATACCGGCCCGATCATGGGGCGGTTCCCTGCCAGGATGCCGCCATGGTTGGCTGGCCCTTGCGCAATCACAGTAGAGGTGCAACGGTTGGCTGCGAGTTCCGTTAACGAAAACATCCGCTACGAACCTGAAGATAATCCCCCTGCCCCGGTTGCCATAGGAGTCGGCTTTCAGGCCGCGGCGCTCACCCTGGCTCCTGTGGCAATTACCGTAGTCATCGTGTCCCGTATTGCGGGACAGCCCGACGGCTATATTTCCTGGGCAGTATTCGCCGCCCTGTTGGTCAGCGGCATAACCACCATCATTCAAGCCGTGCGGCTGTGGCGAATCGGCGCCGGACACGTGCTGTTGATGGGCACCTCGGGCGCCTTCATCGCGGTCTGCGTAGCCGCCCTGGTACAAGGCGGCCCTGCCCTGATGGCCAGCCTCATCGTACTGTCGTCGCTGTTCCAGTTCCTTATGGCCGCTCGCCTCTCGCTATTGCGCCGGATATTCACCCCAGTGGTCACCGGTACGGTGATTATGCTGATAGCGGCCACAGTTATGCCCATCGTCTTCGACACGCTGGACGATGTGCCCGAAGGCACTGCTACGGCTGCTGCCCCGGTTGCGGCGCTGGTCACCATCGTGGTCGTCGCGGCGCTGGTGCTGCGAGGGCCGCCGTCGCTGCGATTGTGGTCGCCGCTAATTGGGATCGTGCTTGGCTGCGCCGTGGCGGCGCCCTTCGGAATGTACGATGTTCAGACAGTGCTGGACGCGCCCTGGGTCGGCGTTCCCTTCGGCTCTTGGCCGGGGTTCGAGTTTACCCCTGGCGTGGAGTTCTGGGCGCTTTTGCCGGCCTTCGCCATGGTCACCCTTGTAGGAGCCATTGAAACCATCGGCGACGGCGTAGCTATCCAGCGGGTTTCCCGCCGCAGGCCGAGGGCCACCGACTTCCGGGTAGTACAGGGCGCGCTCAACGCCGACGGCGTAGGCAACCTGTTCTCCGGTCTGTTGGGGACTGTGCCCAACACCACCTACTCCTCCAGCATAGCCCTTGCCGAGATTACCGGCGTCGCCGCCCGGCGCGTGGGCGTCGCCATCGGCGTCATCTTTATATTAGTGGCCTTCTTCCCCAAAATCGCCGCCTTGTTTATTGCCATCCCCGGCCCTGTGGCCGCCGCTTACGTTACCGTCCTGCTGGGGCTGCTCTTCGTTCAAGGGATGAAAATAGTCATTGACGACGGCATAGACCACCGAAAGGCAGCCGTGGTAGGGCTGGCCTTCTGGATTGGCACGGGCTTCCAGAACCAGTGGATTTTCCCTGATCTGCTTGGGGAAGGATTCGTAGGGGTGCTGCTGGGCAACGGCATGACCGCCGGCGCTCTGGTCGCGATCATAATGATTGTATTCTTGGAGGCGACCCGTCCGCGGCGAAGGCGTCTGCAAATCCGCCTCAACAACGAGGCCCTCCCGGAGTTGGACAAGTTCCTTCGCGCTTTCGCCGTCAGGGCCGGATGGAATCAGGCTTCCCAGGACCGCCTGGCATCCGCAGGGGAGGAGACCCTGGCCGTGCTGATGCAGACAAGCCGGGAGGACATCCGGCTTAGCTTGACCGTCACGGCCACCGTAGACGGGGGTTCCGCAGAGGTAGAGTTCGTGGCCTCCCTGGAAGGCGAAAACGTAGAGGACTATATGGCCCACCTGAGCAGTCTGCCACCGGCCCCCAACGAGTACGAAGTATCCTTCAGGCTCCTGCTCTTCTATGCTTCTTCAGTCCATCACCAGAAGTACCACGACGTTGACATCATTACCGTCACTGTCGAGGGGTCGCGCTAGTCGGCTGAACGAATCAAACCCGAGCGGACACTATTGCCCGTTCGGGTTCGATTGAGATTTCTGCTCATTAGTGCCCTGTATCAATGCACAGAGGCTGAGTCTCCTTGGTTGCTTAGAGCTACGACTTGGTCCCTATGGCTTCACCGAAGGCGATGGCCCCCACCGCCCCAGCATGGCCCCTCCACTCTTCGAGGGCGGCGCGCCATTCCTCAAACTGGTCCCGCGTCGCCAACCCATAAGCTGTGGCCGCTTCTATAACCCGGGGCATGAAGAACCAGTCCATGATAAAGCCGTGAAGGAAAGCTACGTCCTCGGATGAACTGAACACATCGAAAGAAGCGCTGGCCTCAACATCTGTGAAACCTGCTTCGACCAACCTGCTCTTCAGTTCCCGTCCCATTTGAGGGTGCCCTCCGTTGGCGCTTATCAGGTTCCCGAACACCGTCCATCCGCTCCTCAGAGTGTCTGTGGACGGCTCAGCAAAACAGGATGCAACCACCGTTTCGCGGCTGGCGATGATACCACCAGGCTTCAATACCCGCTTAACTTCGGCCAGGGTCGCATCGGTGTTCGGCACGTGCATCAGGACGGCATGGCAGTGGGCAACGTCGAAGAAATTGTCCTCGAAAGGAAGAGAGGTCACGTCCCCAACATGGAAAACAGCGTTGTCGTGTCCTCCCCCGGCCGCGGCGGCTCGGGCCAGTTCGATCTGCGACTCTTCCATATCAATACCATGAACCTCTCCTGGGTCCACCGCCCCGGCCAAACCGACAGTGATAGTACCGGGCCCGGAGCCGAAATCGAGAACGCGTAGGCCGGGCTTCAGATACGGAAGCAGGTACCCTGCGTGAG
>VXOI01000124.1 GCA_009840175.1 Chloroflexota bacterium | reverse complement strand
CTTGCCCAGTTCCCCTTACTTTGCCATAATCAGCCCAACTTGTTCAGAGTATCCTCAATTGTCTGCTTCTGAATCTCGTACAGGCTTTCTATTTCCTCCGGCGATTCTCGAATTCGCCGGACATTCTTTTCGGCCTTTTCTACTCTTACGGGGAACTTGATACGGAACATCTGGGCCCTGAGCGCCTTGTTGACGGCTTCATCCAGAGTCTTCCCACCTGCCGGACCGACCTCCAGGCAGTCTAGGGCGAATTGGTCCAGCTTCAGGCTGAAGTACTTCCACATTGGGCGGTAGAACGGGGCTATCCTAGCTTTGGACCAGTCTATCGGCCTTTCGGGGATGTCAGAAAAGTCGATTTCTTCGTCTGGTATTTTGTCCAGAGCCTCAAGCATAGCTTTCTGTTCGTCCGTTAATTTAACCATTTTCCTCTTTCGTACGATTCAGCTTTTCGGGCGCTGATGATACGCCCAGGCTCATCCTGGAATGGCAAAGTATGCACAACCAGCAAGACCCTCTGCGCAACCATTCCTATGGTTCTCCATCTTTGCTCGGCAGGAAAGTAGTCTTCTTCCATTACTAAATCAAGGTCTAGGAATACCAATAGGGCGGTTGGAAAATCGATTCTATGTTTCCGAATGTTCTCCCGATTTTTGTTCGGGTCCCAAGTCCAGTTCGTCCAGTTCATTGAGCTACCCGCGCGTTAGACGACCGCCGCTAACTCCACGTCCTCCCCCGCTGTCTGCCTCGCCACAATCGCCCGGCCCTCCAGCGCCGCCTTCAGGTATGGCGCGGTGACGCTGGCCGAGTGCTCCGCCAGCTCTTCCGGGGTGCCAGTGGCGATTAGCTGCCCGCCCTTGTCGCCCGCGCCGGGGCCGAGGTCTATCAGCCAGTCGGCGTTCTTCATCACGTCTATGTTGTGCTCGATGAGAATCACCGTGTTGCCCGAGTCCACCAGCCGGTGCAGCACGCCCAGCAGCGCGGCGCAGTCCTCGAAGGACAGGCCGGTGGTGGGTTCATCCAGTAGGTAGACCGTCTTGCCCGTGGCCCGCTTGGACAACTCCGTCGCCAGCTTCACCCGCTGCGCCTCGCCGCCCGACAGCGTGGTGGCCGGCTGGCCCAAGCGGATGTAGCCCAGGCCCACGTCTCTTAACGTTTCCAGCTTGGGCCGGATGCGCGGGAAGTTCATGAAGAACTCCAAGGCCGTGTCCACCGTCATGTTCAGCACGTCGGCGATGTGCTTGCCCCGCATGGTCACTTCCAGCGCCTCGCGGTTGTAGCGCAGGCCGTGGCAGATTTCGCACGGCACGGTGACGTCGGGAAGGAACTGCATCTCGATCTGGTTGTAGCCCTCGCCCTGGCAGGCTTCGCAGCGTCCGCCCTTGACGTTGAAGGAGAAGCGCCCCGGCTTGTAGCCGCGCACCCGCGACTCCGGCAGGTTGGAGAACAGCTCCCGGATGGGCGTGAACGCGCCAGTGTACGTCGCCGGGTTGCTGCGCGGCGTCCGTCCGATGGGCGACTGGTCAATCTTGACCACCTTGTCCACGCCCTCGACGCCCAGCAGGTCGTCGTGAGCGCCGGGCAGGTCGCGCCCGTTGTTGATGCGCTGGTTCAGCTTCTTGTACAGGATTTCGTAGACCAGGCTGCTCTTGCCGGAGCCGGAGACCCCGGTGATGCACACCAGCCGCCCCAGCGGAAACTCCACGTCAATGCCGCGCAGGTTGTTCTCCCGCGCACCCGTTACTGTCAGCGAAAGCCCGTTGCCCTCGCGCCGCGTCTCCGGCACCGGAACCTGCTTGCGTCCGCTGAGGTACTGGCCGGTCAGGGATTCCTCGGCGTTCTCAATTTCCTCAACAGTGCCGACGGCTACCACCTGCCCGCCGTGCTCACCGGCTCGCGGCCCCAGGTCGGCGATGAAGTCGGCCGCACGCATCATCGCCTCGTCGTGCTCCACCACCAGCACCGTGTTGCCCATGTCGCGCAGGCGGCTCAGCGTGTTGATCAGCCGCTGGTCGTCGTGGGGGTGCAGGCCCACCGTGGGCTCGTCGCACACGTACAGCACCCCGGTCAGCCCGGAGCCTATCTGCGTCGCCAGCCGCACCCGCTGCGCCTCGCCGCCCGACAGCGTCTGCGCCGTGCGGTCCATCGTAACGTAGTCCAGGCCGATGCCGATGAGGAACTTCAGCCGCCCGTCAATTTCTTTCAGGACCTGATTGGCGATGGTCTTGTCTCGCGTGGAAAGCACCTGCGGTTCAGCCGCTCCGTTCTTGGAAGCAGCTTTGCGTCCATTCTTCGCGCCGTTGCGCCTGCCATTCCGGTGCCCGTTGCTGGCCGCGTTGCCGTTGGCGAGAACCTCCATCCCCTCTCCATCCGGGAGAGGGCCAGGGTGAGGGCTTCCCCCGTTACCGTTCAGGTTGTACTCCGAGTCAGGGTCAATCTGCTCAATCCACTGGGCGGCGGCCCCGATGTTCTTGGCGCAGACGTCCATGATGCCCAGCCCGCAGACCCGTACCGATAGCGCTTCGGGCCGCAGCCGCTTGCCACCGCAGGAGCGGCAGGGCCGCGCCGACATATACCGCTCAATCTGCCCGCGGGCGTAGTCCGACTCGGTGGTGCGGTAGCGCCGCTCCAGGTTGGGTATGACTCCCTCGAAGTTGGTGTCCCAGCTATAGGTGCGCCCCCGGTGGGTGCGGTGGTTCACAGTGACTTTCTGATTGCCGTTGCCGTACAGGATGAGGTCAATGTGGGCCTGGTCCAGCTCACGCACCGGCGCCATGGCCGAGAACCCGTTGGCCTCCGCCACCGCTTCCATCAGGCTGATGTACCACGCGCCGGAGGTTCCCACCTTCACCCAGGGCGTAATGGCCCCCTGCGACAGGGTCAGGTTCTTGTTGGGAATGACCAGCTCCGGGTCAACGGCCAGCTTGTAGCCAAGGCCAGTGCATTCACCACAGGCGCCGTGAGGGCTGTTGAAGCTGAAAGTGCGCGGCTCGATTTCCGGCAGGCTGACGTTGCACTTGGCGCAGGCGAACTGCTCCGAGAACACCAGCGTCTCACCCGGAGAGTCCGCCGTCGGCTCCCGCAGCACTTCCACCACGCCCTCGGCCTCGCGCAGGCAGGTCTCCACCGACTCCGCCACCCGCGACAGTTCGGTTTCGGGCCGGATGATGATGCGATCCACCACCAGTTCGATATAGTGCCACTTCTGCTTGTTGAGGTTCAGGTTGTCTATTTCGTCCAGCATCATGATTTCGCCGTTGACGCGGATGCGGACGAATCCCGCCTTGCGGGCCGCCTCGAAAACGTCCTTGTGCTCGCCCTTCTTGCGCCGCACCTTGGGGGCCAGCAGCGTGATGCGGCTGCCCTCTTCCAGCGACATGATGGAGTCCACAATCTGCGAGACGGTCTGCCGCGCCACCGGGCTGTCGCACTTGGGGCAGTGCGGCACGCCGACACGGGCGAACAGGAGGCGCAGGTAGTCGTATATCTCGGTAACAGTGCCGACGGTGGAGCGGGGATTGTGCGAAACGCCCTTCTGGTCTATGGAAATGGCCGGCGACAGGCCCTCGATGTAGTCCACGTCGGGCTTGTCCATCCGCCCCAGGAACTGCCGGGCGTAAGCCGACAGCGACTCTACGTAGCGCCGCTGTCCTTCGGCATAGATGGTGTCGAAAGCCAGGGAACTCTTGCCGGAACCGGAAACGCCGGTGATGACCACCAGCTTGTCGCGGGGCACCGTGATCTCGATGTTCTTGAGGTTGTGCTCCCGCGCGCCCTTGACGTGTATGAAATCCTGCGGCATTCGTCGCTGTCCTCCCCGCCAGTCATCACCCGTAATTCTAGCACGCCGTTAGCGAACAACCCCTTGCGTTATGTCATAAACTAGCGCGATTTTTGCGTTCTGATTGGCGTCCCAATCGTGTATCATCAGTAAGAAAATACGAGCAGTCTCAATATATCCCGAGACGGGCGGAGGGGTGTATGGCGCGGGAATTGTTTGCCCCCGGCAAGGTACTCATCGGAGTGGTGCATCTGTTGCCGCTACCCGGCTCGCCCCGGTGGAACGGCAACCTCAAGTCCGTCCTGAACCGCGCCAAGATGGAGGCGGGGATACTCCATGACGGCGGCGCCCACGGCATCATCGTCGAGAACTTCGGCGACGCACCCTTCCGCACCGGGCGGGTCCAGCCGGAAACCGTGGCCGCCATGACCCTGGCGGTGGAGAGCGTGCGGGCCTCAGTGCCCCTGCCCGTGGGCATCAATATGCTGCGCAACGACGCCATCTCGGCGCTGGCCGTGGCCGTGGCGACGGGCGCGGAGTTCATCCGTGTCAACGTGCATTACGGTGTAATGGCCACCGACGAGGGCATCGTGGAGGGCGAGGCCCACGAGACAACCCGCCGCCGCCACTCGCTGAATGCCGACGTGCGCATCCTGGCCGACGTGCTGGTGAAGCACGCCGCCCCCATGGGCCAGACCGACATCGGCCTGGTGGCCCAGGAAACCACCCGCCGCGCCCTAGCCGACGGGCTGATAGTCTCCGGCCCGGCCACCGGACAGCCCACCAACAGCTTCGACGTGTCGGCAGTGCGCCGGGCCGTCCCCGACGGCTTCGTGCTGGTGGGCAGCGGCATCACCGAATCCAACGTCACGCGCATCCTCGAGCACGCCGACGGCGCCATCGTGGGTACCAGCCTGAAGAAAGAAGGCGTCGTCTCCAAGCCCGTAGACCCCGACCGAGTTCGCCGCCTCGCCGACACCTTCGCCTCGCTGTAAAATAGGTTCTAAAGTCAGAGTGTCGCGGGGACATTGGTATGGAGATCGAACTAAGTGAGGCGCAAGCCAAACTCTACGAACTCGGAGAATTGGCCTGGGCCGGACAGGAAATCGTCATAACGCGAAAAGGCAAACCCTACTTGCTCTTGGTTACCCACAATGAAGACAGCGACCCCGATAGCTTAACAGAGCCGAACACGGAAACCGCCGGAGAAGGCTGAGGGCACCAGAATGAACATAACTTTAGAAGGCGCCCAACTTTACTCAAACCTAGCTTGGCTCGGCAAGCTTGTGTGGGAAGGTAAGGACATTGTCCTGCTCAAAAACGGCCAACCCTACTTGAAACTGCTTCCTCACCCAGAGGGTGAACCTTCTGATGAAGTTCTCCCGCGTCCCATAGGTCTCATGGCAGGACAGATCTGGATTTCACCGGATTTCGACGAAGAAGATCTGGACATCATCGAGGCCTTCGAAGGGAAATACGCCAACGACGAAGTCGTATTTGAAGGGTTCTATATCAAGCCTGAGTCTCCTGAAGGGACAGATACCCAAAATTCACATGGCCGCACTGGCACGGATTCCTGATAGATTTCAGGATATATAGAGCCATGAATCCATCAAGGTTGTCCCGGTCCAAATGGTCCAACGGTTGCTGTTAGATACCCACACGCTCCTGTGGGCCATAGAGGGCGGACGAAAATTGCGCCTGTCCACCCTCGGCGCAATTTTCGTCAACAACCACGTCTACGTTAGCGCAGCCAGTTATTGGGAGATAGCAATAAAGGCTGCCTTGGGGAAGCTGCAACTTGCCAATGATCCCCTTGAATTCATAGAGAACTCCGGCTTCACAGAACTCCCTGTCTACTTTCGCCACGCCGTACTCGCCGCAAGTCTGCCCCTACACCACCGCGACCCCTTCGACCGTATGCTGATAGCACAGGCGCAAGCCGAGAGATTGACGCTGGTCACCGACGATTCTCATATCGCTCGCTACGATGTCCGTATAATGCCTGCACGGTGACATCTTGCTCCAATAGAAAATTCCCTCTCCTCTTGAGGGAGAGGGGCAGGTGAGAGTGAAATTCCGGGGTGCGTCTATCCCAAATCCCGCGCCACCTCGGTGAACACCCGATCCATGATGGTGATGATTTCGTCTATCTCCCCGGAAGTCACGCACAGGGGCGGGGCCACGTTCATGTTGTCGCTGCCCCGCAGGTGCAGGCCGTTGGCCTGGAACCCGGCGGTCAGGCGGTTGCCCA
The DNA here is from genome assembly GCA_009840175.1 of Chloroflexota bacterium. Classification (GTDB taxonomy): domain Bacteria; phylum Chloroflexota; class Dehalococcoidia; order Lucifugimonadales; family UBA3495; genus VXOI01. Next base: position 1,360 of record VXOI01000124.1, on the reverse strand, counting down.
GCCCGGCCTCGGCGGGATAGGTCTCCTTCGTCTCGCGGTCCTTCACCAGTTCCAGGCCGCACATCAGGCCCAGGCCGCGCACGTCGCCGATCATCTGGTGCTTTTCCTGCAACTCCTTGAGGCCGTCCAGCAGATACGCGCCCATGCGGGCCGAGTTCCCCACCAGGTCCTCGTCTTCCATTATCTGGATGTTGCGCAGGGCCGCCGCCGCCGCCACCGGGTGCCCGCCGAAGGTGATGACGTGGCGGAAGCTGACCCTCTGGCTGCCCACGAAGGCGTCGGCGATTTCCTTCCGCGTGATGGTGCCGCCCATGGGGATGTAGCCGCTGGTGATGCCCTTGGCCACGGTCATCATGTCGGGCGTCACGCCCCAGTGCTCACAGGCGAACATCTTGCCCGTTCGCCCGAACCCGGTAATGACCTCGTCGGCGATGAGCAGCACGCCGTACTTGTCGCACACCTCCCGCAGCATCGGCCAGTAGTTGTCCGGCGGCACCACGGCGCCCATGGGGCTGGACACCGGCTCGGCGAACACCGCCGCCACGGTCTCCGGGCCTTGGAACTTGATGGTGTCCTCGATGGCCTTCACATTGCGCTCGCCACACTCTTCCGGCGTCTGGCTGTTGAACTCGCAGCGGTAGAAGTTGGGCTGCGGCACATGGAAGGTGCCGGGCATCAGCGGTTCGTAGTCCACCCGGGGATACAGATGGTTGCCGCCCAGGGCCATGGCTCCCGCGGTGGCGCCGTGGTAGGAATCCTTGCGGCTGATGAACTTGATTCGCCCCAGCTCGCCCACGCGCTTGAAGTAGGCGCGGGCCAGCTTGATGGCCGTCTCGATGGACTCCGACCCGCCGCTGGTGAAGAAGGACCGCGAGAGGTCTCCGGGGGTGAGTTGCGCCACCTTTTCCGCCAGCCGTATGGTCGGCTCGGTGGTGGTGCCCATGGGCATATAGGTCAACTTGAGCATCTGCTCGTAGGCGGCGTCGGCGATTTCCTTGCGCCCGTAGCCCACGTTCTTCAGCCACAGGCCCGACATGGCGTCAATGGACGTGTTGCCCTGGGAGTCAGTGACCCGCACGCCCTCACCCGACACGTACACCGTCGGCTCGCCCTTCTCGGCCATGTCGCTGGGCTCCCGCAGGTACACCCACAGGTGCTCCAGGGCGGAATCTTGCAGTTCCTTCAGGGTGGTGGCGCTGGTCATGCTGCCTCCCGCAGTTGGTTGGTTGAAAATAGTCGTAGCGTGATTGTACCCGTTGCGGCGCAAAAACAAAAATCCCCTCTCCCTTGAGGGAGAGGGTTAAAGCTAGGGATACTCTGAATAAGGTTCACGATAGCCTGAATTGCGTCTGAGTGGCCG
>VXOI01000195.1 GCA_009840175.1 Chloroflexota bacterium | reverse complement strand
ACCATGTACCGCCTGGCTCAGGTAATCATCGTCGGCAGCATGGCGCCCGATGACATGGAGCCGCTGCGCATCGTCCATCAGCTGAGGAATCGCTGCCGGTCCATCGCGAAGTAGCGGCACACTTTGCACCACGAAGGCCCGGGCGCGTTCCGACAATCCCAGCGGATCCAGCAAGCTGTTAAGGATGTTGAGGTCAGCGAGTTGCAGCGTCCACTGCCGTAGGCCGGTTACGGCAAGGGCCGAAACAGCCAGATTCAGCAGCTCCACATCCGCAGTTACACCGGAAGCCCCCACCAGCTCACCACCTATCTGGGTGAACTGACCGCTGTTGCCGGGCCTGTCGGATACCGACGGCGGAGAGGCCCCGTCGAACCGGAACACCGGGCCACAATACTGCCAGCGAGCCGGAAGCTCGATTTCTGCGGTGTGCTCCAGGTAGTACCGCATGGCGGGAGCGGTGAATTCCGGGCGCAGACTGACCGCCCGGCTACCGGGGTCGGTGAAGCTGAATAGCTGAGACGCCAACTCGCCGCCCGACTTGCGCAGGAAAAGCTCAGTGGATTCGAGGAGCGGAGTGTCCAGTCCGCGATAGCCGTAGCTGCTGAGAAGGGCAGTGAGGCGGCGCTGCAATTGCTCGCGCCTGAAGAGGGGATCGCCGGTAATATCAGACATACCGCGCAACCGCGCGACGGACGTAGTTGATTCTACTGGCTGCCGGTACATTGGCGCGCTTTATTTTACACCAGTTGAAAGGGATGTTGAACCTTCTTGACCAAGAGAAAGATAGCCTCCTCTTGGCGTCCCCATATGGGACCTATGGATGCGCGTTCAACCCTCCATCCACGTATACCGGCTGCCCGGTGGAGTAGTCGCAGGATTCGGAACACAGGTAAACCAGCAGCGGACCCAGGTCCCCGGGCGTACCTTTGCGGCGCAGTGGGGTGTAGCGCACCAGCAATTCTTCAAGCTGCTGCTCTACGGGCTGGCCGGTGGCGTCTATCCAGCCGGCGCCCAGGGCGTTGACACGAATGTTATGGCGTCCCCACTCCACGGCCAGGGAACGGGTCAGCGACAGCAGGGCGGCCTGGCTGGCAGCAAAGGCGGAGCCGTTAATCATTCCCCGCTCCGCCAGTTCTGAAACGATGTTGACCACCCGCCCATACTCTTGCTCGGCCATGCGGGGCAGCACCTGTTGTGAGAGCAGGAAAGGCATCTTGACGTTGCGGGTCTGCACCTCTTCCCATGCCAGTTGCGGGATTTCCGCGAAGGGGGCGGCGTACATACTGCGGCAGTCGTTGACTAGAATGTCTACCCGGTCGTGGCGGCGGGCCAGCTCGTCCATCACCCGGGCGGCGCTCACATCTGAACCGGCGTTCATCACCATACCAGAGCTACCCGGGGCCAGCGCGGCCATCACTGCGTCCAGCAACGGTCGGGTGCGCGCCACGGCGAACACGGTCGCGCCCGCCTCGGCCAGCGCCCCGGCCAGGAACGGAGCCTCGTCGCCGCCCGAGGTGGCGAATACGGCTACCTGTCCAGACAATCCATATTCCGGCAGAACCGGCATTTCGCTCTCCTAATCACGGGGTATGGATTCCCGCCTTCGCAGAAATGACTGGATGGGGATACGGAGCTACGGCTCCAACGGAATCAAGGGCGCGTGTCCGGTGGGGGTGATGCCTCCGGCCAGGCCACCACCGTCGGCGATTATCATTTCGCCGGTCATATAGTCCGAGGCACTGGAAGACAGGAACACGGCCAGTGGGCCGAAGTCTTCGGGCTTGCCCAGCTTGCCGATGGGCAGGAAGTCGCCGGAACGAGGTAGGCTCGAGGTGGTAGCGCCCATGTCGCCCGTGGGAACGAAGCCGGGCACGATGCTGTTGGCGGTTATGCCGTAGCGGGCAAGGTTGAAGGACAGCACACGGGTGAGCTGTATCATTCCCCCCTTGCTGGTGCAGTACATATAGATGTCGCGCCCGCCCCTCATCCCGAAACCCGACGCCACGTTGATTATCTTCCCGTGCCCCTGGTCCACCATGGGTCTGGAAACGGCCCGGGAGCAGAAGAATGCGCCGCTGAGGTTCACGTCCATGATGCGATGCCAGTCTTCGTCGGTGATTTCCCAGATTGGCTTGCGCACGTTGTCCTGCACCGCTCCAGCGTTGTTGATTAGCACGTCTATCTTTCCGAAGCGGGAGATGGCGGCTTCCATCAGGGCCTCCACCTGGGCGGAATCCGTGACGTCAGCGGCTACGGCGATGGCCTCGCTGCCCAAGGCTTCGACTTCGGCGGCGGCGGCATCGATAGGCCCGGAGCGGCGGCCTCCGATGGTCAAGGTCGCCCCGGCGCGGGCCAAGGCGCGCACCATGGCCAGCCCCAGGCCAGTGCCACCTCCAGTTATCACCACCGATCTTCCGTCAAGACTCAGCGATTCCAGCATTGTTGCCTCTGCTCTATCCGTCATTCTAACTTTCGCGGGAATCTGTGCATTTTCCCAGTTAACAAGGCAAGCATACATCGTGGATTCCCGCTTTCGCGGGAATGACGGGTTTAACCTTGTGTTGCGCTGCTCAAACTTACATCGCCGGCGGTAAGGGTTACGACAGTGCCGTCGTCGCCCCGGAGAAGCAGGTTGCCGGCGTCGTCCACTCCCTCAGCCAGTCCAGAGTAAGAATCCCCGCCGAAGGTTGCCTGCACCCGGCGCCCGGTGGTTTCCAGCAAGTCCCGCCATTCCGGTAGTGGCGACACGCCGCGCCCAAGGCTAACGTAGAGTTCGTCCAAATCCAGGAGCAATTGCCTGAGCAACGGCTCACGATCCACATCTCGCCCTGCCACCGCATTGACACTGGTAGCGAAGGCGGATATCTCCTCGGTGTCTGAGGTATCCAGAGCGACATTTATGCCAATGCCCAAAACAGCATAACACACCGAATCTCCCACGACGGCGCTCTCGGCCAGGATGCCCGCGGCCTTCCGGCCCTCCAGCATCAGATCATTGGGCCACTTGATACGGGGCTCCAAGCCGGTGGTCTTGCGGACCGCCCGCGCTGCCGCCACGCCGCCGACGATGCTGATGAAAGGCAACTGGGCCATATCAGGCCGGAAGAGTACCGAAAAAAGCAGATTTCCGGGTTGGGAAACCCAACTGCGTCCCTGGCGCCCTCTCCCTGCTGATTGACGCTCGGCAATGACCACGGCTCCTTCCTCCGCGCCTTTGTCAGCCATACGCGCCGTCTCGTCCATGGTGGACTTGAGATCGGGATAGTAAAGGATGCGGCGGCCTACTACGTGGGTGTACAGGCCCTGGCGGATAGTGGATGCTACCAGGTTCGGCATACTTTCACTTTCACCCCCGTATCGAGTACGGGGCAGGCTCTAACCCTCCTCCTGGGGGGAGGGGATTTTCGGGGCGGATGGGATTATTTCGCTACCAGCCGTGTTCCAGCTTGTCGCGCAGGATGTCTACCAGCCGGGCTATGGGCACTCGGGCCTGGTACATGGTATCCCTGTCCCGAACGGTGACCTGGCGGTCATCAAGGGTGTCGAAGTCTACCGTGACGCAGTAGGGCGTCCCGATTTCGTCCTGCCTTCGGTAGCGGCGGCCGATGCTCTGGGCGTCGTCGTACTGGGCGGCGAAGTGGGGGCGCAGCAGGTCCTGGACCCGGCGGGCCGTGGGAGTCAGTCGCTCGTTACGGCTCAGGGGCAGCACTGCCACGGTAATCGGGGCCAGACGGCGGTGGATGCGGGAGACTACGCGGACGGAGTTGCCGTCGGGCTCTTCGTCGTAGGCGTCCAGCCAGAAGGCCAGCGTGGCGCGGTCTACGCCACCCGACGGCTCGATGACGTAGGGATAGTAGCGCTCGTGGGGGGTTACGCTGTCGTCGAAATAGGACAGGTCTTCCCCGCTGAACTCGGCGTGTTGCTTCAGGTCGAAGTCAGTGCGGTCTGCGATGCCCTCCAGCTCGGCCCAGCCCCACGGGAAGCGGTACTCGATGTCGTAGCAGTCCTTGGCGTAGTGGGCCAGTTCGTCGGGGCCGTGACGCCTTAGCCGCAGGTTTTCCGGCCGGATACCCAACTCAACGTACCATTGGAAGCGGTCCTTGACCCAGCGGTCCAGCCATTCAATGTCTGTACCGGGGCGGACGAAGAACTCGACTTCCATCTGCTCGAACTCGCGGGTGCGGAAGGTGAAGTTGCCTGGGGTGATTTCGTTGCGGAAGGACTTGCCAATCTGCCCGATGCCGAAGGGTACCTTCCTGCGGGTGGAATCTACAACGTTCTTGAAGTTGACGAAAATGCCCTGCGCCGTCTCCGGACGCAGCCAGACCTCGTGGGCGGTATCCTCCACCGGCCCCATGAAGGTGCGGAACATCAGGTTGAAGCGGCGCGGCTCCGTGAACTGGCCGCCGCAGTCGGGGCAGCGCAGTCTTCGGGTTGCCTCGGCGGCGTTGGCAGCGTTAGGGTCAATTCCCTGTTCTTCCAGCAGGTGGTCCTGGCGGAAGCGCTGGTTGCACTCGCGGCATTCCACCAGCGGGTCGCTGAAATTTTCGACGTGACCGCTGGCTTCCCAGGCGCGCGGGTGCATCAGGATGGCGGCGTCCAGGCCCACCATGTCATCGCGTCCGGAAATAACCGACTGCCACCAGGCCTCCTTGACGTTGCGCTTCAACTCCACGCCCAGCGGCCCATAATCCCATGTCGAGCCGAGACCGCCGTAAATCTCGCTGCTCTGGAACACGAAACCACGGCGCTTGGACAGGCTCAGAATTTTGTCCATATCGGCATAGGGGAGAGAGCGGGGCACAGGGTAACCTCCTCGGCGGCAGGACTGAACATCGGTGTCAAGAGTTGCCCATTCAGGTTAGCAAGGCGGCGGGAATCGCGCAATGATTGGCGATGGCGTCTTGGGAATACGGAGGGCCGTTCCAGACTGGTAGGGCACCTGGAAAATTCAGATAGCACTTGCTTGACATTCGCTCTGCCCCTTGCTATATTTGGCTTCCCACCGAACAGAGTGCGGAGATATCTCTATGCCAACAGTCAATCAGCTTGTCCGCAAGGGACGGAAGCCGGTTCGCAAGCGGACCAAGGCCCCGGCGATGCACTGGGTGCAGAACTCCCTGCGCAACCGCGTGAAGTGGGGGCCGGGCTGCCCGCAGCGGCGCGGCGTCTGCATTCAGGTGCGCACCATGACCCCCAAGAAGCCCAACTCGGCGCTGCGCAAGATTGCCCGCGTACGGCTGACCAACGGGGTCGAGGTCACGGCCTACATCGGCGGCGAAGGCCACAACCTGCAAGAGCACTCCGTGGTGCTGGTGCGCGGCGGCAGGGTCAAGGACCTGCCCGGCGTTCGCTACCACGTAGTCCGCAGCGCTTTGGACTGCGAGGGCGTCAACGACCGCAGACAGGGACGCAGCAAGTATGGAGCGAGCCGTCCTCGCCGCAACTAGGCCGGGATGTCGCGTTTACAATCCTAAAACGCCGGACGCCCGCGGGCGGCGGCGTTTAGATTCTAATGTCCCTGAGCTTGTCGAAGGAAATACGGTATATGTCGAGAAGAAGACGCGCCGAGCGCCGCGTTACTCCGCCTGATCCACGCTTCAACAATGTGGAACTGGCAAGGTTCATCAACCGGCTGATGCTGAAGGGCAAGAAGTCCACGGCTCAGCGGGTGGCCTACAACGCTTTTTCAATAATTCAGAGCGAATCGAACCGCGAGCCGCTGGAGGTCTTTCAGCAGGCGCTCCGCAACGCCACCCCTGCGGTGGAGGTGCGTCCCAAGCGTGTGGGCGGCGCCACCATCCAGGTGCCCACTGAACTGCGCACGGAGCGCAGCGAGGCGCTGGCGATGCGCTGGCTCATCCGCGGCGCCCGCTCGCGCAAGGGTATACCCATGCGCCGGGGGCTGGCGCTGGAACTGATGGACGCCTCGCGCGGCGAAGGTTCGGCAGTACGCCGAAGGGAGGAATTGCACCGGATGGCCGAGGCCAACCGTGCCTTTGTTCATTATCGCCGGTAATTCCGGCTCCGCTCTCCCTCACCTCTCCCTGGAAAGGGGAGGGTTAGAGTGGGGTAATGACGACAGGTTGCTCTCCCCTCTGTGCCTAGCGAAATGGATAACGCCTACCCCATTGAAAAAATCCGCAACATCGGTTTCATCGCCCACATAGACGCCGGCAAGACCACCGTCACGGAGCAGGTGCTGTACGCCACCGGACGCATCCACCGCGTCGGGGGCGTGGACGACGGCACCACGGCCATGGACTGGATGCCCCAGGAACGGGAACGGGGCATCACCATCACCGCCGCCGCCACCACGGCCCAGTGGCATGACTGCCGCATCAACATCATTGATACCCCCGGCCACGTGGACTTCACAGCCGAAGTGGAGCGCTCCCTGCGCGTGCTGGACGGCGGCGTCGTGGTTCTGGACGCCGTGGCCGGAGTGCAGTCCCAGTCGGAGACGGTCTGGCGGCAAGCTGACACCTACTCGGTTCCCCGCATCTGCTTCGTCAACAAGATGGACCGCGTTGGCGCCAGCTATGAACGTACCCTGGACTCCATCCGGCGCAGGCTCAACGGCAACCCCGTGCCCATCCAGTTGCCCATGGGTGAGGAAGCCGACTTCTGTGGCACCATTGACCTGATTGGGGGCAGCGCCACCGTTTACCCCGTCGGACGCGCCGCCCGCAGCAGCGCGGAAGACTACGAAGAGATGCCCGTACCGGCCGAGTTTGAAGAGGACTATCTGCGCTACCGTCAGGAAATGATAGAGAAGATAGTCGAAACGGATGAGCAGTTGCTCATCCGTTATCTTGAGGGCGAGGAACTGCCTCCTGAAGACCTGCGGGATGCCCTCCGTCGCGCCACCGTAGACCGGACACTGGTGCCGGTCCTTTGCGGCAGCGCCATCTCCGGCAAGGGCATTCACCCGTTGCTGGATGCCGTGCTGTATTACCTGCCCTCGCCCTTCGACGTGCCCCCGGTGGAAGGGGTCAACCCCCGTACCGAGGAAACGGAACTGCGGCACCCCGATGAGGACGGGCCGCTGGCCGCCCTGGCTTTCAAAGTGGCGACCGATCCCTACGTAGGCAGGCTGGTCTTCCTGCGGGTGTACTCCGGGCGGGTTAAGGCAGGCGGGTTGGTGCAGAACGTCTCCCGCAAGGGGCGGGAGCGGATGGGGCGCCTGCTCCTGATGCATGCCAACCACCGCGAGGAACTGGAAGATGTCACGGCGGGCAACATCTGCGCCGCAGTGGGCTTGAAAAACACATTCACCGGCGACACCATTTGCGCCGACGTTAACCAGGTCATCTTGGAACCGCCCAAGTTCCCCAGCCCGGTGGTGTCGGTTGCCATCGAACCGATGACTCGCGCCGACCAGGACCGGCTGAGCGACGCCC
>VXOI01000097.1 GCA_009840175.1 Chloroflexota bacterium | reverse complement strand
TTTTATTGATACGGCCACCACCGATTGCTACACGCGTACGTGCGTCGGCAGCGTCCGACGTGTATCAGACCCAGGAGGAAGTGGCGGGGGAGCAGCGGGCTGCGTTTGCCGTAGACGGCGTCGCCCAGCAGGGGGTGGGTCAGCCAGGAGAGGTGGACGCGGGCCTGGTGGGTGCGCCCGGTGTGGAGCTGGAGTTCCAGCAGGCTGTACCGCCCTACCTGTTCCAGCAGACGGTAGCCGGTGCGGCTCTCACGGCCACCGACAGTAACAGCCATGCGGGTGCGACGGCGTGGGTCGCGTCCTATGGGAGCATCTATGGCGCCGGTCTCCGGCGATGGCGCGCCCTCCACCAGGGCCAGGTAGCCCTTATGCACCAGCCTGTCCTTGATCTGCTGCGAGAGGCCGTGGTGAGCCGATTCATTCTTGGCGGCAATCATCAGGCCGGAGGTGTCCTTGTCCAGGCGGTGGACGATGCCGGGGCGTATCTCGCCGCCGATGCCCTGAATGTCGGGGCAGAGGGCGAGCAGGCCATTAACTAGCGTCTGGTCCGGGTGGCCGGGGCCGGGATGGGCGGCCAGTCCGGCGGGTTTGTCTATCACTACCAGGTCGGCGTCCTGGTATACGACGGTGAGGGGGATGTCCTGCGGCACGGCCACGGACGGTCGGGGAGGAGGCACGGTCACCAGCACCCGGTCGCCGTGGCGGACGCGATGGGATGGCTTGACCGCCGCGCCGTTGACCAGCACATCGCCGCTGTCTATGAGTTGGCGCAGGCGGCTGCGGGTAAGGCCGATGTCCTGACCGGCCAGGAACTGGTCGAGGCGGGTTTCGCCTTCTTCAACGATGATGTTGTGAGATGTTGCCATACTAATCGGATACTCTGGATTCCCGCTCCCCGTTTTCACGGGGACAGGCTTCGCGGGAATGACGGCGCTGGGGGAAGCGGCGGGATTACGGCGGCAGCAGTCGCTCGCGGGCGCCGCAGGTGGAGCAGCGCCAGCCGCTCGTCTGTCCCTCGCGGGAAGGCAGCGGACGCATATCTCCGTCGCAGAGTGGGCAGAAATCGTAGGCGTCCTTCGACAAGCTCAGGACTGACTGCTGGGGGCGGGCGCGTTCCGACATTATGAACATCCAGGCCAGCAACACGAGGCCGGTCACGATGCAGGCGTCGGCAACGTTGAACACGGGCCAGGGGCCGACGTCCACCCAGTCGGTCACGTGGCCCAGCCGGACACGGTCCAGCAGGTTTCCGAAGGCACCGCCCAACTGCAAGCCGAGGCTGAGGCGCAGCAGGCCAGTGGGGAACCGCTGGCTGTGGTAGAGAAGCAGCAGCACCGCTACGCCGATGAAGGACACCAGTATAAAAGCCGTGTTCTGGCCCTGGAATATCCCGAAGATGCTCCCGGTGTTGAAGGTGTGGGTGATGCGAAGGAATCCCTCTGCGGGATAGGATTGAAACAGTAACAGGAACTCTCGAACCAGGTACTTGGAGAACTGGTCAAGGAAAAAGACCAGAACGGCAAGCTGAATCAGGATGAAGTCCCGGTAGATTGGCAGGCGCGGGGTGGACAATTTGCCGGGTCCCTCTTGCCGGGCTGTGCCGGAGCGAGTGGTCATGCGTTTCTACTTGAGTTGCTCGATGAAGAAGCGGGCAACCTCCGGGACCAGCCTTCCTTCATGTCCGTACCAGAAGTGGTCCACGCCCTCAAAAATCTGGCTTTCCGGCTTCCGGTCGAAGGTTTCCAGTTCGGCGTTCAAACCCTCGGCATCCACGATACGGTCGCGGTCTCCGGCGACAATCAGGGACGGCAGCTTGCGGTTCTTGAGCGGGCTGCCAGTGATGTAACGCAGCCCGGGGGACACCAGGGCCACGGCGTCGGCTTCCTTCTGAAGTTCCTCGTGCCGCAGTATGACGCCGGAACCGAAAGAGTAGCCCACCAGCCCGGTCTTGCCGCGAGTGTCGGGCCAGGCCTTGATCATATCCAGGGCGCCCAGCGCTTCCTGGTATTCGGTCTCACCCTCTCCGTGCTCACCCTCGCTGTCGCCCACGCCGCGGAAGTTGAATCGCAGGGTGACAAAACCCTCTTCGGCCAAGCCGAGTGCCAAAGCCATCACGACATTGTTGTGCATCGAGCCGCCATGCAGCGGGTGCGGGTGGCAGATGACTACTCCGGGCCACGGCCCGCCGGTGGCGTCGGGCTGGGCGATTACGCCCTCGAAGCTGAGACCGGCGGTCTGGAAAGAAACGGCACTCTGTCGCAAGACGCTCACCCCCGCGTTGCTGCTGGCTTATCAGCAGTCATATTAGGCTGGGCGGCCCGGTTTGGCAAGGAAGGCAATCCCGGCCGACAAAGTAGGCTTTTCCCATACAACCGTAATACTGCTAGAATGGGCGAGATTCGGGCTATCAAATTGCGATTTACTTGTAGAGGGCCAGATGACAGCGATTGACCTGCGCAGCGATACGGTAACGAAGCCGACGGACGAGATGCGTCGGGCGATGGCAGCCGCCGAGGTGGGCGACGACGTTTTCGGGGAAGACCCTTCCATCAACGAGTTGCAGGAGCGTTCCGCCGCCCTGCTGGGGAAGGAGGCGGGGCTGTTGACCTCCAGCGGCACAATGAGCAACCTCATTGCCACCCTGGCCTGGAGCAACAAGGGCGATGAGATCATCATGGGCGACGAGGCCCATATGTTCTGGAACGAGAGCGCCGGACAAGCCGCTTTGGCCGGGGTGCAGACGCGGCTGGTGCCCAACGACGTTCAGGGGCGAATCAACCCCGACGACGTGGCTGCGGCAATTCGTCCGCCGGGCAACCTGCACTTCCCGCGTACCAGCATGGTGTGCCTGGAAAACACGCACAACCGTTGCAGCGGTCAGGTGCTGACGCCTGAGGACACGAAGGCCGTCTGCGATGTGGCGCATGAGGCCGGGGTGCCGGTGCACCTGGACGGAGCGCGCATCTTCAACGCCTCGGTGGCCCTGGAAGTGCCGCCCGTGGAATTGACTCGCGAAGTGGACGACCTGAGCTTCTGCCTGTCCAAGTCGCTGAGCTGTCCCGTGGGTTCGGTGCTGGTCGGCTCACAGGAGTTCATAGACAACGCCAAGCGGTGGCGGAAGATGCTGGGCGGAGGAATGCGGCAGGCCGGAGTGCTGGCAGCGGCAGGGCTGGTGGCGCTGGACACGATGATAGACAGGCTTGCCGAGGACCATCAGAACGCGCGACGGCTGGCGCGGGGACTGGCGAACATTGACGGCCTCAGCGTTGACCCTGAGAGCATCCAGAGCAACATCGTGTTCTTCGATGTGGACGAGGAACTGGGCACCGCGGCAGACCTGATTGCCGCGCTGAAGAACCAAGGGGTGCTGGTGTCGTATCCCGGCAAGCAGTCCATCCGGATGGTGACGCACCGGCATATCTCGCATGAGGACATCGAGGAGGCGCTGTCGCGCACGTCGGCTGCGGTACGGGAAGTGCGGGCGGCTGCATAGCGGAGGGACAATGGCGGATATATCGTTGGACAGAGAGCATACCGCGCTGCTCATCGCCGACTTCTACGAGGCGATGATGACCAGCATTCCCCACGCCGTGGAACGCGCAGTGGTGGACAAGACCGTGGCGTTGCAGAAAGCAGCGCGGGACGCAGGGATTATGGTGTGCTACTGCGCCACGGTGTTCCGACCGGGCTACCCGGAGATCGGGGCGCGAAACAAGACCTTCGGGCAGCGCAAGGCATCGGGGCAACTTGCGGTGTTCGACCCGCTGGCGGTGATCCATCCTGCCGTCGCTCCTGTCGAGGGAGAGGTGGTGGTGGGCAAGCACCGGGTCAACGCGCTGTACGGCACCGGGCTAGACGTGTCGCTTCGGGCCAACGACATACATGACCTGGTCATACTGGGGTATGCAACCAGCGGCGTCGTGCTGTCCACTGTCCGGTACGCCTCTGACCTGGACTACAACCTGTACGTAGTGGAGGACTGCTGCTCGGACTCGGATGCCGAAGTGCACGAGTTCCTGACGGGGCGCATCTTCCCGCGACAGGCCGAGGTGGTGCAGTCGGCGGACGTTATCGCGGCGCTGGTGGGTTGATGGGGGAAGAACGCCCCCACCCTAACCCTCCCCCAAAGGGAGAGGGAAGTCACAAGGGTCGGGGCCGCTGGCGCATTCGGACAAGGCACATTGCCTTCGCCGCATTGGCCATCGCCATCGGCCACGTCATTTACGCCATCCTGCGCGACCACGTGTTTCATGCCTCTCCTATTTTGCAGTGACACGGTGAAAGACCCGGCGAGAGCAACCGCTATGGACTTACCGGCGAACATTTTCCTGGAAGAGCGGGGTATACCTCACCGTCGGCTGGAGTTCCCGGCGACGACGGAGAAGGGCGCGGCCAACGTGGCGCACGCGCTGGGGTTTTCAGAAGCCCAGGCGGTGAAGACGCTGATCTTCGAGACGGCGGCCGGGGAGCGGGCGCTGATAATGCTGGGGGGCGACAAGAACGCGATTTCGGGACGGCTGAAGCGGGCACTGGGATCGCGGAACATCCGGCTGGCTGACCCGCAGACGGTGCTGGCGGTCACTGGGTATGAAATAGGCTCCATCCCGCCGTTCCACTGGCAGCCGGAGGGGTTTCGGTCAATCGTGGACGAGTGCCTGATGCGGGAGGCGGAGCTGGGCGTAGGCGCCGGAGTGTGGGGGCAGGAGATTATGATCACGCCCGGGGACCTGGTGACGGCCTGCGGCGGGGAGGTGTTTGATCTGAGCGGGAATGCGGGGACGGGTTAGAGAGGGTTCTGAGGTAGTGCCTTAACAGCTTCAATCACAATGCGAGCCGAATCCAGCAGCGTCCCAAGCGACTGGCCCTTAGGCAATTCCATGCGAATCGTTTGGTACGTTAGCTGGTTGCGAGTGCGCCGCAAAATTCTCAATTGTCTGCCCAAGTCCCTCCTTCCAATGTTGGACAGAGCCTCAGCGACTTGGGAATGAGCTCCCGACCCTACAGCAAAACGCGCGTATCTCTTGGCAGCAAGTTCGTCTCTGGCAGCCAGAAATGCCGAGTAATATGCCCGGTCTATCGCCGACCGTAGAGACACTCCATCCATACCTTTCACAAGCTCCCCGGCCAAGGCAAGGTAGGACTCCGGCGTAACCGCATCAAAGCTACGGATTGCTGTAGAACTCATAATCGATCATATTTGCGAATATGACCCGCTCCGAGGCATTGAGTCCCTGATACACATCTTCGATAGCCTCTTCCATTACTTCCAGATATTCGTCCCAAAGATATTCAGACTCGACCTGACTCCCATCAAACACCAGCACCAAGAGCAGGTACTCCCAGACTACTTCGGGGTCTTGGTAATGCGTGACTTTGATGCTTTTCAGCGGCCAATTGCGTTCGGCCGCGATGTGTTGGGCCAAGGACAACATCCGCTCCAACAGGGGATGTCCGGTCTCACCCAGCAGGCGGTTGGCAATTTTATGGGTGGTTGTCCATACGACAGGAATTTGCGTCGTTGTTTCAGCCATCATTTGTTACCTGACAAATTCAGTATTGGCTACTCCCTACCCCTGATTATACCGCTTGCCTAGTGCCTATTCCCCCACCAGCGGCGGAGGCGCTCCGCGATTTCCTTTTCGGCGCCCTCGGCGCCGGGGTGGTAGTAGCGGCGCTCTTGCAGCCGGGGCGGAAGGTATTCCTGGGGGGCGAAGTGGCCCTCGTAGTCGTGGGAATACTTGTAGTCCTTGCCGTAGCCCATCTGGTGCATCATGCCGGTGACGGCGTTGCGGAGATGCAGCGGCACCGGGTCGTTGGGGAGGCGGCGGACATCGGCCATGGCCTCGTTGAGGGCGGCGTAGGCGGTGTTGCTCTTGGGCGCGGTGGCCAGGTAAACGGTGGCCTCTGCCAGGGGGATCCGGCCCTCAGGCATACCGATGAAGTGGACGGCCTGCTGGGCAGCGACGGCGACGGTGAGGGCCTGCGGGTCGGCGAGGCCGATGTCCTCGGCGGCGAGGATGACGAGGCGGCGGGCGACGAACAGAGGATCTTCGCCGGACTCTATCATGCGGGCCAGCCAGTAGAGGGCGCCGTCGGGGGATGAGCCGCGCACCGACTTGATGAAGGCGGAGATGGTGTCGTAATGGCTGTCGCCAGCCTTGTCGTACATCGGGGAACGGCGTTGGAGCGCGTCGGCGATGGTGTCGAGGTCTATACGGCGGGTTCCGCCGTCGGCGTCGGAGGCGGTGGCGTAGGCGGCGGTTTCGAGGGCGTTAAGGGCTACCCGGGCGTCGCCGTTGGCGATGTTGGCGAGGTGGGCCATGGCGTCGGGTGCGATGCTGATGTTCATGTCGCCGAGACCGCGCTCCGGGTCGGCGGCGGCACGGTTGACGATGTCCTCGACTTCTTCGGGAGTCAGGCTCTGCAAGGCGAAGACGCGGCTGCGGGAGAGCAGGGGAGCAATGACCTCGAAGGACGGGTTTTCGGTGGTCGCGCCTATCAAGGTTACGGTGCCATCCTCGACGTGGGGGAGGATTACATCCTGCTGGGCCTTGTTGAAGCGGTGGATTTCGTCTACGAACAGAATAGTGGCCTGGCCGTGCATTCCCTGGCGGTCGCGGGCCTCGGCGACGATGCGGCGCAAGTCGGCCACCCCGGAGGTGACGGCACTGACCGGCTCGAAGGCGGCCTGGGTAACGGTGGCCACGAGACGGGCGAGGGTGGTCTTGCCCGTGCCGGGCGGCCCCCAGAGGATGAAGGAGGGCAGACGACCGGCGGCGATGGCGCGGAACAGGACGCGGTCACTTCCGACAACCTGCTGCTGACCGACGAACTCGTCGAAGGTGCGGGGGCGCATCCGTTCGGCCAGCGGTGCGTTGCGCCCGGCGTCCATGCGTCGCTGGCGGTCGAAAAGGGATTCGCTGGTAGCGTGTCTTCGGTTCGTCATCGTTAAAGGTGCGGAGTACGCCCTCACCCTAACCCTCTCCCAGAGGGAGAGGGAACTTTCTAGCTGAAGTGGGGCATTACTTCTTCGGCGAAGAGGCTCATGGAGTTGGCGACGTCCTCGTGGGGAATCATGCCGCCGGTGTTGAACCAGCAGATGAAGCCGTCGGGGCCGTACATTCCCTTGAACTTGTCCAGCTTCTCGGCGACCTGCTCAGGCGTGCCGACGGCGGCGTATTCGTCGAGGACGGTCTCATAGTCCAACGATGCGGCGCGGGATGCGCCACGACCGGAGCCGCGTCCGAGGGTGCCGAGGTAGTTGTTGATGGTCTTCTCGAAGCCGTCGCGGGCCTTGGCTTCGTTCTCGGCGACGTTGACGTGGACTGTGACGTTGACGTCGCGGTCTGCCGGGTCGTGGCCGTTCTCTTCCAGCTCCTTCCGGTAGGTCTCCAGCCCGGTCAGTGCGCCCTGTGTAGTGACGATGGTGGGCGCCACGAGGATGTTGTGCCCGAGTTGCCCTACG
>VXOI01000228.1 GCA_009840175.1 Chloroflexota bacterium | reverse complement strand
CGTGGGCGATGGCAAAGATGGCCCAGTAGTTGATGTCGAGTATTTCTTTCCAGGCGTCCAGGGTGGCGCTCTGGGGATTGGGAACATCGGGACCGCAAACCAGCCGCAGCGGTCTTATGCTGTCGTGCATACCGGCAATGCGCTGGTGGAACACGAGGGCGTTGGCCAGGATGGCGCCGGCCATGCGCCGCGTCTGCGGAACGTCGGACATGCCCAGGAGCCCGGCGATGGTCGGCGTGATGTTGGGCCGGGTCTGCGCCATCTCACCCAGGATGTCGGCGGCTCGTTCGATGCCTTTCTGGAGGGCGTCCGCGGCGGCGTCCACGGCCTTCTGAGGTACGGATACCAGCCTGATGAGGTCGGCCAGGTCCGACACTCGCCCACGCAGCCAGCCGGTTTCAGGAAACCGGTTGCCGTCTTGGTACAGCACGGCATAGGCAAGACGGGCATCGGCCAAATCCGGGCGCAGGTTGTCGGCGAAACGTACTGTGTCCGGGTAACGCAGGGCGATGGCCGCCTCGATGGGGTGAGTTTCTCCAATCACCGGAAGTCCCAGGCGTCCGGCAGCGTCGCCTTCGGCGGTTCCCAGCGCTTCGTACTCCGCCTCCACAACAATCGGGGCACGTCCCGGGGCGGTGATCAAGTTGTCCAACTGGAGACCGGGGCGTCCCGCCACCAGTTGGGTGTTTTCCGAATGCACCTGGCAGCCGGACAGCATCTCGCGGAGCAAGTCCCCAAGCTGGTTGTTGACGCTGGGTTCGCTGTGCCTGGGCTGTTGGGTGGTCATGGCGAATACCATTGAATGTTCTGGATCAACGGCCTTGGAAACTCAAATCCGACAAATCGGATGAACGCGTTCCCGCCTCTGATGCCGGCCCCTCGACTGCCGTGCCCAATGCGCTGGCTACTTCCATGATCCTGGCCAGATTAGCGGCGGCGTAGTCAGTGGCCTCGTACCGCTGAATCTGCTGCTCCTTCAGCCCCACCCTTTCGGCCAAGTCCCTCTGGCTCAAACCCGTGGCTATCCTTGCCTTGATGAGCACCGAAGGGACTTCGCTCACTGCCTTGAGAGACTCCATGGGGAAATCTCCGGACTTGAGGGATTCGTACTCGCGCAACTCATTCTCCAAATCCCTCAGTTGACTTCTAAACGCGTCCTCCTGAGCCTGGGCAATCACCGGGTGTAGTTCAGGATCCGGGAGTTGCCGAAGCTTTTCCAGGGCATCGGAGAACCTGGCTGCCTGCGCCTTGGTTATCCGGTATTGCCGTTCGTTCTTGATCATTCCAATCCTCCCAAGTCGATGGCAATGATCCCCTTCCGCCGTCCGGTCTCTCTGTCCGTCTGAAAGAACTCCAGGAACGAAAACCCGTCCGTGTTTGCAATCGCGGAGGCCGGAAACAATTCGCCCAGATACTTGGCCTTCTGGGTCGCCCTGCCGGGGTCAAAGGTCAACAGCACAGGGTCAAGGGCGATGGGATCAACTTCCGCCTCCTCCCAGCAGGCGTCGAAATCGTTGGGGGCTTCCTTGGCCGTCACGAAACTTCCATCCACGTAGACGGCCCGACAGCCCGCGTCTCTCAAATTCTCCATCGCGCTTCTCAAGCCCGCCATCAGCGGGCGCCGCCAAGCTGTGCGTCCGAATTTGTCGGCGAATTCCTCCCACGAGACCCAATGGATGCCCGGTGGCAGCAGGCCGTTTTGGTCGAACGCTGCTATCATAACACAACGTTGACATTGGGTTTATAGCCTGTCAAGAGCATGCGCTTGGACCATGAGTGTCTGTGCTGGCCGAAATCTTAAAGGAGCGGACTCCAAAGCGGTTTCAGGACAGAGAGGCAACCTGTATTATTTCCGCCAAGTCCCGAGCGTGATCACCTGCCGCAGCAACCGTGCTCGTTTAGCTAGTCGCAGTTTCCTGCGGGCCTCGGCCAAGGCATCCCGCCGCCAGCGTATGTGGTCGGCCCTACGTGCGTCGTCCAAGGTATACGTGTCGGGCGGCAGGGTCAGGCGATAATCGCCCAGCAACTCGGCTTCTAGTTCCCACCGTCGCACTGCGGCCTCTGCCCGGCCAACACTATTGGAGACCTTACCACCACCCACCCGCAACTGCCTCCACTCGGCCACGAGCGCCGCCGCCGGGCCGAAGGCGAATTCCTCGTCAGGCTGTTCCTCCAGGGTGATCACCCCTGCATCTGGCATTCCGGGACGGCGCCGGGGCGGTATCCAACCCTGACCCACTTTGTCGCCCTGCTCGTGAGGATTGACACCATCAGAGTCAGCGTCAACGATTTCCGCAGTGCCAACAATTTCGGTGGCCCCTTCCGCTTGCTTGCTGTCTTCCAACTCGGCAACCCTCCGGTTCAATTCCTCCAGCCGGATAGCCTGTTCATCCGCCAACTCCCGCAGTTCGGTGTTTTCATCCTCCAGCTCAGCCACCCGCTCCCGCAGGGCCGCCCCGTCGCCGTCCGGTGGACGTTCGCTATAGCTAGTCACCGTTTCACCATTGCCATCGCTGCCTCGTTCCCGGAAATCCGCCAGCGCCTGCCGCATCCGGCGGGAGACCTGCCGGGTATCGCAGCAACTGGCCAGGGTGCGGTAATTCACTCCCAGGACCCGAGCGGCCGGCACCCGGCCTCGTTCTTCCACCAGGGCGTCCAGCAGGTCCAATAGGAGATCGTCCGATAGGGAGGGTTCGGCCTCGTCGGCAGCGCCAACGTCGCCGCCGGGAGGGACCGATTCATCGTCCATATGATGGCTCACCTCGCGTCAAAAGTGCAATCACTACAATACAATCAGTGCAATCCGATTGCCACCGAGCATCAACCAAATCGTTCGCAGAAATTCCTTGCGGTCCGGCGAAACCGGCCGGGTTCAAGTTCAAGCCCGCCTCTGATTGTATTCTGCAATCTCCTCTTATTTCCCTTACAGCCCAAGCACTGGCAAATGGGCATCCGGGCGATTGCACTTTGACGTGTCATCGCCAGGCCGGAGCGTCCGCCCTGGCGCGGGACTAACCGCGCCGACATCCGGGTTGGAAGGCGCCCCGCCGGGGATTCGCTTGCTGTGGTGACGCTCGGCCCCTTGCGCGGCGGGGTTTACCTTCTCATAATGGAATAGAATATATGTTTGTATTACCAGTGCTCGCGCTTTCCGCAGGCCGGCTACGAGCAAGCGAAACGCGCCGGCCTTGAAAGGAGAAACACCCATGTTGAAGAACCTGCTCACCGGAATGTTCAAGGGCAAGCCCAAGCCCGCAACCAGGCTCTGGACCATCACTCCCCAGCGCAGCGGCGAACGCACCCTGCTGGCGGTGGAGAACTTCCTGGCCTCGGTCTCCGTAGCCGAACCTTTCTCCCTGGAACTGGTCGGCGACGACGCCGGCGTCAGTATCCTGGCCCGGTGCCGGGAGGGGGCCTTCGTCCGCCAACAACTGGGTGTGTACTACCCCCAGGCACGGGTCAGCCCGGTGACGCCGGAGGACGACCCACTGCGGCTGGCCGAGGGAGAGCGGGCCTGGTCCATGACCATCCGCATTAAGGGGCCCGAATACCTACCCCTGCGTCCCTTCCATGACGACGACCTGCTGGACCCGGGCTCCGACCCCATGCTCGCCATAATCGGCTCCCTGTCCGACTTGGAAGAAGGGGAACGGGTGGTGGCCCAAATCCGGCTGCTGACTCTGGGCGCCGACTGGACCCGCCAGCATCAGGAGAAGGCCCGCCGCCAATCCAAGCCCGAACCCGCGCTCTCTGCCGACACCGGCCGGGCCCAGGTCCACACCAAGGACGGCGTCACCATGGCCATTCTCGGCGTGGCCGCCCTGGTGGGTCTGCGGGGCTACTTCTGGGTCCAGGCCGGCGAAACCTGGAAGGCCGTCCTCCTGGGCGCGGGCGCCGCCACCGCGCTGGTGGTGGCCGGCTGGGCCTGGTGGCGCATCAGGAAGGCCCTCTCCGGCGGCAAGCACCATGACCCACTGATGATTCAGGAAAAGGTCAGCCGCATGGCCTACCAGGCCCAGGTGGAGGCGTTCGCCATCCTGCCCGAACACGCCGGCCAGGACCGGGCCCAGAAACTGCTGGACAGCGTGGCCGCCGGCTACGCCAACTACAACAACCTGGCCGGGGCCAGCTTCAGGGCCTGCAAAATCAAACCCATCATACCCGAAACCGAACCCATGCCGCCGGCCACTCGCCTCTTCCAGGCCCGAGGCGTGTTGGGCGTCCGGGAACTGGCCACCCTATGGCATCCCCTGGGTCCAGGTGACCAACTGCCCATGGTCCGGCGCGCCGGCGCCCGGGTCCTGCCGCCGCCTGCCATTAATGTCGGCGGCGCCCATGTGGGCGACACCGTGGACGGCAAGCCCCGGCCGGTGCGCTTCTCCCCCGACACCTACCGCCGCCACCACCTCTACGTCGCCCGCACCGGCATGGGCAAGTCAACCCTCATGCAGCACGTCGTCGAACACCGCATGGCCGAAAAGGCCGCCGGCCGCGACCACGACGCCATCATCGTTGTCGATCCCCACGCCGACATGGTCACCGACATCCTGAAGCGGGTTCCGGCGGAGATCATCGACCAAACCTACCTCATCGACCTGGCCGACGAGGAGCGGGTCCCCGGCATCAACCTTCTGGACGCCCACGTCTTCCCCGACCGGGACCGCACCTGTGACTCCGTGGTCCGCATCGCCAAGGGCCTGTGGGACCAGTGGGGCCCCCGGATGCAGTCCATCCTGGAACACACCGTGAAGAGTCTCCACGAGTACAACAGCCACCCCGACACCGAGGAAGACGAGCAGCTCACCATCCTGGACGGACTGCGCATGCTGGCGGACCTGGAGTTCCGACGGGACGTGCTCCGGCGGGTGGACGACCCCTACGTCGCCGCCTGGTGGCTCCGGGAACTGCCCGGCTGGGCCCGGGAAACCCGATCCCAGGCCCTGGCCCCGGTCCAGACCCGCCTGGCCTATTACGCCTCCTCCAAGAAGGCGCGTGCCATCCTGGGACAGCCCCGCTCCACCATCGACCTGCGCCGGGTCATCTCCGACGGCGGTGTGCTGCTGGTGGCGGCCTCCCAGTCCGCCGCCGGCCGGGACGTCTCCGCCCTGGTGGGCGCGTCCCTGCTTAACCTGGTGGGCGCGGTGATCGCCGAGCAGGGCAACCTGCCCCCCGACCAACGCCGGGGCGCCCTGGTGGTGGTGGACGAGATGCAGGCCATCCCCGGCGTCGATTACGAGTCCATGCTCAGCGAGTTGGGTAAGTTCGGGGCCAACTTCATCCTGGCCACACAGAGCCTGGCCCGCCTGGCCGAACTATCGAACACCATGCGGGACACCCTGCTGGCCAACGTGGGCTGCCTGGCGGTGTTCCAGGTGGCCGCCGCCGACGCCCGAGACATCATGGGCGAGTTGGACCGGGAACGGGTCGCCGAGGAGGACCTGGTCTCCCTGCCCTCCCACCACTGCTACGTGCGGGCCACCCACGAGGGAGAGCGCCAACCCACCTACACCATGATGGTCAGAAAGCCCCGGCCGAGCTACCCGGAGGTTGAGGAACTGGTCCGCGCCCGGACCGTGGAATACACCGCTCCCATCGGCGCCGTTATCGCCCTGGAGGATGAGGCTCGAGAGCAGGTCCAGAAGCTGCGCGAACGCATGGAGCGGCAGCAGGGCAACCAGTCTGACCCCGCCGGCGAGAACGGCGGCAAGCAGTCCGGCAATGGCCAGACCGGCACCGGGCAATCCAGTGAGCTGCAACCGGGCAACGAACCTCCCAGCAATGACGGCGACGGCCAGCATGGCCGGACGGTGAAGAAACCCAGAAGCCGGCATCGGCGACGGGACGAGGCCGCACCGGGCCAAGCGCCGACCGACGGGAGTTGACGGGGATGAGTTCCCTCCGGCGCGACGACGTTGCCCTGCGCACCCTGGCGGCCATGCCCTTCCTGGATCGGTTGGAGCTGGCCGCCGCGGCCGGCTTGGGCGAGCGCACCGCTCACAACTCCCTGGCTACCTTTCAAGGTGAGGGCTTGGTGGAGTGCGTCCGCCACGCCGCTCCCCTGACCGCCACCACCCGCCGCTGGCGCCTGACCGAACGCGGCTGGCGACGACTCGCTCAGCGTCAGGGCTCTAACCTCCGCCATGTCCTGGACCGGTACCCAGCCTCCGCCCACTGGCAGCGGCTGTTGCTGGAGCGCTTGGACGCCGTGGCCGTGATCTATCGCCTGGCCTCGGCCCTGGCCGACGCCGCAGATGACATACCCCGGTTCCAATGGTACCGGGCCGACCCCCTGGACGCCGGCGTGGCGCTGCCCGGCGGCAAGACCCTGGGCATCATCCGCTGGGGCCACACCGCAGACCGCACCGTTTTCGCCGACCGGATCGGGCGGCTCACCGACCACGAGCGCCTCAATCCCCGTGCGCTCCTGGTCCTGCTGCCCGATGAGCCTCGCCTCCGTCAGGCCCGCCGACCCCTGGCCCGCTACCCCGGCCCGGTCCACCTGGCGCTGGAAGCCGACGCCGCCCGCGCTTGGGCCGACGACCCCGTCTGGCGCGCCGCCAACATCGACACCACCCTCACCCTGCGCCGCGTCCTGGATCAACTAGCCCCCGGCGGCGCCCTGCCCGCGGAGCCGCCCCTGTCCCGGCTTTCCCTGCCCGGTCCCGTGGAGATCAACAACCACGACGGCCTTCCCGACCACCGGCTGCCCCTGGCCCTGGGACCCGCCGCCAAGCGCCTGCTCGACTGCCTGTCCGACTGGCCCTGGATCAAGGCCGACGACCTGGGCGGCCTGCTGGGTCTCTCCCCCTCCGGCGTGTCCAAGATCCTGGCCCCGCTGAAGCGCCTGGACCTGGTGGCCGAGGCGTCCCCGGACGGACGTCGACTCCTCGCTCTCAGCCGCCGGGGATTGGCGTTTTTGGCTCGACGGGACCGCGCCTCCGTCGCCGCCGCCATCCGCCGCTGGGCCGTGGACCACGACGACGGGACGCCGCCCGCCCACTGGCGGGACGTTCCCGGCGTCCGCGCCCGTCCCCTGGCCCGCACCATCCAGCACACCCAGGCCGTCCACCGCTTCATGGCCGACCTGGCGCGGCAGGCCGGGGCGACCCCCGGCGTTCAGGTAATCCAGCTCAGCTCGCCCCACCACTCCACCCGCTACTTCCACCACCGGGGCAGCCTCCGCTCCGTGCATCCCGACGGCTATGGCGTGGTCCGCGCCGGCGACAATACCCTTCCCTTCTTCTTGGAATGGGAGCGGCGCGCCATCCATCCCTCCACTATGGCCGCCCGCCTCGCTCCTTACCTGCGGTATTACTCCACCAAGCGCCCCCTGGATGACCACGGCCACCAACCCTTCGTGCTGGTGGTCTTCGACGATTACTTGGCCGAGGGCAACTTCCTCGGCGTCGCCCGCCAGGAGATGGAACGCGCCAAGGTGGATGTGCCTCTGTGGGTTTCCTTCAGGGAACGGCTGGAACAGGTCGGGCCATTGGGGAAGGCATGGCGCAGCCCCGATGTTCTGGAGCTAGGGTGTCCATTCGCATGACCTGCCGTCCCACCTGAACAAAACCCGGACGGCAAGGGTGGCGAGGGGGCCGCTCCTTGATCCGGCAGGACGGATTGCCGGTCACTCCTTGCGCTGGAAGTATCCAATGCGATACCCTATGGAGCAGGAACGAAACGTCGCACAAATCGGGACGATCAGTTCATTGGAGCTTGACCATGCCAGATGCCCGGTGCCTCAGCGAGGACGAAATGGCCGCAGCCTTGAACCTGGCCCTGGCCGCTGTTGACCCAGCCTCCAGAACGTCAGTGGACGAGTTGATGGGCCTTCTGGCGCAGATGGCCCGCGCCCACCGAATGAAGAGGTTAGCCCAGGAGACCGGCCTGGGGGAGAAAAGTCTCTACAAGTCAATGAAAGCCGGGGCCAGGCCTGAAGTAGGCACCGTACTTCGCGTGCTTGGTGCCCTGGGATTCCGGTTACAGGCCGTCCCTCTTGATGGAAAGGAAGAACCCAACAGTCGATTCGCATCTGGGCGCAGTTGACGCTGCTCCCGAGAACATTCTTCAGTTACAGGAGGCAAGCAGCATGAACCACAAAGCGGGTCTCATTCCGGCGGCACTCTACGCTAGGGTGTCCAGTGACCGACAAGACGTGGACCTTTCAATATCCGCTCAGTTGCGGGCCTTACGCGACTACGCAGATCGGAACGGCTATATTGTGGCTCGGGAGTACGTTGACGAGGCCGAGAGCGGACGTATAGCTGACCGCACCGAATTTCGCAAGATGCTGGACGAAGCGAGCAAGCCTAATGCACCCTTCAACGAGATCCTAGTCTGGAAATTTTCCCGGTTCACTCGCAAGCGGGAACACGCCGTCGCCTTTAAGTCCATGCTCCGCCGCAGGGGGATTCGTGTCGTATCTATAACCGAGCACGCCGACGACTCCCCCACTGGAAAGTTGATGGAGGCCATCATCGAGTCCGTGGACGAGTTCTACTCGGAAAATTTAGCGCAAGACGTTATGCGGGGCACGAGAGAGGCTGCCTCTCGCGGGTTCTGGGTAACCCCTCACGCTCCCTACGGTTACAAGAGGGTCTTTGTATCCGATGGTCCCAAAAAGCGCCCCAAGCTCGCGCTCGACCCGCCGGCCGACTCCATAGTGCGCAGGATGTACCTAATGGCAGGGTTGGGGAAGAGCACGTTGGACATAGCGAAGAGTTTCAATCAAGAAGGCATTGCCAGCCCACGGGGAACGAAGTGGCTGAAGACCACGGTCCACAGGATTTTGATGAACGAAGTTTACACCGGCACTCTTGTCTGGGGCGTGACCGCTAAGGATAAATTTCCGCCCATTCGCGTAGAGAATGCCTTCCCGTCCATAGTTTCCCGAGATGAATACGAGCGGGTTGCCAAAGTGATGCAGGCTAATGCCCCGGATAAGCGACACCCACAGAGGACAGCCAGCCCTTACATCCTCAGTGGGATCGCCAAATGCTCCCAGTGCGGCAGTGCCCTGACTGGCCAAGATGCCAAGAGTGGGCAATACGCCTACTACGTTTGTAACTCATTGCTCAAGCGCGGGAAAGGTGCTTGCGAGACGCCCAGGCTAAACGCCAAAAGGTTCGAGCGCACAATTATCGACCAGATCAGGGTGAACGTCCTTACCGAGGGCAACATAAAGACCCTAGTGGAACTCGTCAATGAAGAGTTGGACGAAGTGTTTCAAGAACAGAAAGAACGGCTTGCGGCAGTCGTGGAAGAATCGATTGAAGTCCGCAGGCGAATGGACCGGCTCTGGCAAGCCGTTGAGACCACCGATCTGGAAATCAACGACATTATCCCCCGTCTACGGGAACACCAAGAGCGCCAGGAAAAGTTGGAGGTGGCCGCAGAGGAAGCCAGGGCGGCCCTGGCAAACCGTCCGGTACGCTTGGACGATGCAAGGATTACGGCCTACGCACAAGAGATGAGCGATTTTCTTATGCAGAGCGAACTTACGGAGACGAAAGCCTTTGTCCGTTCCTTTGTAAAGGAGATCGCCGTCGCCCCAAGTCAAGCAATCGTTCACTACACGATGCCTATGCCCGGAGACAGTCCGATTGGCCGAGGGGAATCCGAGGTTCTACGGATTGGGGATACAGTTCTGCCTACGGTACACGATGGCTGCTCATTCCGGATTCGAACTGCTCTCGGCTCAGGGCCATCGTGTCATCCTCCCGGTTGCGGCTTTGAACGCAATTATAATCCAACCGCGCCGTCTGCGTTGAAACACCATCCCGTGATAAAATAGTTTGCTGATACGAACCACAGGGGAGAAAGCGGTTGACGACAGGCATTGACGACCCTTATCTGAAGTACGCCCTATTCTGTCGCAGCACCTCGGAAGGCGACGACGGCGAGCTGAATCTGAACAACATCGTGGACTTGGTGGACTTGCCGGAACCACTGCCGGGCGGTGAGGGTGGGCCGGTGGTGGCCGAGGTTGACGTGAACTTGGCCTTCTGCATTGGCGGGGCACTGCCCGGCGAGCACCGCCTCTTCGTGGCGCTGAAGACGCCCGGCGTCCCGCTGGAGACGCCGCCCGCCCAGAGAGTGGACTGGGACGAGGGCATCCTGTTCCAGCGGTGGATCAAGACCTTCCGAATTCCGGTGCAGGCCCCTGGGCAGCACTCCGCGGCCATCCTGTTCGACGGCATTCCTCTCGGCGAAGCCAGTTTCCTCGTCCGCTTCAAACAGGAGTAGAGCGCGTCGGCGACGCTAAGTTGAAACGCCGTTATCAGCAAGCTACAATTACTGATACTTAATTCCGCAACAGGGAGCGCGACTCGTGGCTAACCAGACCGGCAAGCGCTATGTCTGCGCGCAATGCAAGGCCGAATTCATCGTAACCAAGGGCGGGACCGGCAGCGTCGGCTGTTGCGGCGAGCCGATGCAGCTCAAGTAGAGGGTTCAGCAATGGCAAATCAGTTGGGAAAGCGGTATACCTGCGAGACCTGCGGCAGCAGCGTCCTCTGCACCAAGAGCGGCGACGGCGAGATCGAGTGCTGCGAAGTCAAGATGGAGTTGCAGGAACCGCGCAAGCTGCCTTCTTCCGATTAAGCCGAGCGGATGCCCCCACCCTAACCCTCCCCCGGAGGGATAGGGAACTGACGGAGACGGGGCTGGAAATGATGTAGGGGCGGGTTTCAAACCCGCCCCTACGTGCGTCAGCGCTGGTCCGGTGCCTTGTCTTACTTGAAGTAGGGTATGACGTGCTTGCCCATGAGCTTGATGGAGTCCATGATGCGGGTGTGGGACAGATTGCCGGGCTGGACGAAGCACAGCACCTGGTCAACGCCGGCCTCCTGGTACTTCTTCATCACCTCGATAATCTCGTCGGGGGTGCCCATGGCGAAGGCCCCGGAGTCCAGGTGGTCCTGCGCCGTCTTGTCCACTCGCTCGGTCTGGATGGCGTCCACGGCGAACTTGTAGCTGTCGGGAACCTCGCGTCCGGCCCATGGAGCGTACAGGTTCTCGGCCATCTGCACGAACCAGGCTCCCTCCGGCCCGCCGACGCGACGGGCTTCCTCGCCGTCCTCGCCGCAGTGGACGATGCAGAGGGCCGCCACCTGGTCGTTGACGAAGGAGCCGACGGGGTTGGCGTTCTTGATGGCCTCGCGGTATGCGGCGACCCGCTCCTCCATCTGGGCGTATCCGCCGAGGTTGAAGCAGAGGACGCCCAGGCCCTGCTCACCGGCGCGGCGGAAGCTGTCGGGCTGGCTGCAGGCAACCCACATGGGCGGGTGCGGCTGCTGCACCGGCTTGGGGATGACCGACCGCTCCGGGATGTTGAAGAACTCGCCCTGGTGCGAGAAGGGGTCTTCTGTCCACATCTTGGGAATCATTCGGATGGCTTCGTTCCACTGGGCCTGGGTCTGCGCCGGGTCAACCTCAAAGCCGTCCATCTCGATGAGGGTAGTGGAGCGCCCGGTGCCCAGCTCCATGCGCCCGTCGCTGAGGATGTCCAGCACGGCGGCGCGCTCGGCGACACGGACGGGGTGGTTGTACTGCGAGGGCAGCAGGGCCACGGCGTGGCCGATGCGGATGCGCTTGGTGCGCTGGGAGATGGCGCCGTAGAGCACCTCGGGCGCGGAGCAGTGGGAGAACTCCCGCAGGAAGTGGTGCTCCACGGTCCAGAAGTACTCGAAGCCGACTTCGTCGGCCAGGTCCACCTGGGCCAATACCTGCTTGTAGCGCTCCGCCTCTATACCGGGATGATGGGGTTCGGGAATCTGGATTTCATACATCAGGCCGAATTTCATGCGTCAATCCTCGCTGTTGGGGCTTTCAGGGGCATTCTAGCATACGTTGAGCTTGGACCGAATTCGCGGCCTGTCTAATACACCAAACCACCGCGGGTAACCGGGTCTCACAAGTCTGAAAGCTCGTCTACAAGCGGATCGCCGGGGACTCTGAGCAGATATTTGGGCTTAGGCTTTACTTCCTTCAGAATACCAGGCCCCACATTCTTTTCCGCGATTTTCAGATCGTAGGAAACCTGGAGATTCATCCAAAACCTTGCAGTAGTGCCGAAATAATGAGACAGCCGCAGGGCGAATTCAGCGTCTATGTCACGGAGGCCTTCAAGTATTGCCGCAGTGGTGCCAGGTTTCACCGCCAACATCACGTCGAACTCCTGTGGCGTGACTTCCATTTCGTTCAGGTCGTCGGCCAAGCTTTCGCCGGGGTGTATGGGGGGCAGGCCATCTTTATAGGGCCGGTCGTCAATCTTCATTTCGGAATCCTAAAATTAGTGATAGTCCACGATTTCAACGTCGTATGGGCCTTCGTCGGCCCATCTGAGACATATGCGCCATTGTCGGTTGATACGTATGCTGTATTGTCCAGTCCGCCTTCCTGTTAGTGATTCCAAGTGATTGCCAGGCTTATCAAGCAGGTCTTTCAGCGAATTGGCATCATCCAGATCTTTCAACTTTTGTCTCGCCTGCCTGGCGAATCCTTCAAAAGCTGCAATCCTTGCGCCGCTGTTGAACCGCGCGGTGTCTCTGTCCCTGAAGTTCTGAATCATTGTAACGTGAATACCGTACGACTACGAATCGGCCCCGGAAAATACCCGGGGCCGATTGCTATTCCAGGGATTGGGTTACGAATCCTCCTACGGCACCAGCATGGCCCGCGTTATCTCCGGCTGGCGCTGGTCCCACTCGCACTGGGGGAAGGCTTCGTTGACCTCGGCCAGGGGGAACTTGTGCGACACGATGCGCTCGAAGGGCAGGCGCTCCCTGTTACGCACCAGAAAGTTGAGCAGCCGGGGCAGCAGCTCGGCCCGGTACATCAGCGAGCCCATGATGTTCTTGCCCTGGAGCAGCTTGGACGGGTCTATGGAGACCTCGCGCCCGCGCACTATGTCGCCAATCTCGATGAAGGTGCCGCCGTTGCTGAGCATATCTATGCCCTCGGCCAGCAGCTCGGCCCGGCCCACCAGCTCCATCACCACGTCGGCGCCGCGGCCATCGGTCAGCTCCTTGACGCGGCGGACGCGGGTCTCTGGGGTGTTGAACTCTTCGATGTTGATGGTGTGGTCTGCGCCGAAGGCTTCGGCCAGCTCCAGCCGGTTCTCGAGGCGGTCGAGGATGATGACGCGGTCTGCGCCCATCTCCTTGGCCATGGCGGTGGCGTGGACGCCGAGGCCGCCCGCGCCCTGGATGACCACGTAGTCACCCTCGCCGGCCCCGGCGCGGATGAGGCCAGTGGTGACGGTGCCCATGGCGCAGTTGACCGGCCCCAGCAGGTCGTCGTCCAGCTCGTCGGGGACGCGGAAGAAGGGGTGTCGCGGTGGCAGGTACAGGAAGTCGGCGTAGGTGCCGGTGAAGTAGGGCCAGGTTCCGGCGGCGGGGTAATTGCGGTTCATGCACCAGTTGGTGTTGCCCTTGAGGCACTGGTGGCAGGCGTAGCAGGGGAACACCGCAGCATAGACCACCCGGTCGCCCTTCTGTACGGGCGCACCGGCGGAGTCGGTGGTGACGCCGTCGCCGAGAGTCTCGACGACGCCGGTGCCCTCGTGGCCCATGGCGCGGCCGGTGGGCGGCAGCGGCACGTTGACCTGGTCGCCGCGCCAGACGTGCAGGTCGGAGCCGCAGATGCCCGCCTGGGTCATGCGCAGCAGCACTGCGCCGGGAGCGGGTTCGGGAACGTCGTACTCTTGTATCTCGAAGGGCTTGCCGTACTCGACGCAGGCAACAACTCGGCCTTTCATGGCGCACCTCCTGACGGTGGAGTTCAGGTGGACGCAATGTATCACAAGGCCGTGCGTTTTGATACGGGCGGGTCAGGCGCTGACGCACGGCGCGATGGCATACCCCTTAAAATGTGTGCAATTGTGTGCACTTCTGTGCAGTTTTGGACAGAATCGTGTCAGGATGTTGCGGTACTCAGGGGACGCATTTGCGCTTGACAGCATCTGTCTCTCGGCCTTTCCGGGGATGGAAAATTTTTACTTTCCGGTCATTTCCTGTCTTTTCCGGTCATTGTCTGAACTGTGATTCTTGTGATTAGAGGATTTTCTTGATTCTCTTTCGGGCAGCTCCAGGCTTGATCTTTAGGGGACGTTCCTGATGGCGGGGGTTGAGGGCGTTGATGCTGATATTGCCTACATTAGAGATGCGTCACAAGAGATGGCAAGGGGCAAGTGTCAGGAATTTGTACTCCAGCGATTTCACCCTCACCCCAACCCTCTCGCTTATAGGGAGAGGGAGCTTTGCTAGCGGCTCGGCTACGATAGGCAAGTGATACCTTGCAGGGCTGTAATATATTGTTGCTGAAACTTACTCTTTGTTTGTGGTCAAGGAGACGTCATGCCAGCCAAGACCGGACAGCAGTATATCGCCAACCTGCGCGAGAACCCCGCCGAGGTGTGGATGCGCGGCGAGCGGGTTGAGGACGTCACCACGCATCCCGCGCTGAAGGGCGGCGTGAAGTCGGTGGCGGCGCTGTATGACCGGCAGCACGATGAGAAGGTGGGGGGTGAGATGGTGTTTCCCTCGCCTTCGTCGGGGGATCCGGTGGGGTTGTCGTTCATGGTGCCGCGCACGGTGGATGACCTACTGACCCGGCGCAGGATGATGACGCATTGGGCCTGGGTGGGCTGCGGCATGATGGCCCGGACCCCCGACTTTATGAACGTGTCCATCGCCGGGTGGGCCGGGGCGGCCGAGTACTTCGGTCAGAACAGGCCGGAGTTCGCCGATAACGTGCGCCGCTACTTCGAGCACATCCGCGAGAACGACATAACGCTGACGCATACGCTGGTCAACCTGCAACCTCGCCGCGAGTCCGGGGTGCTGGACAAGCTGGACGAGCAGGTGGCCCTCACCGTAGTCAAGGAAACCGACGCGGGCATCGTCGTGCGGGGCAGCCGGGTGCTGGCGACGCTGGGGCCGCTTTCCGACGAGATAGCCGTGTACCCCACGCGGACGCACATGATAGGGCCGGAGTCGTGGCGGCAGGCGTTCTCCTTCGCCATCCCCAACAACACGCCGGGCTTGAAGTTCATCTGCCGCGAGAGCTTCGACTACGGACGCTCAGACTTCGACCATCCCCTCGGGTCGCGGTTCGAAGAGATGGACTGCATCGTGTTCTTCGATGACGTGCTGGTGCCGTGGGAGCGGGTATTCCTGCTGGGCGACGTGGATATGTGCAACAACTACGGCCTCGCCACCCAGTCCACCACCCACTCCGGCTACCAGGTGGTCAACCGCTGTGTGGTCAAGACCGAGTTCATCCTGGGGCTGGCGCAACTGATGGCCGACACCCTCGGGTCGGGCGAGTTGCAGCACGTCCAGGAGCGAATCGCCGAAATCATCATCCACCTGGAGACGTTGAAGGCCTGTATGCGGGCATCGGAGGCCGACGCCTGGGTCAACGACTACGGCGTGATGTGCCCGGCGCAGGGGCCGATTACCGTGGGCCGGGCGTTGTATCCTACAACCATCTACCCCCGGCTGGCCGAAATCGTGCAGCTTATGGGCTCCGGCAACCTGATGGCCCTGCCGTCGGAAGGCGACTTCAACGCGCCTATCGGCCCGGAGGTGGAGCGTTACCTGACCACCGACACCGCCGACGCCCGCGAGCGGGTGCGGCTGTTCCGGCTGGCGTGGGACGTGGCGTGCAGCGCCTTCGGCGGGCGGCAGGTGCTGTACGAGCGTTTCTTCGGCGGTGACCCCACCCGCAACGCCCTGCTGCTTTACCGCAGCTACAACCGTGACGGGGCAAAGGAGCGGGTGCTGGATTTCCTGCATTCCAGTTGATATTCTCAATCGAGCCTCCCGTCTACCCCAATGGTCAGGACACCAGCCAGGAGCGCGACAATCATGGTAGCCAAACGCACTACAGCGTCCGTCAGGCATCCATCCATCGAGGAAGCGGAAGACGACCTGAGCATCGAATACCCTTCCTCGGATGGCGAACCAATGGCTGAGAACAAGTGGCAGTACGTGGCGATGACCGATACCGTTTCGGTACTGGAAAACCGGTTTCTGGGCCGGCCCGACGTTTACGTTGGCGGGGATATGCTGATGTACTACCGGATGAACGATAACGCAACGCGGGTTGCGCCGGACGTATTCGTGGTGTTCGGGGCCGCAGGCAAGCATTTCCGGGATTCCTGGATAGTATGGCGGGAAGGGAAGGCGCCGGACTTCGTGATGGAAGTCGCGTCGCCAAGCACCTGGCGGCGGGACGCAGGGGAGAAGCGGGACATTTACGCCGGTATGGGAGTAACCGAATACTGGCGATTCGACCCTACCGGCGAGCATTTCACGCCGCAACTGGTCGGTGAGCGGCTAGCTGGCGGCGCGTACCAGCCAATAACGCTGGAGACTGACAACGACGGCACACTGCGAGGCCGCAGCGACGTACTGACGCTGGACATCTGCGCGAGGCAAGGGTTGGAGCTGCGACTGTATGACCCGGAGACCGGGCAGTGGCTTCGCACTCACAGGGAGAGCGAGGAGGCGTTGCAGGCAGCGGAGGAAGAAGTAAGGCGGCTGCGGGAGCAGTTGCAAAACCTGCAAGGCAGTTAAGAGATTAGTTGCCCACGTCTCGATATCTTGGCAAAACACGGGGGCTGGCGTATAGTAGGTGCCACTAGCAATGAGACTCAGCAGGAGTCCACACGGAGGGAATAATGGCGAAGCCGAAGAGGATTGGGCATCTGGTAATCAACGTCAAGGACCAGGACGCTTCGACCAGGTTCTACACCGAAGTCCTGGGATTCGAGGTTGCCGTGGAGCGGCCGGGCTTCGGCACGTTCCTGACCTGCGGACGCATCCACCACGACCTGGCCCTGTTCCAGGCCAAGGAAGGCGCGCAGGAAGTGGTCGAGGGCGGTCTGGGCCTGAACCACATGGCCATCCAGGTTGAGGACTACGAAGAGCTGAAGGACTACTACCATAAGCTCCAGGAATACTACGAGGTTGACAAGCTCCGCACCGTTGACCACAGCATGACCAAGAGCATCTACATCCAGGACCCGGACGGCAACGGCATCGAGCTGTTCTGCAACACCTTCGACACCGCGGAAGAGGGACTGGAAGAAATGCGCCGCCCCGGTCGCCAGAACACCGCGCTGGTCTTCGACTAAACCCCGTCCGCAAAATCCTGCCGTTTCTCAAGAGCCGGTCGATTAGTCGGCGATTGAGCAGCCTTTAAGGGAACAAGGCCCGTTCGTTCCGACTCAATTGAAGGAATGAACGGGCCTCGCAAATATGTCTTGGCGCGAACTTTGCAATTCCAAGGAAGCAAGACAAGCAAATTCTGGGAAGCGGTTCCAAAATGACAGAATTGAAGCGCATCGGGATTTTGTCTTCAGCCAAGTTCCTGACGGTTCTGATGGGAATTGTGGGCTTGACCCTGGGGATAATCTATTCTGTTGGCGGGGCGATTTACGATATCATCGTGGGCCAAGTGTCCTGGGGAGGCACCGGGCTTGCCTTTGCGGCAATTCCCGGCATGACAGCGATGTTCGCTGGTGGCGGACTGGCCGTGGGGATTATCGCGCCTCTTGCATATAATTTATTCGCCAGATGGGTTGGCGGGATTAGAATCAATCTGAAACTGGACTAGGGCGCGTTCGTAAACAGAATCCTCGGGGGCGCATGGCCATGCGCCCCTTCATTTGTGCGCGGAACACTTGTATGGAACCAGAATTTCAAGGGGTTATCCGGGCAGCGGCCCTCGACCTCGACGGCACCATCATCGGGCCGGACGAGCGTGTCACGTCGGCAGTGAAGGACGCCATAGTGCGGCTCTCGGCGCGGATTCCGGTGTTCATCGCCACCGGGCGCGAGCCTCAGGATGTCTTCGAGTACGCCCGGCAGCTTGGGCTGGCCGGGCCGCAACTGTCGGATGGTGGCGCGGCCATCCTAGACCCGGTGGAGCGCCGCCACATCTGGAGCGCCAACCTGGGGCCGGAACTGGCTTCGGAGGTGCTGACGCTCATCGGGGAGCTGGAGGCGCGTTTCGTCGCCACTCACGTTGAGGGCACCTTCCGCCGCGTCAGCGACATCCCCGACTGGGACATCGTCCGCATTTCGGCGCTGGATATGTCCCGAGAGAATGCGGAAGCGTTGACCGTACGCTTCAGCGACCACCCACGGATGAGCGTCATCCTGGCGTCTCTGCCCTACAACGGCCTGTGGGCGGTGGATTTCACCGTGAAGGGGGTGGACAAGGGCAGCGGTATCGCCCGCATGGGCGAGATGCTGGGCGTTGAGCCGTCCGAGATGGCCTGCGTGGGCGACAGCTACAACGACCTGCCCATGCTGCGGGCCTGCGGCCTGCCGATAGCAATGGGCGGCGCGCCGGAGGAAATCCGTGCCGCGGCGAGCCTGTCAGCCCCGCCCGTGGAGGCAGACGGCTTGGCCTACGCAATAGACCGCTATATCCTGCCGCGAGTTACTGCTCAGCACTAACAGGGCCTTTCCAAAGCCGCTGTCGTTACGTCTGTCATTCTGAGCGCAGCGAAGAATCCTATACTTGGGATAGAGACCCTTCGATTTGCTCAGGACGACAAGAGGGAGCTTTGGAAAGGCCCTGGAGCACTAAACGAGTTGCCAAATTCTCCGTCGTTCCCGCTTTCGCGGGAATGATGGAGTGCCGGTAAACCCAAGTCAGCGCAGGGCCGGGGCTACCTCGGTGGCGAAGCGGTTGACCGACGCCAGCACCTTGTCCTTCGAGATGCCGCCACCCACGTTGACCTCGGCTACCACGCCGTCCAGTTGCAGTTCTTCGATAATCTCGCGCAGCAACTCGGTCACCCGGTCCGGGCCGCCGTAGGCCAGGCGGTCGCGCAGCAGGTCCTCGTAGGTAATGGCGGAGAGACGATGGCCTCGCTGAACACGCTCCTCGTCGGGCGTGGCCCCGGCCACGGTGGCGCTGTTGAGGAAGTTCTGGGCCAGACGGCGGTAGGCTGTCATGGTGGATTCCTCGGCGTCGGCGTGGGCCTGCTCGTCGGTCTCGCCCACGAAGACTGGGATGCGCAGGAATACGCTGGCATCGCCTTCGTGCCCGGCCTCCTTCCACGCCGTCCGGTATGCGTTCAGGCTGTCGGCGAGGGCCGGGCGGTCCATGCCCCGCAGCCCGACGAACACGGGGATGCCGGCGCGTCCCACCTGCGGGAAGGTCTCCTTCGTCGTGGCGGCGATGCGCAGCGGCGGATGGGGCTTCTGGAAGGGCTTGGGAATGACGCAGACGTCGTTGAACCGGTAGTGCTTGCCCTCGTAGGAGAACCTTTCATTGGTCCATGCGGACAGTATCACGTCGAGACATTCCTGGAAGCGCTCGCGGCTCTCGGCGTAGGAGATGCCGTAGCCGTCATAGGCCCGGGCGAATCCGCTGCGGCCCACGCCGAACTCGACCCGGCCGCGGCTGATGTGGTCCACCGTCGCCACTTCCTCGGCGATGCGTATGGGATGCGCCAGGGGCAGCACGTTAACCGCCACGCCCACCCGCAGACTCTCATAGCGGGCC
This sequence comes from Chloroflexota bacterium, assembly GCA_009840175.1. Classification (GTDB taxonomy): domain Bacteria; phylum Chloroflexota; class Dehalococcoidia; order Lucifugimonadales; family UBA3495; genus VXOI01. The sequence continues at coordinate 31,041 of VXOI01000228.1, read as the reverse complement.
ACAATCGCCGACGAGATGATGAGCGGCGCGGACACCACTGACGGAATGCCTGCTCCGCCGGTGTCCAGCGGGCTGCGTGGCGCGGCGAAGTGCCGCTCCGCCAGCCAAACGCCGGTCAGTCCGCCCATCTCCGCCGCCTCTGCCATGGCAAAGGCTTCATCGAAGGCTGCCTGCTCGGTCTCGCCATAGCGGTAGTCGCATTCCATCACCAGTCCGACGTGCATGAACCCTCCGGCCCTGGAAATTGCTGTATCAGTACTCGATTCTAGGTTGCGGCCTATGGTGTGTCAAACGCCCGGAATCCGGCATTCAGTCCCCATGCTAAAATCCAGTATGAGCGAGTTGGAGCGCAAACGGGCCGAGCTGCTGACCAAGCTGTCCGGGCGCATACGCTCGCCGGAGACGCTGCGAGCGATGGCCGCCGTACCGAGGGAACGGTTCGTGCCACCGGAGCAGCGCAGCATGGCCTACCTGGACATACCGCTGGCCATCGGAGAGGGGCAGACCATCTCCCAGCCCATGATGGTGGCGGAGATGACTGCCGCCCTACGCCTGTCGCCCCGCGACAAGGTTCTGGAGGTGGGCTGCGGGTCCGGCTACCAGGCGGCGGTGCTGGCGAAGGCCGCCCCGGACGGAATGGTGGTCACCGTCGAGCGGCTGCCCGCGCTGGCCGCGCGAGCCGAGGCCACGCTGCTGGAGCTGGACTACCGCAACGTGGTGGTGGAGCTGGCCGGGCCGGTGCCCGGCTGCCCGGAGCACGGCCCCTACGACGCCATACTGGTGGCCGCCGCCGCGCCGGCCATACCGCAGTCGCTGCTGTCGCAACTGCGGGTGGGCGGACGCATGACCCTGCCCGTCGGTTCTCGTGAGCAGCAGGAGCTGCTGCTGGTGCTGAAAACCGGCGAGGGCGTGTCCATCAGCGCTCTCGGCCCCTGCCGGTTCGTGCCGCTGCTAGGGGCGGAGGGGTTTGAGGGGTGACACCTGAAATCAGAAGCTGCAAAATTCCTATTGGAGGTGAGGTTGACAGTGGCGAAAGAAGACGCAATGTCGGAACAGCAACCGTCTCAAAGCGGCGAAAATTCCCAAGAATCTGAAGGACGTCCTTCGTGGTTGCGCCGCGCTGCCAATAGAGCCGGGCGGGGATTTCAACGCGCCGGGCAAGAAATAAGCGACGCCTCAAGGTCCACTGGTCAGGTCATCCAACGCTCTGGGGAAGTACTTACTGGCGCAGACATCCGCCGGTTCGACGAATTCACTGAGGCGGTCACACGGGTAGCGGTCGGCTTGCATCACGACCAGACCGACACCAGCCGACGGGTGGGCCAGTTGGAACAGGAATCCACAAACTTTCGACAATTACAGGGGCAGTTGGTCGAGCGAGTGGCCCGACTGGAACAGGAATCCGCGGACATTCGGCAATTCCAAGGGGAGTTAGCCGAGAGGGTGGCCCATTTGGAACAGGAGAGGCAACAACGCAACTCCGTCGGCATTCTCCGACGAATCTGGAGGGCGTTATTTGGCTGAATGTATCCAAGATACCAGTAGACCATTCCGCATAACTTCAAGGTGGCCGTAATGATTGAGGATGAACTAGTTTCTCTATCCGACAATTATCCGCCCAGGCAGAGGGCGGAGTTGCTGGCGCTTGTGGAACAGTACCGCTGCCGCAGTGAGCGGGAGGTACTGGAAACAGCCGGAATCGCCGCAGATATAAGCGCCGACGATTTGATCAATCTGGGATTGGAGCCGGAGAAAAACCCGCAGCTTCTCGCAGCATTTGAACGGGGTCATCCCAGAGTAGACCCGGCTACGTTGGCTGACAGAAGCGCTGAACAAATTCAGGGTTACGTCAACAACACCAAGGGCATATATTTCGAGGTCTTGGTCAGAGACCGGCTGAACGACGGCGAAACCGTCGGCGAGTTGCAGCTTGAGCCTGGGCAGGTAGCGCGTCTGGCTGATTCCTCAAACCAGCCGGGCTGGGACTTGGAAATCGCTGACCGGAACGGCGAAACAGTTGAACAGATACAGCTCAAGGCCACGGAAGATTTATCCTATGTGAAGGGAGCACTGGAAGGGGGCTATCGCGTAGCTGTTCCCGAAGAAGTGGACAGCGAACTTGACGGCATAGTTGGAACCAATATATCTCACTCAATGCTGGAAGAAACCACGGAAGAGCAGATAGCGGAGCTGTCAGAGGATGCTATCAGCAACGCGCTGGACATTGCCGCCGAGTTTGCGGTTGACGTTATTCCCGTCACATCCGCGCTGATAATCGGAGTAACCGAGGGACGGCAATATCTGATGGGCCGGGCCGCGTTGCGGGATACCATGCGCAGCGGCGGCAAGCGGCTGGGCCGGGCGTCGGCATACAGTGCAATCGGCTCGGCTTTGAGCGCCACCGGCTTGGGATTGGCGGCGATTCCTGTTGTGATGGGAATGCGTGTGGGCGAAGCGCGAGTGACTGCAAGAATCAACTTGGGCGATAATCTGCGAGACCGGACTGCTGAACTAAACGAACTGCGGACTGGCTCATAAAGTTTGGTGGCAGAAAATCAGCTTATGACCCAGTCGACCAACGAAATACAACAAGCCGCCGCCCTCATCTCCCGCGCCCGTTACGTGGTGGCGCTGGCCGGGGCCGGGCTGTCGGCGGGCAGCGGCATTCCCACGTATCGCGGCGCGGGCGGACTGTGGACGCAGCGCGGCACTCCGCCGCTGCTGTCGTACCAGGAGTTCGCCCTTGACCCGGCGGCGTGGTGGCGGAAGCGGCTGGCTGCCGAGGTTGACCCGTCACATCCCGTGTACCAGATGAAGCAGGCCGTTGACCGGGCCGCGCCCAACGCCGGGCACCTGGCCCTTGCCGAACTGGAGCGGCGGGGCATCCTGCGCTGCGTCATCACCCAGAACGTGGACAACCTGCAAACCGCCGCCGGCAGCCGCGCCGTGCTGGAAATTCACGGCAACCGCAACCGGCTGCGCTGCCTGCAATGCGGCCTGCGGTTCCATCGCGGCGACTTCGAGGCGCAACTCTCCGCTCATCCTGAGCTTGCCGAAGGGGCTGGTCTTGCCAACAGGCCTCCGCTTTGCGGCGAGTGCGGCGGCGTGCTCAAGCTGGACACGGTGATGTTCGGAGAGCCAATACCTCCCGACACGCTGCAAGCCTGCCGCGAGGCGGCGGAGCGGTGCGATTGTATGTTGCTGGTGGGAACGTCGGGCACCGTCAACCCGGCGGCGCGGATGCCGCTGGTGGCCCAGGAACGGGGCGCGACCCTTATCGAAGTGAACCCCGAACCAACGTCCCTCACCCCCTGGTGCGACGTTGTGCTCACCGGCCCGGCCGACGATATTCTGCCCCGACTGCTGAATCGGCTATAATTCGCCCGAACAGCCAAAGAGCAACGACAGAGAGACGCCAGGACGTAAATGGACTCGCTGCTCGCCCGTTTCGGGCTGGAAGACCAGGCCTGGGTAGACCCGGTAATCGGGCTGATAATCTTCGGCATCGCGATGCTGGTGTCGGCCCTGTCGCACTACGTCATCATCCCCCTGGCCCAGCGGCTGTCCCATCACACCGAAACAGAACTGGATGACTTGGTCTTCCGGGCAGTCCGCCGTCCGGTCAGCCTCATCATACTGGTGCTGGGCAGCTACCTGGCAGTGGTCATTCCCACTGACCTCACCGCCGGGCAGCGGGACGTGGTTAATGCCCTCTTCACCGCCGCCGCCATTTTGGCGGCGCTCGTCCTTATCACGCGGCTGCTATCGGTCTCCCTCGACTGGTACATCTCCCGGCTGAGCGTGGACCAGCGCAGCGCCACCGCCCACATCCTCCCCATACTGCGCAAGGTGGCGGTCATAATAGTGTACGCCATCGGCGTTATGCTGATGCTGGACGCGCTGGGCATATCCATCGGTCCGTTGATTGCCAGCCTGAGCCTCGGCGGCCTGGCCGTAGCGCTGGCGATACAGCCGACCTTGTCCAACGTTTTCGCCGGCACCTACGTTGCGACAGAGAACGTCATCTCCCCCGGCGACTACATCGAGCTTGAGGGAGGTATCGCGGGATACGTGATAGAAGTGAGTCTGCGCAGTACTCGAATCCGCACTTGGGAGAACCAACTGGTGGTTATACCCAACTCGCGCCTGGCGGAGTCAATCGTCACAAACTATAGTGAGCCGACGCCGCCGATCAACGTCTATCTGACCTGCGGCGTCAGTTACAGCAGCGACCTGGACCGGGTGGAAGCAGTGTCCAGGGATGTAATGAATCGGGTGCTGGAAGAGAGCCCCCACGCGGTGAAAGACTACGGATCATATTTCGCTTTCGATACCTTTGGCGAGTCAAACGTGGACTTCTGGCTGTTCGTGCAGGCCAGGGACCGGTTGTCCAGCTTCGAGCTGCGCTCTGAACTGGTGAATGAGCTACATCGCCGCTTCGCTGAGGAAGGTATCATCATCAACTACCCGGTGCGCGTTCTGCAATTTCCCAACGGAGCATCGCCCCAGGGTAACAGCCGCCCCACCGTACCGTCGGTTATAGTGCGCCGCCCGCCCCCTGTGGATGCGCCCGGGGCGGACATCGCAGGCGGCGACGGCCCGGACGGACCGAGTTAGCGGGATCCGTCAGGGTTGTCTAACCCGGACCCGGCAGATATAATAGTCGAACAGTGCCACTCCCGGCGTCCGCCCGGTCGTCGCTGGAACGGAGTTGGCATTCCCCCCGAATGTGGGCCTGTAGCTCAGGCGGTTAGAGCGCGGTCCTGATAAGACCGAGGTCGTTGGTTCGAGTCCATCCAGGCCCACCACATCCCTTGCGCCCCTTGATTGACCTGTTAGTATTGGATTGCCGATACATTTGCGGGGTCAGTTCCGGTGCGCGGTCTCCCGCCGCCGCAAGGCCCGGCCGCTCGTATTTGGCTTTTTCCAATGTAGATAGCCGACACATCTGCGAGAGGAATCCAACATGAACTCGAACGGAAAACCCGTCGCCGTCGTCATCGGCGCGACATCCAAGTGGCAGTCGGACGGCCGCAACACTCACCTGGTCCACGGTGGCGACATTGACGACAGCGACCTGCCCGTCGGCGTGCGCTGGGGCGTGGGTGGGGCCATCTCCCTCAAGTTCGCGCAGGAAGGCTTCTTCACCGTGCTTACCACCCGCAATCACGCCAATGCCGCTCCGCTCGAGGCGGCCATACGCGAAGCGGGTGATGACGCCATGATCGTCGAGCTGGACCTCGCCTCCCGCGATTCCATCTCCAATGCCTTCGCCAGGATACGGGAAGAGGCCGGCGATCCCGACGTGCTGGTCTACAACGCGGGCTACCTCGAGGGCCGCGACCTGCCGCCGGAAATGGAACTCATGGAGAACATCCCCTTCGAGATGTACGAGACCGCCCAGCACATCGCCAGCAGCGGTCCCTTCCTGGTAGCCAAGGAGGTGCTGCCCTCCATGCGGGAGAAGGGCCAGGGCACCATCCTCATTTCCAACAACAACTTCTCCCTGCGGGGCCGCAAGCGGTACACCGGGCAGTCGCTGTACTACCCGCGGGTGCTGATGCGGGGGTTCGCGCAGGCGCTGACCGAGGAGTACTCCGAGCACGGCGTCCACGTCGCCAACGTGGTCATTGACGGCATGATAGATTCTCCGGGAACACGGGCCACGGCCCATGCCCAGCAGAATCCTGACCTGCTGATGAACCCCGTCAAAATCGCCGAGGCTTTTTATTACCTGCACACCCAGGACAGATCCTGCTGGACCCACGAACTCCAGGTGACCCCCTTTCCCACCAAGCCGAGCTTCTAACCTCCCGCCTGAGAAGAGCGAGTAACCTGCAAAATCGTAAGGAGCATATACATGGATGTCGGACTGATGTTGGTAATGACCAGCTACGGCTGGGAGGAAGGCTCGGACGCCCAGATGTGGGGCGAGGAACTGCGCCTCGTGGAAATGGCTGCTGAGTACGGATTCGACAGCGTCTGGTCGGCTGAGCACCACTTCAACGACTATTCCTTCGTGCCGGACAACCTGCAACTGATGACCCACATCGCGGCCAAGCATCCCAACATTGATGTGGGGACGGCAGCCGTCATCCTACCCTGGCACAACCCGCTTCGGGTGGCCGAAAACGCCGCAGTTCTCGATATGCTCAGCGGCGGACGGCTCCGTCTGGGGTTCGGGCGCGGACTGGCCCGGCGCGAGTTCGAAGCCTTCGGTATCAGCATGGACGAATCCCGCGACCGCTTCGACGAGGCGGCCCCCATGATAGTCGAAGCCCTCAAGACCGGCTTCATCGAAGGCGACGGCCCCTACTACCAGCAGCCCCGCATCGAAATCCGCCCCCGGCCGCAGCACTCCTTCGACGGCCGCATCTACGCCGTTGCCGCCAGCGACGAGTCAGTCCTCTCGGCGGCAAAGCTGGGCGCGCACATAGTTATGTTCGCCGACCGCCCCTGGGAAATGCGTATGCCGGGCATCGAGCGCGGGCGGGCATTGCACCGCGAATTTCACGGCACCGAGCCGCCCTCCCTGATGCTCACCGAGTTCGTCGTCTGCGGCTCAGACCTGGAGCAGACCGAGGAAGAGGCGCGCCAGTACCAGGGCAAGTTTGTCGAGAGCAACTTCTACCATTACGAGTTCCTCAGCGACCACTTCGCCGGGGTGAAAGGCTATAACGCCTATCAGCAGAAGGCCGAAATAGCCCGCTCAACCGGCTTGGAGGGCGCAGTCGAGGGCTTTATGAAGGCGGCAAGCTGGGGTACCCCCGACAAAATCCTGCGCGGGCTGGAGGAACGCCGGGAACTGCTCGGCGACTTCGAGTGGAACGTATCCTTCCGCTTCGGCGGCATTCCCCTCGAAATAGCCGAGCGCAGCCTGAAGCTCTTCGCCGAAGAAGTGCTCCCGGTAGTCAAGTCCTGGTAGCGGCAGAGTCAATGAGTCTGCTGTAAGCCATCAGCACGATTGCAAAGTCGCCGTTGCTAACTGTCATTCTGAGCGAAGCGAAGAATCCTATTCTCAGCGCAGAGACCCTTCGCTACGCTCAGGGTGACAAGAAGTGGCTTCGCAATCGTCCCCTATCCGCCCCTACCCGGTCAGGAACTCCACGATCCTGGGGTTGATTTCCTCCGGCCTCTCTTGGTGCATGAAGTGGCCGGTGCCGGGTATGAGCACCTTATCCAGCCCGCCGGTGAAATAGGCGTCCATGTGCTCGCTCTCGAAGGACTCCAGCCGCTTGGGGCGGTCGCGGGTGCCGTGCAGGGCCAGCGTGGGAACCGTGACCGGACCGGCGTTGATGCGTTCTTCATCCCTCAGCGCCTCCGTGTCCTGCGGCGCCGGGCCGAACCGCGCCCGGTAATAGCCCAGCGCGGCCTCGACCACTCCCGGCTTGCGGAAGGTCTCCCTGATGCTTTCCAGGGCATAGTCCGGTATGTCCCACTCCGGCGAGGCGTCGCGCCACCACTGCTCCACGTAGGCATAGTCGTTGTGCGCCACCGCCCTCTCGGCGAAGGGCATCTGGAAGAAGTAGAAGTGCCACGTGCCCCGCAGATACCAGTAGTCCATCGCCAGTTCTTCGTCAACGCGGCCCGAGGCGATGATGACCAGCTTCCGCACCTTCTCCGGCGCGAGCACGGAAGCGCCGATAACCGCCCCTGCGCCCCAGTCGTTGCCGATGAGATAGGCTTGCCCATCGCCGAGGGCGTCAACCAGGGCGACAGTGTCGCGGGCCAGCATGACGGCCCGGTAGTTGCCGTCCTGCGGCGCTTCGGTGGGGGCGTAACCGCGCATGAACGGCGCGACGGCGCGGAAGCCCGCTTCGGCCAGGTCGGGCAGCAGGTGGCGGAAGGAATAGGCGTGGTCAGGGAACCCGTGCAGGCACAGCGCCAGCGGCCCCTCGCCCATCTCCAGGTAATGGAAATTGATGCCGTTGGCTTGCACCGAGCCGGTCTTGAAATCAGTCATCATCCCTCCCTAGCCCGTCTGTGATTGCAGGCGATGGTAGGCAACGGCTTGCCGGGTGTCAATAATTCACCTATGGGATGCGTTCGACTGCAAAATCGCTAAACTGATCGAACCGTTAGTCCTGAGCTTGTCGAAGGACGGGTTGGCCAGGACGGAAAAATCAGCATGATAAGATGGTCAAAACTTCTCGCCGAGCAGGACGGGAGCCGATGACACCGACACGGGTACCGCGCGTTATGAGCATCGCCGGATCGGATTCAGGGGCCGGCGCGGGCATACAGGCCGACCTCAAGACCTTCGGCGCTCTTGGCGTTTTCGGAACCTGCGCCATCACCACCGTCACCGCCCAGAACACGGTGGGCGTGGATGCCGCCCTGCCCATTCCCCCGGCGATGGTCGAAGCCCAGATAGACGCCATCATGGCCGACATCGGCGCGGATGCCGTCAAGACCGGAATGCTGCCCGGCGCGGACGTCATCCGGTGCGTGGCCCAGAGGCTGGAATTTCACGCTGTCGCCGCGGTGGTGATTGACCCGGTGCTGGTCAACAGGGCGGGGACGAGGCTGTTCGATGACGACGCGCTGGAGGCCATGAGGTCGGCCCTCTTCCCCAGGGCAACCGTGGTTACCCCCAACACCTGCGAGGCCAGCCTGCTGACCGGGCTGGAGATCAACACCCAAGACGACCTGAAGAACGCGGCGAAAGCGCTGGTCGAAGAACTGGGCGCGCGGAACGCGGTGGTAAAGGGAGGGCGGATGGAGGGGCCAGCCACCGATGTGCTGTACGACGGCTCGAACTTCCTCACCTTCACGTCGGAGCGTATTGATACTCCCAACAACCACGGCACGGGCTGCACCCTGGCGTCGGCCATCGCCGCCGGGTTGGCCCGAGGTCTTGCCCTGCCCGTGGCGGTACAGCAGGCCAAGGACTTTGTGACCGCCGCCATGCGAGCCAGCTTCCCGGTGGGCCGCGGCCACGGGCCGCTCAACCACTTCCATGAACTGTGGGGCCGGAGCGCGCCCCCTCAGGAACCGTCTCCCTGACTCTCGCCGGCCGCCAGTTTCGCCGTCGGGGTTGGTGGCGGCGTCTGGCTGATGCGTCCCAACCGGCCCGAAGCCCCTACTGGCGGTCGTGTAGTTCCTGGAGGCCGATGTTCGCCTGTCGGCGCAGCCGGGCGGCATTGGCCCGCTCTTCATCCACCGCTATGAAGGCGTCAACGGTGAAGGGCCTCCATGAGTTATACAGGGCGCGCATGGCCTTTTCCTCCCGCTCTGCGGCTTCCGCCAGCAGGGTGTAGACAGGCAGCAGGAAACCGGACTGAGGCATCGCCCGCACTTGGCGCCCCAGGTCTGCCATATCCTGGCTGAAACCGCCAAGCTCCTCCAGCGTTTCCGCCCGGTCGCACCCCCCGTCTGTCTTCTGCCACTCGTCATAACCGTCGTGGAAGGCATCCCACCGCGCCACCAGCTTGAGGTAAGCGGGGTTAAAGTGATTTTAGTATTCCAGGTATTGGGACGCCTTGTGGGAACATATTGTCGTTAGTGCCTGGTTGACTTTGTCCAGGGTCGTTTCGCTTTCGGTAAAGGCGGCGTCAAGCGCGTTTTGGAAGGCGCCCAAGTCAATCTCGCCCCCGGCTTGGGCGGGCGGCAGCTCCCCGTTGTCAGACGGAGGCGGGGGAGTTTGATCAAGGCCGGTCTCCTCCGGCTTCTCAATTTCGGCGCCCTCGCCGGATGGAGGAGAGGCGGAAGCCAGCGACAGGGCTTTTGACAGGTCTTCCAACGCACCCAGTTCGATTATTGCGGCCTCCCGAAGCGTCTCAATGAAGTCCTCGGTGTCGTCCGTCGGTTCCAGTCCGTCTATGATTTCGATGATGCCGCCCAGTTGCATCGCCAGGGAATCGTACCCGGCGATGAGGTCGGCTGTCTCAAGCATCGCTTCCCTTTGTCGAAGGGCGGTGTAGGCATCATGGAAGTCATCTCAGGCGTCCTCGATGTCCTCGAAGGCCTCGGAAAACTCCTCCATTTCCTCCACTTCTTTGGCGGTGGGGCCTTTCTCGAACTCTTCCTGCAACTCCAGGGATCGGTCTTCCGCATTCTTCCGGGCGTGGGCGGCCCCGGAGCGGCGCAGCTCAACCGCCTCGAAGAGCGACGCGTTGTTGGGCTGCCAGCGGTCGCGCAGTTGACGGTAGGCCGCCTCCTCCGCCTCAACGGACGGGATCAGCATGGCGGCCAGTTCCTTGGTGCCGGTTGTCCGAGGGAGGTCTCTGGCCTGCCTGGTCACGTCCTTGAAGGATGCGGCGAATTCCTGTAGCGCTTCCTGGGCCGCGCTGGGATGGCACTCGGTCAGCCCGGCCCGCCAGTCCTCAAACTCCGTGTAGAAGTTCTCCCGTTGTTCATTGATGCTCTGCTGCTGTTTGGCAAACTCGTCAACTGCTTCCCGCTCGCCAGGCGTCAGTGGCTCGGCGGCCTGCACTGCCGGAGCAACCGTCGCGGCCGGTTCCGGTGTTGGCGTCGCGTCCGCCTGTCGGCAAGCAATGAGCAGGGCCAGCAGCAGCAACGCCGCTGGCAGGAAGAGAATGGAGCCGGATCGCGCCTTCATAACCTATTCGACCACTCCCACAAACTTGTGCACCCCCACGAAATCGCTAACGAGGTCATGCCTGTAGCCACCGTTAATCAAGCTGGCTACGGTATCGGTCAGGGTCTCCTCCGTATCCGCCAGGACAATCAGCACATGGCGTCCATCCTGACCGCGGTCCAGGACAATGATCCCTGCCCCGGTTGGGTCCAGATCGGGAGTGAAGGGAGTCCCCAGGGTATCGTCAACTCGCACCCCGGCGGCTTGCAGGTACTGGCCGACCTGGACGGCATCTTCATACAGCCCCAGGAATACCGTATCGCGGCTTACGTCCTCCACAGCGCTGACCTGGGCAGATACGCGATAAGCTGCCAGGCCGTTCTTCATCTGCAAACCAGCTCCCAGAAGGGACTGCCGGCCGATCAGTATGTCTACGCTGCCGTCCGCGCCGGTCTGGTAGAAGTAGGGAAAGTCGGCCAGATCGAGCTGCCGTTCGCTTTCGGTAAGGTAGTCCGCGATGTTGGACACCAGCCGGTCGTTGTCCAGCAGGGAGTCCTGCGGCGGCACCATGAAGCTCAGGTCGGCCACCGCCAGCACGTTGCGGCTGTCGCCCCAGGCAATGGGGGAAAGATCCCCGGCGGATTCCAGCAGCGAGGACTTGGTGTTGGCGTCTATGTAGGCCAGACCGGGACCCGGCGACCGGATTGATCCGGCCATGTAGAGGGTAACTGAGTCCAGACCCGAGGTGAGCCTGTCGGGCTGGAAGTCACTGACCACTATATGGCGGAAGTTGAGATCATTTTCCACGGTGTTGTAGAGGTAGTCAGGTTGGAAGTCCAGCCCGAACCGCTCGGCCAGGGTGTTTATCTGCTGCGGCCTGGAAGGGTCCGAGACCAGCAGCAGCTTTCCGCCCTTAGCCACGAACCGTTCCACCAGCCTAGCTTCCGCATCCGAGAAGGGCGTCTGCGGCAGTATCACCGCGAAACTGTCGGCGCGCCGCAGCTTGGCCGCCAACTGTTGCAGTCGCGGTGAAATCTGCTCGGGGTCTTCGATGGCGGAAAAGTCGCCAACGAACTCCACGTCGTAACCCCTGCTGGCGACCCTGGAGCTGAGGCTGATAATCTCGTTTTCCCCGAAGGAATTTACGTGCTGGGCGTCCACCAGCAGCAGTCCATGGCGTTCCTGCCTGCCCGGAGAGTCTGCGACCTTTCCAGAAGCCGCGCTGCGGGACGGAATCTCGTGATAGGGAATATCCACCGCGGCCGGCGCGTCGTAACCGCCCTGGTAAAAGTACAGGAACACTCCACCGAAGGTAGCGGCGGCAAACAGCGGCAACAGAATGAGAAGCGCGAGTTTAACGAGCATTGCCAACGTACATGTAATAGATGTGGGGCCGGTTGTTAAGTTCCAAGGGGAAATCGGGCGGTGGGTCTTCCTGGTTCGTGTTCAGCCTGCCGTGGAGCATCAGCCCTTGTAACGCCTGGATCATATCCGATTCTTCGTTGGCCCCGCCGGGAAGACTCTCCCGGGATGCGATCCCCTCGCCGTTGTTCGTAGACAACAGCGCCATCGCGTCAGCAAGGTCTCTTTCGCTGACGGCCTCAGACGGGAAAACCTCCTCAAAGTCCTGGACGAACTTTTTCAGTACCTCCAGGTTCACATCAACCAGGCCGTAGCCGGAGATGCCCGCCAGGTCCGCGGCCTTCTCAAATCCGTCGCTTTCGCCCCCGATCTCGTCAACCAGTCCCAGCCTCGCCGCTTCCAGGCCCACGTAGATGCGGCCTTGGGTCAACTCATCCTCTGTGAGGATCAGCTTGTCTCCCCGCTCGGTGATAACAATTTTGGCGAAGGCCGATTTGAGCAAATCTACCGTCCCGATCCACTCCCGTCTGGTGGAGCCTCCGAACTTGAAGGGGCCGCTGACGATTACTTCTTCGCTGGGGAAGGGCTCAACCAGAGGCCCCGCGAAGGCCACGACACCCACGTTGCCCACTATCGAAGAGGTCTGGGCGACGGTATGGCTGGCCCCCATGGACATCATGTAACCGCCGCTGGCGACCAGTCCGTCCATAACTATCACCACGGGCTTCTCTTCCCGCAGCTTCTTGGTCTCAACGTAAAGGCGTTCGCTGGCGGCGGCCCCACCGCCGGGACTCTCCAGCTTGATGACTACCGCCTTGATGGAGTCATCGCGGCGGGCATAATTGAGGTACTCGCCGATTACGTAAGCAGACTGCTCCGTGATAACCGTGAAGGGAATGTCTATGACGCCTATCTTGGGAGTACCCGGAAAGACATAGAGAAATATCAGTACGCCCGCCGCTATGCCCAATCCGGCCAGGGCTGGCGCAACAAAGTACCGGCTGGTGAAAACTTTCAGGACGGAGAACACGAAGCTGTCACCCGTGGAGACAATTACTGCCGCCGGGAATCGAAAAGCGCAGGAGCAAGAATCCCGGAGCAAATCCCGGCTTGACGCATTGGCTTACCAATGCCGTTGCCGCCATTCAGGCTAGCACATGACATATCGCAAAAATATGACTGGCGAAGCGAGCTTCAACGGATTTGCGTTGACGCTGTTTGCCGCCGGTGCTAGATTGGGCGCATTGTAGCTATGTATAACTGTACGGAAGGAGGGGCGAAATGGATTTCGGACTGTTCAACACTTGGAACGCCCTGTACGAGGGCGACGTGGTGCCGTGGCACCAGGATTACCAGGGCGGCAAGCTGCTGGAGGAAGACGCCTACATCAAGAACTACGAAGAGATTGACGCCGTTGAGGAAATGGGCTGGGACTACATCTGGCTGGGCGGCGGGCACTTCTCCAAGCAGGCCAGCATGGACCCCCAGGTGCTGATGCTGGCCGCCGTCATCGCCGAGCGCACCGAGCACATCAAGATTGGCTCGTCCATCCACCGCCCGGTGATGCGGCAGGAGGGCGAAACGCTTTCGGCGGCTGCCCTGCCCCACGAGCGCTACGGCTTCGACAATCTGCTGATGGAAGACCCCATCCAGACCGCCGAGCAGGTATCCATCGTTGACCAGGTGAGCCGGGGACGCTTCATCTACGGCGCGGGCGGGCGCACCCGCGGCTCCGCCTCCCGCCGGGAACAGTTCTTCGAGTACCTGGAGGTCATGAAGCAGCTCTGGACCGAGGACCACTTCTCTGGTTTCGAGGGCAAGTATTACAGCTACCCGGCCTTCTACGAGTCGTACCTTGCCATCCCGAAGCCGTACCAGAAGCCATACCCGCCGATGCTGCTGCCAGTGGACAGCCAGGAGAGCTTCGTGCCCATGGGCGAGCAGGGCTACCGCATCGCCATCGGCGCTGGCAGCTCGCCTCACAACCCCCGAGGCTCCGCGGTGCTGAAGGAAGACGTGAAAGCCTACCGCAAGGCGTGGATTGACGCCGGCCACCCCGGCGACCCGACCACCGTCGTCCGCATCCCGACCCTGGTGGCCGACACTAAAGAAGAGGCCGACCGCCAGACCGAGAACCTGATGAACCTGGCCCGCCGCTACTACGCCGGACGCATCGCCATCGGCAGCACCGACGCTGGCACCGCCAGCCCCGAAGCCACCGAGGAGGTCAACTTGTTTGGCACGCCGGAGGAGGTCTGCGACAAGATCGAGATGCTCCGCGACGACTTCAGCACCGACGAAATAATGTTCGAGGTCAACTGGACGTCCTCAGTCCCCCGCGAGGTGGTGATGACCACCATGCGCTGCCTGACCGACAAGGTGATCCCCAAGTTCAAGTAGGGACATCGGACAAAGAAAATCCCTTCTCCCAGGGAGTTAGGGGAGCAAAAAATTCCCTCTCCCTTGAGGGAGAGGGTTGGGGTGAGGGTGAAGTTCTAGGCATCAGCGGCCGGTATCGTTGCAACTCTCAGCCTCACCCGTCCAACTCCGCCCCAAACCGCAACTCGTCGCAGCGCTCCTGGTCCGCCTCGGCCAGTTCCGGCTGGTCGTTGAAGTGGTACACCAGTGCCCGCTGCCCGTAATAGAGGCCGTTAGTCGGGGCAAGCTCAATGGCGCGAGTCAGGTCCGCGATGGCATTCTCCAACTCCCCCACCTCATACCACGAGCAGCCCCGGTTGTACCACGCCTCGACCAAGTCCGGGTCCATCTCGATAGCCGTCGTGAAGTCCTGGATAGCACGGTGGTACACCCCGTTGCGCCCGTAGCGGTTGCCCCGCTCCAGGAACCCTGCCGCGTCCGTCGGCTCCTCCGCCTGCCTGCGCTGAAAGACCATCTTGCCCCTCACCCTAACCCTCTCCCAAAGGGAGAGGGAAGAGGATGCTACATCACTGACCGAACCAACCCGCCGTCCACCAGTATCGTCGTGCCGGTGATGTACGTCGAGCGCTCAGATGCCAGGAAGGCCACAAGGTTCGCCAGCTCCACCGGCTCGCCCACTCGCCCCACGGCGGTGTCGGCGGCCCGCATCGCCAGCGCTTCCTCGACGGTTATGCCCAGCTCGTTGGCGCGGGATGTGACGTTCGACAGCATCCGGTCGCTGAGGATGGAGCCGGGGCAGACGTTGTTGACCAGGATGCCGTCGCGCCCCACCTCGTCGGCCAGGCTCTTGGCGTAGGCCACCACGCCCATGCGCGTCGCTCCCGACAGCGCCAGGTTGGGGATGGGGTTGTAGACCGTGCTGGCCAGGATGTTGATGATGCGCCCGCCGCCGCGCTCCCGAAGGTGCGGTATCCCCTCGCGGCACATCCGCCCGAAGAAGATGAGCGACCGCTGCACCGCCGTCTCCCACTGCTCCTCGGTGGCCGTGGCCGAGCGGCCCAGCGGCGGCCCGCCAGAGTTGTTGACCAGCACGTCAATGCCGCCGAACTGCTCCAGCGCCGCTGCAATCAGCCCCGTAATGCTCTCCAGCCGGTCCAGGTCCGCAGGATAGGCCAGCACCTCGCCGCCGGTGGACTCCCGTATCTCATCCGCCGCTTGTTCCAGGTCGGCCGCGGTGCGGCTGCAAATGACGACCTTCGCGCCTTCCTCGGACAGCACCTGGGCGCAGGCCCTTCCCAACCCCTTGCTGGCCCCGCCGATGATTGCGACCTTGTCCTTCAACCCCAAGTCCATACCAACGTCCTCTTTCCGCACGGCGTCTGGTGCGGTCCTTTGACTCAATTTCGGCGGATTATAACACCCGCTTTACTTGCCGACACCCGCCAGTTGACCGCTTGACGCCGCTGCTCTACCCTTGCCTTGCTCCATGGAAGGAACCCGGAGGGCCAGTCGTGCAGCCCCTTGACGACGCTCAAGTACAAGAAATCGAACACCACGCGGTGGAGATAGCCCGCGGCGCCGGTGAAATCCTGGCGAGCCACTTCGGTCGCCGCATCGAGGTCGAATTCAAGGACGACAAGCAGCGCGACCCGGTGACCGTTGCCGACAAGTCAACCCAGGCATACCTGGCCGCCGAAATCGCCCGCCGCTTCCCGGAACATGGCATCCTCGGCGAGGAGGCCACCAAAGAAGAGCAGGAATCCGAGGAACCCGCCCGCGATACGCTCTGGGTACTCGATCCCCTCGACGGCACCACCAACTTCCTCAACGGCCTGCCCGTCTTCGCATCGTCCATCGGCGTGATACACCGGGGGCGTCCCGTGGCGGCAGCCCTCTACGTCCCCTGGCCTACCGAGGGAGGGGGTTTCGTGCTGCACTGCCACAAGGGCGGAGGTTGCTTCGCAGACGACGAGCCGGTGAAAGTGCTGGAAACGGAGCAGCCTATTCCCAACCGCCTTATCGGACTCCCCGGCTACTTCGGCGTCGCGCAGCGCTTCACTGGCGACCTGGCTAACAAGGCAGGCGAGCCGCGCACCACCGGCAGCATAGCTTATGAACTGGCGATGACGGCCCGGGGCGTGATGCAGTACGCTATCTTCGGAGCGCCGAGGATGTGGGACATGGCGGGCGGCGCGCTGGCGGTGCAGGAAGCTGGCGGCACGGTGATGACCCGCTTCAAGGGCGAACGCCGGTGGCATCCTCTGGACAGCCTGGTCCCGTCCTGGGAAGAGAAGACGCCGACAATGAAAGAACTCCGCGCTTGGGTAGCCCCCATCGTCGCCGGTAACCACAACCTCGCCCCGCTGATTGCCAACAACGTGCGCCGCCGCTTCAGCCTGAAGGCCAGGCTCCGCCCGCTGACTAGGGCATTGCGCGGAAAGAGCCGTCAGGCCAGGACGTAGACCTGCCCATTTATTGCGGAATGAAAGACTGTCCCATAACAATCAGTCGCACTTTTTGCGGCCCGTCCACGCAAATTTCCCCCCGCCATATTCCCTCGCTTTGCGGAGGGCATTCGAGATTACCGATAAGGCCGGTTGTGACAGCTTAATGAATAGTTCTTCCACGAAGAGAACATGATAGACCTTCCAACCGGCGCCTCTCCCAAGTCCCGCCACCGTATCTTCTATGGATGGTTCATCGTCGCGGCGGCAGGGCTGGTCGTATTCAGCACCGGACCGGGCCAGTCATACGTTTTCTCGGTGTTCATTGACTCCATAATCGAGGACACGGGGCTGTCTCGCACTGGAATTTCGGTACTCTACTTGGCCAGCACTGTGTTGAGCGCCATCCTGGTGTCCTTTGTCAGCCGACTCGCCGACCGGTACGGGCCGAGAATAATGCTGGTAGCCGCCGGACTGGGCCTCGGCGCAGCCTGCTTCGGCATGGCCACGGCCACCCACATCCTGCTCTTTTATATTGCCTTTGCCAGTCTGCGCGCTCTGGGCCAGGGGTCGTTGGGCATCAACTGCATTCTGCTGGTGAACCAGTGGTTCGTCTCCTTGCGGGGCCGGGCCGTCGGCTTGATGACGCTGGGAGCGATGCTCTCCACCGCTGTATTCCCGTCGTTTGCCAGGTTTCTGATAGACAGCATTGACTGGCGCGGGGCCTATGCCGTACTGGGTGTGGTGTCCATTGGGCTGATCGTTCCGGTGGCGCTCTTTGTTGTCAGAAACCGGCCCGAAGACGTCGGCCTGTTCCCCGATGGATCATCCCAGCCGCCTGTTTCAGAGACAAGGCAGGCAACAGCCGGAGTGCAGAGGCGCGCCAGGGTCTACAGCTCTCCCGGTTTCTGGCTGCTGTCGTTGTCGCTGAGCTCACCGAGCCTGATAACCACGGCGCTGATGTTCCACCAGGCATCCATCTTCCGGGAGAACGAGTTGAGCGCAACCCTGGCGGCGGGAGCGTTTGCGATATTCTCGGTCTCGTCCGCGGTCAGCTCGCTGGCGTCCGGGTTCGTGTCGGACCGCATCGGCCCCAAGGTTCTCCTCGTTTTCTCGATGGCGACCCTGGTGGCGACCTTGGCGCTGGCTGTGGCAATCAACTCGCTGTTCGTGGCCGTGGTCTATGTGGTGATGATGGGAATCTCCAGCGGGTCTTATATCATCGTACACGGCACGATCTGGGCCTACTACTATGGCCGCCACGGATTAGGCCGGGTGCAGGGGCCCGCGATGACCATATCCGTCTGCGCCTCAGCGGTCGGCCCCCTGCCCCTCGCGGTATTCCACAACCTGACAGGGACTTATACCCTCGGCATGATGCTGATGATGATACTGCCAGTCATATCGGTGGCCGTGCTGTTTTTCACCCGCCCCGGCGATGCAGGCCGTTCGGAATAGCCCCGGCCAACAGTACGTGAGTATGGTTAGTCGGGAACCAGCGGCTGGAAGTCCGGCCCAGACATCGGCTCGTGGCTACCCAGATTGCCGGACATCTCTACAAGTACTCGCTCCTCGGAAGGCACAGGCCGCAGGTTTACTCGCACCACCCGCGCCCGACAAGAGCCGGGTGGTTGCGCCAGTGCTAGTGCCAGGTCGCGGGCCATATAGCGGGGCGACCAACCAATCATATGGTAGTCAGTGGTTTGAATCTGCACCGCCAACTCGCCCAGCGGGTTGGTCAGCTCCAGCGCTAGGTAAAGCTCCTCGTCCGCTGATAAGAAATCTAGCCGCTCCTGGGCTGCCGGGCTGACACGCTTTCCTCCGTGAAGGAAGAAACGGCAGACGAAACTGCCATCGTCTTTCTTTACGATTTTCGGGAAAACCTCGTAAGAGTCGGTTACGCGGCGTCCTCCGCTAACCGCCATCATATCCATAGGATCGTTATCCTCAGTCAAAGCTAGCGAATTCAGATAGTCCTTGAAGTCTGGGCGGCTAGGCCACATCACCCGGTTGCTGAAAGTGGAAAACAGATTTGATGACTTATAATCCCCCTCCAAACGAGGGAAAGCCACAAGCAATGGGAATTTTGCTTCTCTCTCTGCCCGCTTCGCCCCGCCGATGTAGCGGAATCGATATTTTTCACTTTCAACATCGGCATCTAGTCTGCCTATGGGGAACCACTCTCGGCTAACCCCTTTGTCTTGCCAAGCCAAGAACACGGTTTTCTCAGCCATACCAGATAGCCTCCCGCAACTGCTTGTAACTGTATCGCATTAGCTCAAAGGCAAAGTTTCTTGCCGCAGGCGTCATCCAATCTTCCGGGATTGAATCCACGACTTGGCGTAATTCCAGTTCGTCCAAGTTATATAGTTTGCTTATGGCCGCACGAAACAAGTCTGGATTCCGGGGAGCCGCCATGCGGACTAGCTCCAGAGGGCTTGGGCCTCTTCTACTAACATTGTCCCAATAGATTTGTCCCCGGCCTCTTTCAACATACCAACCGATGCGATCGTCAGTCAACAACCGTTCTCGTCGCTCGTCCATGAGCTCTCGGCCCAACGATGAGCCATGGTCGTATGATGGAGACAGAGACTCTACACGGCGGTCAGCGTCTTCGCTTAGTAAGGTTCCCCAATTCTCGGAATGCCTGTCGGTATTTCCGATTATGGCATCCAAAACCAGGTATTCCGCCAATTGCACTTTGGCGTCTTCGGCTTCTTCGGAGTTCTCAAACGTTTTGTCCAGCGCCGTCCAGATGTTTTCTAATGTATGATCAGCCGAGTGAAAATTTCGTTCCTTGGAATCATAATCCGACAAAGCCCTCGTAAGAACTTCATTCCCATGAATAAGAACTCGGTTGTGGCCGGCGAGTGACTCGGTTGCCGAGCCTCGTTCACCTTGAGATACGGCTAACTCAACCCTGGCGCAGGGGATCTCCAAAAGTCCGGCTACTTCTGCCGCTATCTTTTCCGCCCAGTGTTCGCCGCGTTCGGATCTCGGATACTTGAACAGCCAGTATGATTCGGCATCTCCTGGTTGGAGATACCAGAATTTCGACTTGCTGCCCATTTCCTCCGTTTGTGGCGCCCACTCCGGCAATATTTCAAAGATAGGGTATGCGACGGGCGGCATACTAATGCTCCACCCTCACTCCGAAGCAGCATCCGGCGCCCACCCCCACGGCCTTGGCCCCCAGGCCGCCTCGAACACCTGCCCCTTCTTCACCGACATCACCGGCGTCACCGCCCGGTCCGACTTGCGGGAGTCGCCAAGCACGTCGTAGACCACCCAGTCGCCGTCCTGTATGTCCAGGATGGAGAGGTCGGCCTGCTTCCCCGCGTGCAGGGTCCCGATGCGGTCTTCTACGCCGATGGACTTGGCCGGGTTCTCGGTGCACATGGTGACCACTTGATCGAAGGTGAATCCCATGGCCAGGAACCGCGTCATCATCTCGGTCATGCTGTGGACGGTGCGGGCGCGTCCGGGCACCGTCAGGTCGGTGCTGATGCAGTGAGGGAGTACCCCCTGGTCAATCACCCGCTCTCCCACGTCGAAGGCGAAGTTCATCCGCCCGTGGGCCGTGTCCAGCCACACCCCCCGTTCGTGGGCCTCCCGCGCCTCCGGCACCAGCTTGCCGTCGGCGTCCAGCACCCCGCCGGGATTGGCGGTGAAGTAGTGAGTGACGATGTCACCCTCCTCTAGGATGGGCAGCAACTCGCGGATCACGTTGGCATCGTAACGCTTCTCGGTATCGCCGATATGCACCATCAGCCGGACGCCCGCCTCTTTCGCTGCCCGCTTGGCCATCCGGGGCATCTCCATGCCCATGATCTCCAACGCCGGCGACACCATCCTGGCCTTGACGCCGGAGATGATGTGCCGGTTCTCGTTGATAGTCTCGACGGTGTGGTCCAGGTCTATGCTGGACGGGCTGAAAATGTCGGGCGTGGTCGCCAACCCGGTGCGGCAGATGTGCAGGAAGCAGATGATTTCCGTGTCGCTGTGGGGCAGTATGTGGCGCGGGAATCCGCCGAAGGTGTCGCAGCCGGAACTTCCGGCGTCCACCATCGTCGTGACCCCGGCGCGCACGCCGCCGATGTTGGGGTCCACCCCGTTGGCGTTGACCCCGGCGAAGACGTGGGTGTGCAGGTCTATCAGCCCAGGCGTCACAACCCTGCCCTTGACCTCCACCACCTGCGCGGCCTCGGCGGCGTCAATGTCAGGCGCGACACGGGCAATCTTCCCGTCCTCGATGGCAACGTCGTTGACGCCGTGAATCCCCTGCGACGGGTCAACCACGGTTCCGCCTTTAATCAGCAGGTCGTACATCGTCACTAGCCTCCTGTCTGGCATCGTCTCTTGTTGCACGTGAGGGCGCACTATTGTGCGCCCTCACAGTTCGATTCCGCTGCCCCTCTAGTTGTTGAACATTTCCCCGACAGACAACCCCTTGTGGATACGGTATATCGCCTCGCCCAGCAGCGGAGCCACCGGCAGCACGGTGAACTTCCCATTACGTTTTTCCGGCCCGATGGGGATTGTGTCGGTCACCACTATCTCGGTAAAAGCGCTCTGGGCCATGGTCTGCGGCGCGCTCCGCGACAGCACCGCGTGGGAAGCGCAACAAAAGACCTGCTTCACGCCGTGGTCCAGCAGGGCCTGGGCCGCGTTGGCCACCGTGCCTCCGGTGTCTATTTCGTCGTCGAAGGTCAGGGCCACCTTGCCTTCAACATCTCCGATGACGTTCATCAACTCGCTCTGACCGCTGTTGTCGGTTCGGCGCTTTTCGATTATGGCGAGAGGAGCCGACAGACGCTCCGCCACATCGCGGGCCTTTTTGCTGATGCCGATGTCCACTGCCACCACCACCAAGTCTTCGATGCCCTTGTCGGCGAAGTACTGGGTCAGAATGGGTACTGCGGTCAATTCATCCACCGGCATATTGAAGAAGCCCTGCACCTGCGGAGCGTGCAGGTCAACGGTCAGAACCCGGTCGGCTCCGGCGGCGGTGAGCAGGTCGGCCACCAGCCGGGCCGTAATCGGCACCCTGGGCTGGTCTTTCTTGTCGGTGCGGCCGTAACCGTAATAGGGCATAACGGCGGTGATGCGCCCGGCCGACGCCCGCTTGCAGGCGTCTATCATTATCAGCAGTTCCATCAAGTGGTCGTTGACCGGGGCGCAGATGGGCTGGACGATAAATACGTCCCGCTGCCGGATGTTTTCCAGGATGCGCACGAAGGTGTTGTCGTTGGCGAACTTGAACACCTCCGCCTGGCCGTCAGGGATGCCCAGGTACTCGCAGACCGAGTGGGTCAGCTCCGGGTGAGCGTTCCCGGAAAACACTACCAGCTCGTCGTGAATGCTGACCATCCTGGCCTCCTGAAAGACGGGTATTACGGAGTTTCGGGGGCCTCTGCTGCCCGAAAATGCCTCTGGGGAGAGTAGGTAAAGATAGTATCAAATGCCGCAGGATTATAGCATAGGGCCGCCTGCCGATGCCCCACAGTAGCGGGCTGTCCTGCGCCAAAAATTGCGCCGTGCGGAGATTAGGGCTGCTATTCTCCGCACCTTCCGCAGTGAATATACAGGTTGCGGTAGACCATAAATTGCTAGACGAGGTGATTGGGATATATAATCACCGCAATATCTGCGGTCAATAAAGCATATTATCGCCGCACGAGATGCGGAAATTGTATATTCACCAACAACCAGACTGGCCTCGTCTCGATTGGCGGCCGGAAGAACTGACCAACAGGCTGGCGAGAGTGCGCCACCTGCAGGGCCACTTGCTTGGCCGAATGGAGTCCCTCGGTTTTTCCCTGCGACAGGAAGCGGTGCTGCACACCCTGACTTCAGACGTAGTGAAAAGCAGCGAGATCGAGGGCGAAATCTTGGCTGCCGAGGAAGTTCGGTCATCTATTGCATGGCGGTTGGGTT
The DNA here is from genome assembly GCA_009840175.1 of Chloroflexota bacterium. Lineage (GTDB taxonomy): Bacteria > Chloroflexota > Dehalococcoidia > Lucifugimonadales > UBA3495 > VXOI01. The sequence goes on along the minus strand of VXOI01000228.1, from coordinate 8,379 downwards.
TTGATATCGGCGGAGTTCCTTCTGCCGACCGCAATGTCGAAGGCATTGTTGAACTCATGCTTGATGCTACTCAGAACTACGCCGAGCCTCTCACCGATGAGCGACTCTTCGGTTGGCACGCTGCTTTGTTCCCAACCGGACGGAGCGGAACTTATGGAATAACCGTTGGCAGTTACCGCACTGACATCGCGCGAGTCGTTTCCGGCCCTATGGGACGGCAGAAGATCCATTTCGAGGCCCCGCCAGCCGAACTGGTTCCGGGAGATATGACTGCGTTCTTGGACTGGTTCAACGAGCAGTCCGATGTTGACGCGGTTCTGAAGGCCGGTCTGGCTCACCTCTGGTTCGTTACTATTCACCCCTTCGACGATGGCAACGGGCGCATCGCACGAGCCATTGCGGATATGGCTTTGGCTCGCTCCGATAACAGTTCCCAACGCTTTTACAGCATGTCGTCGCAAATTCGCAAGGAGCGCAAAGCATACTATGACGTTCTTGAACGAACGCAAAAGAAAGCAAGGGACGTCACCGATTGGATGTCTTGGTTTGTGGACTGCCTTGGCCGCGCCGTAGAGAGCGCCGAAGCTACCCTCGACGCAACGCTGGCCAAGGGGCGGTTCTGGGTGCGTATCGCCGAAGTTCCCGTCAACGACCGGCAACGCAAAGTCCTGAACCTGCTTTTAGGAGATTTCAAGGGCAATCTCACCACCTCCAAGTGGGCGAAGCTGACCAAGTGCTCCACGGATACCGCCCTCAGGGACATCACGGAACTGATGGAATGTGGCATCCTGGCCCGCAGTCCCGAAGGCGGACGAAGCACCAATTACAGCTTGGTCATTGACCAGTGCTAATGACCCCTATCCCGCTGTGCTATCATATCCCACGCCATTCGCGCCGGGTTGCGCCACAGGAGGGTCGGTTTGGAGGTTCTGCTCAGTTCTCCCCGGGGGTTCTGCGCCGGGGTGGTGCGGGCCATTGACGTGGTGGACGTCTGCCTGCGGCGTTACGGCCCGCCGGTATACGTCAAGCACCAGATTGTCCACAACCCCTACGTGGTCAACGATCTGGAGAGCCGGGGCGCCATCACCGTGGAAGAGGTTGACGAGGTCCCGGAAGGTTCACTGGTGGTGTTCTCAGCCCACGGCTCGCCGCCCGAGGACTTCGAGAAGGCCCAGGCCCGCAACCTCCGCGTCATTGACGCCGTATGCCCGCTGGTCACCCGTGTCCACAACGAGGCCAAGAAGTACAGCCGCGAGGGCCGCCGCGTGTTGCTCGTGGGGCACCGGGGCCACCAGGAAGTCCGGGGAACCATGGGCCAGGTGGATATGACCCTGGTTGACGACAACGCCCCGGAGGAGTTGCCCAAGTGGGGTGATGATGAGGAAATCGCCGTCCTGACCCAGACCACCCTCTCGGTGCGCGATACTGCCCACGCCATCGAGTCCATACAGGAACGCTTCCCCCAGGCGGTTGTACGCAACGACATCTGCTACGCCACCACCAACCGGCAGGAAGCGGTGACCAAGATGGCGGGCAATGTGGACCTGCTGCTGGTCATCGGGGCGCAGAACAGTTCCAACTGCAACCGCCTGCGCGAGGTGGCCGCCGCCCAGGGCGTTCCGGCCTACCTCATCAACGGTCCCGAAGAGATTGAACCCGAATGGTTGCGAGGCAAGGAAAAAGTCGGGATTACTTCGGGCGCGTCCACCCCGGAAGTGCTGGTGGAGAGCGTAATCGAAGCCCTGGCCCCGGACCACGTCACCATGCTCAGCGGCGTTGAAGAGGACGTTTCCTTCACTATGCCCCGGGAACTGCGGTAATGCAGTATTTGCAAGGGATGTCCAAAACCCGTTCATCCTGAGCTTGCCGGAGGACGAACGGGTTTTGCTTGCCTCGAATCTATCCATCCCCTCGACTCCCATCTTTCGACAAGCTCAAGATGAACTATTGGCGGCTTATGAGCGCGCCCGAGTCACGACTCTGACCGATGGGCCTCGCTCCTGATGGCTGCCGGCAACGAGCCTGACGCCGTGCCCGGTTCCGGGCATGAACCCGGCCCGGAAATCGCGGCTCCTGCGCGGTTTGACTCTCTCCGGCGGCGAGTGATTTCCTTGCCGGCCCTGGTTTCCTTCCTAATCGCCGGCGGGTTCCTGCTCTTCCTGGTCACCCGGTTCGACGTTGACCTGGGCGTCACCTGGGAACAGGTACGTGGAGCCAATCCCTGGCTGCTGGCCGCCGCCTTTGCCGTTCACTACACCACCTTCATATTCCGGGGCGCCCGCTGGCGGTTGCTGCTGGCACACTCCGCCAGTACATCAGGCGAGGCCGAACCCGTTCCCGGCATCCTCTTTTGCAGCCGTGCGGTGCTGCTGGGCTGGTTCATCAACTCAATCGGCTGGCTGCGGCTTGGCGACGCCTATCGCGCCTACCTCTACCGTGAAGAGCACAACGCGGCCTTTTCCGGCGCCATCGGAACGGTGCTGGCCGAGCGGGTGCTGGACGTTGTTCTGGTCGCGCTGATGCTACTGGCCGCTGCTCCCTTCCTTATTACCCATTCGGGAGGCGGAGCGGCCTGGGCCTGGGTCACCCTCACCGCCGTCCTGTTGGTCCTGATGCTGGTTATTGTCTTGGTGCTGTTGTTACGACTGAGAACTCTGCTGTTGCGATGGCTCCCGGAATGGCTGGCATCGAGATACGAGCGCTTCCTCTACGGCGCGACAGCCGTCCGCTACAAGCTGCCCCAGACAACGCTGCTGGGACTGCTGGGCTGGGCAGCAGAGATGGGTCGGATGTACCTCGTGGCGATGGCCCTGGGATTCGACCTCAGCGTGGCGATGGTCGTCTTCCTGACCCTGGCCAACTCGCTGCTCTCGCTGGTTCCCACCCCCGGCGGCATCGGCGCGGTGGAGTCCGGCGTGGCCGGGCTGGCCGTCCGCCTTGCCACCCTGGGTAAGGAAGCGGCCACCGCCCTCGTGCTGGTGGACCGTTTCATCACCTACATCAGCGTGATAATCGTGGGCGCGCCCCTCTTCGCCGTCAGGCCGCTTTTCCGTCGCCGCTCCCATACAGATGTACCCCAGGGTACGCCCTCACCCTAACCCTCTCCCAGAGGGAGAGGGAATTGTTGGACAGCCATGCTCTACACCGCCAGCTTCTACGAACCGCGCCACTGGATGGGCGAGCGCTACCGCATATCGCGGGCGCACCCCCGCGGACGCAAAACCGAATGGCAAGTCCAACCCGCCCTGTACCCGTCCCGCGCCTTGCTCACCGACTACCGCCACGGCAACCTGACCTTCGCCGAGTTGGACGTCCGCTACCGAGAGGAACTCGACGAGACCTATGAGCGAGACGCCGGGTTCCCCGCCTTTCTGGAACAACTGACCGCCATGGGCGACTTCACCCTGCTGTGTTTCGAACCTGCCGGCGAACCCTGCCACCGCCGCTGCGCCGCGGCGTGGCTGCTGGAGCGCGTCCCCGACCTGGCGTTGGGGCGACTGCGGTGAAGCTGGCCTACCACTCGCTGCCCACCGGTCGCTCCATCAGCTCCGCGGCCGCCTCCCATGGTGACAGCCCCTCATACAGAACGCGGTAGGTGGTCTCGGCGATGGGCATTTCCACCCCCAGGCGAGCGGCCATCTTGAGCGCCGCTTCCGTAGCATTCACCCCCTCGGCCACGTTGTCCATCGAAGCCCGGATTTCCGGCCACGACCGCCCCAGCGCCAACTGCTCGCCCACGTAGCGGTTGCGGCTGAGGCGGCTGGCGCAGGTGGCAATGACGTCGCCCACCCCGGCAAGTCCGGCGAAGGTCAGCGGCTCCGCTCCCGCTGCCACTCCCAGGCGGGCAATCTCCGCCAGCCCACGAGTGACGAACGCCGCCTTGGCATTCTCGCCGAACTCCAGTCCGTCGCAGATTCCGGCCCCCAGCGCCACGATGTTCTTCAGCGCGCCGCCCAGTTCCACGCCCGTCACATCTCGGCTGGTATACACGCGGAAGCGTTGCGACAGCAGCGCCGCCTGCGCGCGTTCCGCAGCCTCCCGCGTGGCCCCTGCTACGACGGTGGATGCTGGCTTTCCTTGCAGGATTTCCTTGGCCAGATTAGGACCGGACAGGGCACAAATTCCCGGATGCAGGCTGGCAGGCAGTTCCTCGGTCATGGCCTGGGTCATCCGCAAGGCGGACGGCAGTTCCAGCCCCTTGGATGCGCTGACCACCACCGAATCCGCGTCCAGATGTGAGCCGATGCGACGGATGTTCTCCCGCATCCGGTCCGACGGCACGGCGATTACCGTCAGCGACGCCCCGGACAGCGCCTCCGCAGCATCCGCCGACACCCGCAGCAGGGATGGAAAGGTCACGCCGGGCAGAAACCGCGCGTTCTCCCGCGCCGATTCCAGTTGCACACATTCCGAGAGGTCGCGAGCCAGCAGCATGACTCGGTGGCCCCTGCCGGCCAGCAGCATGGCCAGCGTGGTTCCCCAGGTTGTCGCGCCGACTACGACCGCTTTCTCAGGCAAGGAAAGACCTCGGGATTGAACTGCGGAGACGAAGATACGAAGGGCGCAGAGGTGCGAGATGTGAGAACTGCGGCTACTCCGCCGGAGTTGCCGGTGCGCCAATCCTGCGCTCGTTGCCCTGGAGAAGCCGCTGTATATTATCGCGGTGCTGCCAGATTATCATAACCGCCGCAACCCCGGCGAAAATCATGTAGGTCTGTGAGTACCACCCCGCCAGCATCACCAGCGCGATGAGCGACGCCGCCCCGGCCAGCACTCCTATAATCGAACCCAGCGAGATGTATCGGCTCCCAAAGGCGGTAGCAATCCAGATTACCGTCGCCACCACTGCGGGGACAGGGGCCATCATCGAGAGGCCGCCCAAGGCCGTAAGAATGCCGCGCCCACCCCGGAATCCCAGGAACACCGGCCAGTTGTGGCCCACCAGCGCGGCCAGGGCCGCTGCCACCTCCGCGCCGCTCGCGCCGGTGGCTTCCTTGGCCATCATCACCGCCAGAACACCCTTTCCGACGTCCAGCCCAAACACCACCGCCGCCATCTTGCCACCGCCCGTGCGCAGCACGTTGGACATTCCGGTGCGTCCGCTGCCGTACTCCCGCACGTCCGTCCCCAGCCGCCAGCGCAGCAGCATATAGCCCCACGACAGCGAACCCAGCAGGTATGCCAGCGCGATAACCGCCACATACTGCAACACTGCCGCCTGCCCCGGAAGGTACAGGAAGGCCATGGCAATCGCCACCGCCAGAACTGGGATGGCGAAAACCTGAGCCAGCAGCGCATGGGGAATTTGCTTCATTCTCTCCTGAATACCAGCCGCAGATGAGTGCGGTCGAAGCCGAAAGCGTCGCGGATGCGGTTCTCCAGGTAGCGTTTGTAGGTGTAGTGTATCAGCCGAGGGTCATTGACCGTAAACAGAAAAGTGGGCGGATTGATGCCGACCTGACGCACCCGGTTGATGCGCGCCCGCACCCCACGATTCCGCTTCACCAGCGGCGGGCTGTGCTCCGACATGGCGTCGGCCAGCATGAATTGCAGGTCGCGGCTGCCCACCAGGCGGCGGCGCTCGTCCCACAGGTCCATTGCCGTGTCCATCAGACCGCCGATGCCATGGGAGTGCAGCGCAGAAGTGAAGCAGACCGGCACGTAGGACATGAAGTGCAGCCGCTCGCGCACCAGCGCCTCTGCCTCGGCCCGTGCGTACCGGCCTTGTTCCTCCCGCAAGTCCCACTTGTTGACTACCACAATGACCCCGCGCCCCATCTCCCAGGCCAGCCCGGCTATGTGGGTGTCCTGCGCCGTTGCCAGCTCTGAGGCGTCCACCACAATCAGCGAGATATCGCATCGGTCAACCGCTCCCACGGCGCGGATGACGCTGTACTTCTCGATTCCCCGTTCCACCTGTCCGGGGCGGCGCATTCCTGCGGTGTCAACCACCACCACTTCCCGGCCCCGGTAGGAGAACTGCGTGTCCAGGGCGTCCCGGGTAGTGCCGGCAATGGGGCTGACGATGGAGCGCTCCTGCCCCAGTATGGCGTTCAGCAGCGCCGACTTGCCCACGTTGGTCCGCCCCACGATGGACAGGTTCAGCTCGGCCTGCGGCGGCACATCCTCCAGAGACTCCGGGTACTCCTCAAGCGCTTCGTCCTCAAACGAATCGGAATCCTCGTAGTCAAGTACCGTGCCCGGCACCAACTCCAGCACTCGCTCCATCAGCTCGTATATGCCGTAGTTGTGGTAGGCGCTGACGGGAGTAGGGTCGCCCATCCCCAGCTCATAGAACTCCGGTATGTTGAACTCGCGGTTGTCGTTGTCCACCTTGTTGACTGCCAGAATCACCGGCTTCTCGGTGGTGCGCAGCCGCTGGGCCGCAATGGTGTCCGATGGCGTGATTCCGTCGGCCACGTCTGTCATCAGTATGATCACATCCGCGTCATTCATCGCCATCTCGGCCTGTTCCTGGACCCGTGAGCGTATCTCTCCCTCCGGCGCGGACTCCAGCCCGCCGGTGTCCAGCAGGATGAAGCGGCGGCCCTCCCAGTCGGTGTCGGCCATCAGCCGGTCGCGGGTCGTCCCGGCCACGTCGGACACGATGGCGTGTCTCCAGCCGACAATGCGGTTGAAGAGCGACGACTTGCCCACGTTGGGCCGCCCGACAATAGCGATGATTGGTAGGGGCATGGGACTGCTACCTTATAAACAATTCTCTCCCTCAGAGGGAAGGGTCTTTGCGCCCACGTCGCATTTTACGCCTAACCTTTAGGACAAGCACATTTTCAGTTCCAAAAGTCCGCGTGCGCGTACCAAGCAGGTCTGGCCTGCAAAAGTGGGTTAGACGAGAAAGGGTCGCAGGATGTTCACCATCCTTTCGACGTTCTGAACATCCCTTCGGATAACTTCGGCGTTCAAGAGCAGGCTCCGCTTGTAGTAGTTCCTGTGGAGCGCTTCGGCGGCACGGGACATATCTAGGAGGCTCCACTGACGGTATCTCTGGCGAGCATTCAGTACGACGTTTTCGAATTCGTCGTGAGACTCGTATTGCCAATTGTTCGCAGCCGCGACAGCCTTGACAATATGGGAAGCCGCGCCCCAACCCTTCTCCGAGGCTTGGTGCAGGTCGCCCTGTGCCAAGTAGGACTTGCTTCGCTCCAAGAAGTCCCTGGCAAGTTCTACGTGGTCGGCAACGATTTCCGTAGCCATCCGCTATCACTCCGTTATAGTGCCCGAAAGCATTGTCTCCAAGGTTCTCTCTCCCTTGAGAGAGAGGGCCAGAGCTTCCCCCGTACTTGATGCGGGGGTGAGGGTGAAATCTTGTGGGGAAGTCTATCCCCCGCCCAGCAGGAACTCCAGTACGGCCTTCTGCGCGTGCAGGCGGTTGTGCGCTTGCGGATAGGCCACCGACTGCGGGTGTTCCAGCATCCCGGGCGCCACTTCCTCACCGTAGTGAGCTGGCATATCGTGCATGAACAGCGCGCCTGGTCGGGCCTCCGCCATCAACGCCGGGTCCACCGTGTATCCGGCAAACTCCTGCCGCCGTTGCGCCGCCTCGTCCTCCTGCCCCATGCTGGCCCAAACGTCGGTATACACCACCTCGGCGGTCGCCACCGCCTCCGACGGTGAGCGCATAGTCCTCACCACGCCCGAGCCGCGTTCTGCCGCGGCTGTCACCGATTCGGCGTCCAGCTCGTACCCCGCCGGGGAGGCGCAGTTGAAGTTCATCCCCACTGCGGGCAACGCCAGGCACAGGCTTCGTGCCACGTTGTTGCCGTCGCCGATGTAGGCCAGTGTCAGCCCATCCAGCCTGCCCTTGTGTTCGTAGACTGTAAGCAGGTCGGCCATTGTCTGGCAGGGATGCTCCCAGTCCGACAGGGCGTTGATGACCGGCACTGAGGCGTATTCGGCCAGTTCCCGAAGATCCTCGTGGCGGAAGACCCGGGCCACAATGCAGTCCACGTAGCCCGACAGCACTCGCGCCACGTCCGAGACAGGCTCCCGCACTCCCAGACCCACCTCTTCACCGCCCATATACATCGAATAGCCGCCCAACTGCGCCACTCCCACCTGGAAGCTGACTTTCGTCCGCAGCGACGGCTTCTCGAACAGCAGCGCCACCGTCTTTCCGGCCAGCGGCGCGCGGCCAGCCTCAGACTTCCCCTGGGCGGCTTGCTCAATCAGCTGTCGGGTTTCCGCTGGAGACAAGTCGGTTACGGATATGAAATCCCGCTTCTGTGACATAACTTCCGTCCGATGTCAGATGTTAACCGAATACCATCATCGGTTCAAGCAAGCCTGTTCTCCTTTCAGGAACCTTCGATTATTCGCTTTCCCTCTGGGAGATGGTTAGAGCCTGCCCCGCACTTGATG
>VXOI01000249.1 GCA_009840175.1 Chloroflexota bacterium | reverse complement strand
TTCACCACTCCTTGCGGGTCGTACACGGGTTTTCTGGGACAGGCTCAAAAGGGAATCCCCGCTTGATTGGCGGGGATTCCCTTTGTCTGGCCTGCCCTTGGAGCTAAAGACTACGTGGAAGTTCCATACCCCGGCTGTTCTTCCAACTGTTCATCTAGGTCGCGATATTTGGATGGGCACTTTACCAGGATTTCACTGGCATGGAAGACGCCTTCGCCGTTGTAGCTCCCCTCCAATATGATTTCCGAGTAGGGGTTGAAGAACAGGTCGGGCAACACGCCGTCATAGGTGGCGAGCAACATGGCGGAGCCAGAGTTTGTGCCTTCCTTATCGGTTATCTGGAAGCGGGATACGGTGGATTTTTCTGGGCGGTCGAAAGTGCCTTCCACCAGCTTGCCCGAAACCCGCACCATCTGGCCATCCTGAATCTCTTGCACCGCCTGCTTGTCGTTGAACTCGCTGACCGTCAGAAAATAGCGCGTGTTTTCGCCGAAGGCGGCCCATATCATAGCAAACAAAGCCAGCAGCACCACCACCGCTATAATGATGAAGCGGGTGCGGTGAGAGCGGCTCTCAGGGATTTCGGTATTCTGCGCTTCTGCGCCGGACGCTGCCAATCCAGTCTCCGGATGCTAAGTTGATTGTGATAATAATAACAAATCGCGCCCGGACTGCCAACGCAGGTACAGCACCTTGACTCACGAAAGGCCCGGTTACGCCATTGCCGTGGAGGGGCTGGAAAAGAGCTACCGGGACTGGCCGGTGCTGTGGGATTTGGATTTGACGGCATCCTGGGGCGAGTCTCTGGCCCTCTTCGGGGCCAATGGCGCAGGGAAGACAACGCTTCTGCGCATCCTGTCAACCAGCGTCCGGGGAGACTCAGGGACAGTACGTGTCGCAGGATGGAACCTGGCGAGCCAGACAGGCGAGGCGAGGCGCCACATCGGGGTAGTCGGCCATCGCAGCTTCCTGTACGAAGACCTCACCACCCGCGAGAACCTGGTCTATTACGCACGGCTCTACGGCGTCAGTGACCGCGAAGCGCAAGTGAAGGCCGCGTTGGAGCGAGTGGGCCTGAGCAGCCGGGCCGGCCACCGGGTTCGCGCCCTGTCCAACGGTATGCAGAAGCGGGCCTCCATCGCCCGCGCCATACTGCACCAGCCCGACGTTTTGCTATTGGACGAGCCGGAAGCCGGCCTAGACCGCGAATCCCGTCAGATGTTGGGCGACCTGCTGGCCGAGTGGACGTCCGAAGGCCGCTCGGTAGCATTCACTACCCACGACATCGAGCTGGGCCTGGCGTGGGGGCACCGCGCCGCCGTGTTGTCCGGGGGCTGCGTGACCTTTCCCTCCGGGGGCGCAACCGGCATACAGCAGGCGTTATCACAATCTCCGCCGAGAGAGGCCGGGCAGTGAAGGGACTTCTGCTGCCGATGGCGACGATGGTCTGGAAGGATATCGTGCTGGAGTTGCGGTCGCGGGAGTTGGTGGCTTCGGTCGTTGTGTTCGGCCTGTTGCTGGTGGTCGTGTTCAATTTCGCCTTGAGGCCATCTCCCGGCCAGGCAGCCACCCTCGCTCCCGGAATACTCTGGGTGTCTTTCGCCTTCGCTGCCACTCTTGCCATGAACCGCGCCTTCCTCCGCGAGCAGGAGGCGGGGGCGCTGGAGGGTCTGCTGCTTTCGCCAGTGAGCCGTGACGCCATCTTCCTGGCCAAGGCAGCCACCAGCTTCATATTCATGCTACTGATAGAGGCCGTGCTTCTGCCGGCGTACGCGGTGATGTTGCAGTTCTCCGCTCTGTCGTGGGCGCTGGGGGCGGTCATACTGCTGGCAACGCTGGGATTCGCCCTGATAGGCACACTGTTCTCGGCCCTGGCAGCTCAGACGCGCTCACGGGAAATCATGCTGCCGGTGCTGTTCTTCCCCATCATGACACCCGTAATCATCGCGGCGGTGGCGGCTTCCACCCGCGCCGTGGGAGGCGAGTCATTCACGGGACTGGGCCGATGGCTGCTGCTGATTGGCGTTTTCGATGCCCTGTTTCTGGTAATATGTCCGTGGGTATTTTCATTCATCGTTGAGGATTAACACGGTTTGGCGAATACGGACAGACTAGCCCGGCGGTCAGCCTCCCGCGCCACGGCGAAAGGGGGCCTCCGCCTTACCCCCAGGCTTGTCATCGGCGTAATAGCAGGGATTTTGATGATCGTCAGCCTGTACATGATGTTCATGGTGGCGCCCACCGACGCCAACCTCGGCAACGTGCAGCGGGTTTTCTACCTACACGTACCCATCGCGCTGATGTCCTTCCTGGCCTTTTTCCTCGTATTCGTAGGCAGCCTGATGTACCTGCTCAAGAAAAGCCCCCGGTGGGACAGCCTCGCCCTGTCCGCCGGTGAAGTCGGCGTAGTATTTGTAACACTGGCCCTGGTAACAGGCGTCATCTGGGCCAAGCCTGTCTGGAACGTCTGGTGGACCTGGGAGCCGCGCCTGACCACCACGCTGGTGCTCTGGCTCATCTACGTAGGCTACCTGATGGTTCGCGCCTACGCCCCCAACCGTCCCAAGGCCGCAACCTACGCAGCAGTCGTTGGCATCATCGGCTTCGTTGACGTGCCAATCGTCTATTACTCAGTTCAGTGGTGGCGTTCCATCCACCCGGAACAGGTTGTGGGGCCGCTGGCCGACACCGGCGCACTGGATTCGACGATGTACATGGTGCTGATGGTCTCCATGCTGGCCTTCCTGTTCTTCACAGTCTGGCTGGTGCTGGAGCGCATGGCCTCTCGCGACGCAGAGGAGGACCTGGGCCGCATCAGGTTTGAATTGAGACGGGAGGGCCGGTATACAGACATTTAGCGTAATGCCCTCACCCTGACTCTCCCCGGAGGGAGAGGGAACATTCCGTTGAGCTGGAAATATGATCCTATTGCTGCAAACCGACCTGCCGCCCTCCAACTTACCCTACCTGATTTCCGCCTTCGTGGTAACGGGGGTGGCTTTCTTAGGGTACATCTATTTCATTTTCCGCCGCCGACAGGAAACCCAAAGCGAGATTACCCGCCTTGTAAGTACGATGGAAGAAGACAAAAGCGCCGGGAGAGAGCAACCTTGACCCGGCGCCCAGGTTCTTTCCGGCTCCGAGAAAAGCCGTCCTTGCGGGGTTATCACCCTCACCCTAGCCCTCTCCTCAAGGGAGAGGGAATCTCTTTGTGAAGGGAAATTTACCTAGCGGCTTGCCTGATAGTCCTGGTATCGGTCGCGCAGCACCTTCTTGTCAAACTTGCCCACGCTGGTCTTGGGGATTTCGTCAATGAACACCACGTCGTCTGGGATCCACCACGACGCAAAGCGGGGCCGGATGAACTCCAACACCTCGCTTTTCTGAAGGGAATCGCGGTACTCCGCGTTAGGCACCACACACGCCAGCGGACGCTCCTGCCATGTCGGGTGCGGCACTGCGATGACCGCAGCCTCGAGTACTCCCGGATGGGCGATGATGGCCGTTTCCAGGTCCACCGAGGAAATCCACTCGCCGCCGCTCTTGACCATATCTTTTACCCGGTCGCCGATCTGTATGTTTCCGAGGGCATCAACAGATGCGATGTCCCCGCTGTGATACCAGCCTTCTATGAAGGTCTCTTCGCTACGGGGGTCGTTATAGTATTCGGCGGCAATCCATGGCCCCTTGAACAGCAGCTCGCCGCGCTGCTCGCCGTCCCAGTCCAGGTCAACCCCATTCTCGTCCACCAGCCGCATTTCCACGCCGTAGACCGGGACACCCTGCTTGCCCTGCTCCACCAGCCGAGCGTCGCCTTCCACTCCATCGAGTGCGCTGGGCAGCCGGTTGTAGGAGACCAGCGGCGAAGCCTCGGTCATTCCATAAGCCTGCACCAGGTCAACGCCCAGCCGGTCCCTGAACGCCTCGATCATGCTGACCGGCACCGCCGAACCTCCGCTGACCACTGCCCGCAGGCTGGAAAGATCGAAATCTTCTTCCGTCCGGGAAAGGTAGTCCAACATCCCAACCCAGATAGTGGGAACCCCCAGGCTGATGGTTACGCGCTGCTCGCTGATGAGGCGGCAGATGGCGGCAGGATCGGGGCGCGCTCCCGTCAACACCTGAGTCGCGCCGGTCATCGTCGCCGAATACGGCACTCCCCAACTGTTTGCGTGGAACATTGGCACCACCGCCATAACCACGTCGCGCTCCCTGACGCCGGCCGCATCGGCGGAGCATTCCATCATTGCGTGCAAAATCTGGGCACGATGGGTGTAGGTCACGCCCTTGGGCCGGCCAGTGGTGGCCGAGGTGTAGCAGAGGCCGGCCGGGTCGTTTTCGTCAAGCGGCGGCGACTCGTACCTGTCCGACGCAGCTTCCATCAGTTCCTCGTAAATGTGGGCCGACGGCAGGGATGTCTGGAACCCGGAATCGCCGGTCATAATCACGAAATGCTCGACGTTTTCCAGTCGTGGCGCCAGTGGCTCGAGGATAGGAACGAGGTCAGGATCAACCAGCATCACCTTGTCGCCCGCGTGATTGACGATATAGGTCAGGTCGTCGGGCGCGAGGCGAATGTTGGTGGTGTGCGTGACCGCGCCCATGGTGGGCGGGGCGAAATAGGCCTCCAAGTGACGGTAGGTGTTCCACCCGAAAGTGCCTACCCGGTCGCCCTTGCCCACGCCGAGACCAGCCAGCGCATTGCACAGACGGTTCACGCGCCCTTTCAGGTCTCGGTAGGTGTAGCGGTGTACCTCATCGCCTTCGCGGGTGATGATTTCCTTCTTCGGAAAATAGGTGTTGGCCCGGTCCAACAGACCCGGAACCAATAGCTGGTAATTCATCATGGCGCGTTGCCTCCGTCGCTGGGATTTGTGACGATTTCAGATACTAACTATGACGACACTCTATTGACGTGACGTCGCGGTCTACCACCCAATTCTGGCCGCTTATATCAAACTGCGGCAGGCTCGTTGATTAACTCTCTCCAATCGTCCCAGATGGCTAGCGGCGTCTCGATGCCGCTGGACCCGCCCCACGGTTTCCGGCGGGACTGGCATCCCGACACCGGGCATCGAAAGCACTCTGGCGTCCTGCCGCAACAGACCTGCCCGTGCAGCCGTAGTATCTCGTGAATATCCACCATCGCTATGGACAAGTCTGTGAACTGATGCTGCCGCTTACGATAGACGCATTTTAGGCTCTCGCGCAATGGCGCAGGCGTCCGCTGGGCTTTTTCCAGACCGAAAACCCGCTCCAGCACCCTGACGCAGTTGGCATCCAATGGCAGCGCGTCCTCGCCCCAGCCGTAGGCCAGCACGCACTCGGCGATTTTGTCGCCCACGCCGTTGATTCGCAGCAGGGCATCCCTTTGCCGTGGAACGTCCTGCGCCACCGCCTGAGCTATTGAGACAACGATGGGCAACTGGCCGGGGCGCACGATGCTGCGGGCCGCATCAGCCACGCTTTCCCGCCCATCCTGAGCCTGTCGAAGGGCCGCCAGACTCGGGGCGTCCGGGAAACGCCGGAAGAACTGGCGGCACATACCCGCCAGCAGGGCGTCCCTGGTGCGGGCGCTGAGTCCAAACAACACCAGCGTCCGGTACGGACTGCGGCGAGACGCACACTCAGCCCATAAGGCCGATTCCCAAGTGAAGCCGCCATAGGCGGTCTTCAACTCCGAAAGCAGTTGCAGCACCCTGTCATCCGGCAGCAAGGTCATCGGGTTCCCTTTTGTTTTGACGCCACCCGGTAGCGCAGGTATCATTTGGCGGGCGCAGGCCCATTTTACTATCCCTAAGAGTACAGGAATCCGGCATTCCCGCGAAAGCGGAAAGCCGTGTGACTAAGTTGCGAAAGCCTGTATCTGCCGAAGCCCCTGGAATCCCGCTTTCACGGGAATGCCGGACGGAAAGACAAAGAGGAGGAAGGCAAATGAAAGCAGTCTTCATTAACGAGCACGGCGGAACCGACAAGCTCATCTGCGGCGACCGGCCCGAACCGGAGGTCGGCCCCGGCGAGATTATGCTCCGCGTGAGGGCCAGCGCCCTCAACCACCTGGACCTCAACCTGCGTGAAGGACGCACCTATCGCGGGCCGCTCCCCCGCATCCTGGGCTGCGACATCGCCGGCGAGGTGGCGGCCATCAGCCCGGCGGCCAATACAGAGCTGGAAATCGGAGACCGAGTGATTCTCAACAACCGGGTCACCTGCGCCAACTGCCTCAATTGCCAGATGGGACGTGACGACCAATGCCCCAACCAGAAACGGCTGGGGGTAGACCTGGACGGCGGCCATGCTGAGTACATCACCGCCCCGGCCATCAATGCCCACGTAATACCGGACAACATGGACTTCACCGAAGCCGCCGCCCTGCCCATAGCCGCACACACTGCATGGCACTGTCTCGTCACCCAGGCCCAGATTCGCCCATGGGATGATGTTCTGATACAGGCCGCAGGCAGCGGAGTCGGCAGCATGGGAATCCAGATTGCCAGAATGATGGGCGCCCGCGTCATCACCACTGCCGGTAGTCAATGGAAGCTCGACCGCGCATTGGAACTGGGAGCCGACGAAGTCATCAACTACAACGAGACGCCAAACTTCAGCCGCAGAGTGCTGGAGCTTACCGACGGACAAGGCGTAGACTTGGTATTCGACTGCGTGGGAGCCTCGGTCTGGGAGGAAAACCTGCTCTCATTGAAGGCTGGCGGACGGCTGGTAATCACCGGCGTCACCAGCGGAGCAACGGCCAACCTCAACCTCTCTCTGCTCCAGAGCAAGCCCTTGCACCTGATGGGCAGCGGGGGACGCAGCAACCGCACATTTGCGGACTTTATGAAGGTGGTGCACCACGGCTCTCTAAGCGGCATCGCAGGCCGCGTCTTCCCGTTGGAAAAAGTCGGCGAGGCCCATCAGGCCATGGCCGACCGCGACTTCTTCGGCAAGATAGTGATCGAGAGCTGAACCGTCAGTTTCCTGCCGCCGGATGGCATTGTCTGAATCAGGATTTTCAGGATGAAAGGATTAACAGGATAACCAAGTTGCCATCCTGAAAATCCTAATAATACGGTAAATCCTGATTCAGACAATTCCGCCCTCACCGGCTCGGTAGCCAACGGGCAGGCTGCAAGGTAAAATCTACCCGCAAACAAGCACATCACAGCAAAGGAGCAATCAATGAAAATCGCCCGCTATGAGGCCCACGGAGCCATTCACTACGGTGTTGTAGACGGTGACAACGTTACCGCGATTGAAGGCAGCATCTTTGGCGAACACACCCTGACTGACCACGTTCACAAGCTGTCCGACGTTAAGCTGCTGGCTCCGGTGGTTCCTGGCAAAATCCTCGCCATGGGCCTTAACTACACCAGCCACATCGGAGACCGCCCGGCGCCGGAATACCCCATGGTCTTCCACAAGACGCCCACCAGCGTTATCGGCCCCGAAGACACCATCATCCGACCCAAGGAAGTGCAGCGGTTTGACGCCGAGGGCGAGATGGTCGTGGTAATCAAGGACAACTGCCGCTACGTCTCCAAGGAAGACGCCCTGAATCACGTTCTCGGCTACACCTGCGGCAACGACGTCTCGGCCCGGGACTGGCAGCCCCG
>VXOI01000230.1 GCA_009840175.1 Chloroflexota bacterium | reverse complement strand
CTTGCTCACAGTCTACACCCCAACCGGCATCCCGACTTTTGAGACAGGCTCAAGACTAATCCTCCATGAAGTCCCTCAGCGTGTCGCGGCGTTATGTATCAGAGATCATTGGGAAGATTTGGACGGTCCAACCCAGGAATGGTGCGTCAAGACTCTTGCCGATGAGATTCTCAGAACTTCAAATGATGCAGATTGGATGGACCCGATACCCGGCAACCCCTTTGTTGGGAATATCATGCTCGCCAACGGTTTTGCAGCATATGTGTTGCCTAAGGTGGTTGCTTCTGACCCCGACAATTCTGTTGCGTACGAAGGGCTCGCGAATGCGATCACTCATACATCTGAGCAAGTCATTTTCAATGCGTCTCAAGGAATCGCAGAGTACCTCAAGGTCTCGAATCCAGACTTAATGCTACAATGCGCCGCCGCCATCTCTATGAGGGCAAGTCTTCTTAACGAAAGTGCCGGGCCGTGGAATGTCCCCAAGACTGAGCCGTGCGTCTCGCAACGTGATCACCGGTCGATTCTGGGAAAGCTGTGGCACATCTGTTTAGGACTTTTTTCGTTTCTTCATGGCCGTGTGGAAGAATCGACGCCAGACCAACCTAGTACTTCGGCGCTAGTAAGAACGCAGTTTCTGGATGGCTCCATAGATACAGAATCTGAACTGACGAAACTCGATCTCGATTCATGGCACGGCATGGTCAGTCTCAGATCGATCTTGGAGATTCTGGCTGGGGTACCCAATTCACGTCTGTCCAGAGAGTTCTTCAAGCGAGTAGCATACTCAATAGTGAATGCATCGTCATTGGATGAAGACGATACGCGTTCCCTTCGTAGAGATCACGATACTATGGCCAGTTTGGCTAAGTTCGTCTTAGTCGTACCCGCTAAGGATGCAATGCTCTGTTGTCAACCGCTACTGGACTCCATTGATGAACGGCCAGATGAAGTAGCAGACTTCGTTGAAGCCTTAGTTCTCGCGATGGATCAGGCGCACCCGAAAGCCACCTGTTTCTGGGATATATGGACTAAGCTCGCGACGCGAACTCTTAACGCCGAGTGGCTGAACAAAGTCATCAGCACGAGATCAAAAGGTGTGAAGTTAATCAACAGCATTCTGTTGAATCGTCATTGGAGAGACGATATTCGTTATTGGCGCGGGTTAGATGGGCACGAAGAAGAAGTTTGTGAACTGGTGCCGTCGCTGCCTGCGACAGCTCCGATACTAGAGTCATACCTGCGCTATCTGTATAGGATTGGGGAGAGGTCACTCCCCAAGTCATTTGGCGTAGTCGAGGCCATTCTGAGGGATGCCGAGCAACCCATCGCTTTGCTTGACAGCGAGAACACGATCTTCCTTCTGGAAATATTGCTCCAGCGCTATGTTTACGCAGAACCGCAGAGGTTGAAAGCGGATCCGAGCTTGAGAATGGCGGTCTTGTTCATCTTGGACGAGCTTGTTGACGCTGGGTCGTCGGTGGCATATCGAATGCGTGAGGACTTCGTAACACCCGCTGATTCATGACCGGCACGCAAAGTGTGCGACGGCAGACACGGAGAGAGGGCGATGCTGGGTGCAGGTGGACGGCAGTCATCACGGGTGGGCGGGGGACCTACGACGCCTGCCGTGATTGGAGGGACCATCACCCGAAGAGGAGGTTGATGGGCTGGCGTCGGAGGGAGAGACCCACTGCTCTGTGGCACTTGAAGCAGTGCGTCCCTCGCTAGACGGAACAAGCGGCAGCCATCGCCGCCTACCGTCAAAATAGCTCCGATCTGAGAAAGTTTGAATTCGTAGGCGGACCGGGAGACCTATTCTTCGATGTACCAAAAATGAGAGGTCTGTAGCCTCTCTAGGTCTGCTACACCTACTCAACCCATGTTGCATCCAAATCGACTGCCCATGAGAACCTCAATTTGTCGTGTCGATTGGAAGACAGAGAACTCTGGTTGCGTCCACACGACAAGCCCCGCACTGGAAGAAAGGAAGCGGAGAATTTGTCCCAAGCGGTATGCAGCCCCGGTACTAACCCCGAGCAAAAGGGAGCTACAACTTGCCATTCACAGGGTTGTTCAGTTCCACCTGCCAGGAATACCGAAGTTTTTGGTGTTGATTGGATAACAGAGAAGCTTGCCGAAGAAGTTCGGCGGGGCATGCGGGAAGCGGCCTCCCGGGGCTTCTGGGTCTCCAGCCGCTCCCCCTACGGCTACAACCGGGTTATGATCCAGGACGGCGCCAAGAAGCGGCCCATCCTGGAGGTCAACCACGCCGAGGCCGCCGTGGTGCGCCGCATGTTCCAGATGGCCGATTCCGGCAAGACCCTGCTGGACATTACCAAGACCCTGAACAACGAGGGCATCTCCAGCCCCACCGGGAAGTCCTGGCGCAAGACCACCCTATACAAGCTGCTGACCAACGAGGTCTACACCGGCACCGCGGTCTGGGGCGTTCAATCCAAGGACAAGGCCCCGCCGGTACGGGTGGAGGACGCCTTCCCCGCCCTGGTGTCCCGAGAGACCTTCAACCGCGTGGTGGCTCTGCTGGAGTCAAGATCGCCGGTCCACTCCCATCCCCGGCGCTCCGCCAGTTCCTACCTGCTCAGCGGCATCGTCAGGTGCCGGACCTGCGGCAAGGCCCTCTCCGGCCAGGAGTCCAAGAGCGGCCAGTTCGCCTACTACGTCTGCCAGTCCCTGACGAAGCAGGGCAGCGGGGCCTGCGACGCTCCCAGGCTGAATGCCAGGAAGTTCGAGGGGATGATTGTCGACCAGATCCGGGACAACATCCTCACCGAGAGCAACATCCGGGACCTGGTGCGTCTGGTGGACGAGGAGATGGACGGGATGGCCCGGGAACAGCGGGAAAGGTTGGAGACACTGGAAGCGGAACTGGCCGAGGTCCGGCGCAAGATGGATCGGCTCTGGCACGCGGTGGAGAACACCGACCTGGAGATCAACGACATCCTGCCCCGTCTGCGGAAGCACAAGGAGCAGGAGGAGAAGCTGGAAATCGCGGCGGAAGAGACACGAGCTTTGCTTTACGAGCGGCGGAAGGTCCTGGACGACGTGGACACCATTGCAGCCTACGCCCAAGACATACGAGGTTTCCTGCTGAAGAGCGACCTCACCGAGTCGCGGGCCTTCATCAGGTCCTTTGTCAAGGAGATCGACGTGGCCCCTGGCAGGGCTGTCATCCGCTATTCGATTCCGATGCCGGACGACAGCCGGATCCCCGGCAGGGACATGGAAGAATTGGCTTTGCGGGTGCCGGTACTGTCTAACTTACACTATGGTGGGCGGTAGTGGACTCGAACCACTGGCCTCTTGCGTGTCGAGCAAGTACTCTAACCAACTGAGCTAACCGCCCGCACTGCAAGCAAGTGTACCAATCGCAGCCACGCCGGTCAAGGCGCGTGAGTCTGAACTGTGATTCGTGTGATTCAGTGATTACCGTGATTGCGGGGGTAAAAATCATGGTAATCATAGCATCAAAGAAATCACAGTTCAGACATTTGCGGGGTTATGCGCTCACCACATCCCAAGTAAAATAGATAGTGGATGACAGGATAATCAGGCACGGCGGAGGTGATATGGAAGTGAAGGAGCGGTATCGCCTGTTGTACGACGGCGCGTGTCCGATTTGCAGCCGGGAAGTGCTGTGGCTCCACCGCCGCCGTCCGGAAGTCATCGAAGCGGTGGACATCGCGGCGCAGGACTTCGACGCCGCCGGATTCGGCCTCAGCGACGACCAGGTGGACGCCGCATTGTATGGCATCCGGCCCGACGGCAGCGTCACGGTGGGGATGGACAGCCTGCGCGAGGCTTACCGGCTGGCCGGCCTGGGCTGGCTGATGAACTGGACGGGCTGGTGGCCGGCGCGCCCGGCTTTCGATGTCTTCTATCGCTGGTTCGCCCGTAACCGCATCCGCATCGGCAGACTGCTGGGGCGCCAGGACGACTGCGGCGACAACTGCCGGTTCTAACGCTGGTGGATCAGAGCAGAACCACAGGACGCCGGATTGACAACAGATTACTGAGAGAATGCCGTGAAGACTATCAGAATATCAGTGGACGAAGAAACGCACGAACGAGCGCGGCTCAAGGCGGCAGAGAACGAGACTACGGTGGAAGCGATGATTAGGGGCCTTCTGACCGAGCATCTGCAACCTCCTTCGGAAAGGGACGCGACAGAACCAGAAAGACGGGCCAAGTACCTGGACGAAATTCTCGCGAGGTTCGAGAGAAAAGGGGTGGGCATCGACACCAGCCAGATTCCGAGCAGGGAAGAGTTGTACAACAGAAATGCGTCTCGTTGATACCAATGTCCTAGTATACGCCGTCAGCAACCGGGCCGAGGATGTGCTGAAGAGGGCCAAAGCGGCTTCAGTGTTGAAAGAAGCGGACCTGGCGATCTCCGTTCAGGTTCTGCAAGAGTTCTACAACATAGCCATCAGGGCCGGGGGGCCAGCAGGCTTGACCCACGAGGAAGCCATGAACTTCCTGCGAGGGTTCAGGGAACTGCCGATCCAGGAAATCACGATAGAATTATTCAACAGGGCAACCGAAATGAAACAGAAATTCGGACTGTCCTATTGGGATGCCGCCATCCTGGCGGCAGCAGGAATGCTGGGCTGCGAAGCGGTGTACTCGGAAGACTTGAGCCACCAACAGGACTATGATGGACTCCGTGTGATAAATCCATTTTCGGATGGGAATTAGGATTCCATTCTCGCAAAAATCCAGGTGCTATACTTCGCGCTGTCCTGAGCTTGTCGAAAGATTCGTACATAACCGCCACGCTGACCGGAGGGTACGTTTGGAAACGTCAGACACGACGCGGGCGCTGCTGGCGGCCAAGAAGGCCGCCGGACTGAGCTTCGCAGACCTGGGGAAGGTGATAGACCGGGACGAGGTATGGGTTGCCGCCCTGCTCTACCGGCAGGCCAGCGCGCCGCAGGACGAAGCCCTCAAGCTGGCAGAAGTCCTGGGGGTCGGCTCCGAAGTTGCCGATGAGCTTACCGAGCCTCCCGCAAAGGGCCTCGGCCCGGTCGTTCCCACCGACCCTCTCATCTACCGCTTCTACGAAATTATGCAGGTCTACGGTATGCCGCTGAAGGACATCATCCACGAGAAGTTCGGCGACGGCATTATGAGCGCCATAGACTTCACCATGAACGTGGACAAGGAAGAAGACCACGAACACGGCGACCGGGTGAAGGTCACCATGTCGGGCAAGTTCCTGCCCTACAAGCGATGGTAGCACCGACCGACGCGGAACTGTTGCATCGGGCGGCCGACCTCGTCCCGGTTCTCAAGGAGAGAGCCGACCGCACCGAGGAACTGCGTCGCATACCGGATGAGACGGTCAGCGACGTGCTGGCAACCGGGCTTCACCGCATCGGGGTGCCGAGGAAGTTCGGCGGTCTGGATGTCAGCTACGCTCTTGCCCTGGACATTGCCGCCGAGCTGGGCCGGGGCTGCCCCTCGACCTCGTGGTGCTACGGCCTGTGGGCTGCGCACGCCTGGCTGGTGGGCTACTGGCCGCTTCAAGCTCAGCAGGAAGTGTTCGGCGAGAGTCCCGACACCTTACTGTCCAGTTCCCTGAACCCCGGCAAGTCGACCTGCGAATCCGTTGAGGGCGGCTACCGGCTGTCAGGGCGGTGGGAGTTCTCCAGCGGGTGCGACCACGCGGGCTGGGTGATGCTGGGCGCGCCCAACATCGGCGAGCGCAACTGGGTGCTGGTGCCGCGCGGCGACTTCGAGATAGTGGATACGTGGTATGTGTCCGGGCTGCGCGGGAGCGGCAGCAAGGATATTGTTACCGAGGACGCCTTCATCCCGAATCACCGTATCCTCGACGTGAATACCGCCGGCAACGGCGACTGGACCGGCTGGGAACTGCACGGCCAGTCACGCTACCGGGTGCCCGTCGGTACGCTGCTGGGCTGGGACCTCGTTGGCCCGATGATAGGCATAGCGCAGGGAATGATTGACGAGTTCACGGCGCGGCTGGAAGGGACCTCCGGCCCCGGCAGGACCGCCGACTCGCCTGCCGTCCACACCCGCCTGGCCCAGGCCAGCGCCGAGACCGACGCCGCCCTGACGGTGATGCAGCAGGACATCCGCGAGATACTGCGGAAGGGCAAGGCGGACGAACCTTTCACGCTGCTGGAACGGGCCAAGTTCCGGCGCGACAAGGCGTTCACCGTCCAGCTCTGCCAGCAGGCGGTGAACCGGCTGTTCGACATCAGCGGCGGCCACGGCATCTTCGATTCAACGCCCCTGCAACGCTTCCACCGCGACGCCCAAGCCGTGGCCCACCGCGACGGGCTGGTGATGGACCTGGGCGGGCGCGACTACGGGCGTGTGGCGCTGGGGTTGGCGCCGGAGGGGCCGATTTAGGGGGTGTTGCGCGGCGGTCTGCCGAAGGCGGCTACCACTGCGCCGAATGTCGCCACACCAGCACCAATCAGGAACACGTCGCGGTAGGCGAGGACGAAGGCCGCGCCCTCTGCGCCTGCTGTTCCGGCCAGCGTTGCGAGGTGATGGTCGCTGCGCATGGCGAAGATGCCGCCCACGATGGCCACTGCCGTGACCGATCCCAGCGCCTGGGTGAGCGACAGCATCGCGCCCGCCGTGCCGAATCGCGCAGGCTCGACGCTGCGCATGACCAGCGCGTAAGCCGCCGCCTGGAAGGTTCCCAGCCCGATGCCCACGATGCAGGCCCTCAGCAACACCTGGGTCAGGGCGGACTCCTCGTTTAGCAGGGCCATCCACGCCAACCCCGCCGCCATCACCAGCATCCCCACCGCGCCGACGGGCTGTGTTCCGATGCGGTCGGTGAGCCAGCCGCCCAGCAGGGAGAACACAGTCGCCAGCAGGGAGGACGCAGCCAGCAGTCCACCCAGTACCACCGGCCCTCTGTTCAGTGTATCGGCCACGTAGAAGGGGAAGATGAACCAGACCACGAAGGCCCCGAAGAAGGCCAAGTACATGCCGGCGCTGGAAATCGCAAAGCCGAGGTTCCGCAGCAAGGCCAGAGGCAGGACGGGCCACTCGGCCCTCCGCTCAATGCTCCAGAATAGCGCAAACAGCGTCGGTGTGAGCGCCAGCATCGTCAGCACGGGCCACGAGTCCCAGCCCAGGTCGCGGCCCAAGCGCAGCCCGATGATGAGGCAGATCAACCCTCCGGCCAACGTGAACACTCCGGTCAGGTCAAAGGCGGGGCCTTTCGTCAGCTCTGCACCGGCGGGGCCTGCCGACAACGGAGGATCACGGTCTAGGAAGAGCCACGCCAGGATGAGGGCCGCCACCATGAAGGGCACTCTTCCCCAGAAGACCCACTGCCAATCGTGACCGAACCAGCCAGCCCCGACCAGCAGCCCTGCGCCGATGGTGCCGCCAACCATCCCCATAGCCAGGCTGCCGGCAGTGAAGCCCATGCTCAAGCCGCGACGGTGGGGCGGAAACAGGTTGGCGGCGATGGCCGGGGCGACGGCGTACATACAGGCGGTGCCGATGCCGTGCAGCACCCGGAACCCCACCACCGAGGCAAGGTCCGGAGACAGGGCGATGCAGAACATGGAGACGAGGTAGGCCAGCCCGCCCCAGAGGTAGACGCGGCGCAGGCCGAAGCGGTCGGCGAAGCTGCCTGCGCCCAGAACCAGACTGGCCCGGATGCCCATGAACACCACCAGCGCCCACTGAACGCTCTGGAGGTCGGCGTTCAGGTCGGCGGCAATCTCCGGCAGGGCCACGTTGACCGAGAAGTCGAGGGCCGCGAGGAACATCGCCAGCCCGGCGGTTGCGCCGAGCAGGGCAAAGCGCCAACGCCCGCCGGTGAGCAGGGGGCCGCTGGCGGTGGTCGCGCTAAGGGCGGTCAAGCGGGTAGCTCGCAGGGCGGTTGGGGGTTGCTGCTGAACGACTGCGCGAATCCATAGTGACGGGATTCTACGCTATCGGGCAAGGGTTGAGGGGCAGGAAAGGATGGAAACACGGGCGATGCGCCGGGGCTAGGGATGGTAGAATGTGCAGGCCGACGGCGGCGAGTATCAACGAAGGGTTGAAAAACCATACCCCGGGATCGTCACCGTCTTCCTGCAGAAAGCACGGGAGAGGACACCCCGGGGCCTACATATAATAACTTAACACACAGGATCAGCCTCGTCAAATGGCTAAAGCAGATTTCTTTTCCATCCTCACTACCGCTATTTCCAGGAACAGGTTTACCCCTTATATCAACAACAATCCGAATAACCAATCTGAAGCCTATGGAACCTACCTCTGGAATATCGCGTTATGCGAGAGCTTATACCCGGCTCTGAATTGCCTCGAAATCTCCCTTCGCAACAGCATTCACGATGCGGCTGTTCAGGAATTTGGCGTTGACGATTGGTTCAAAAGACACCTGCATCTTAATGAACTGGAACCGCTGAACAAGTTAGCCAACCAGATGAGACAAAGCCGACGGATGGTCGGTGTCAACGATCTGGTAGCTAATCTCACCCTCGGATTCTGGCAGAGCCTGTTTAGAAGCAGGTACGAGCAGGTCCTTTGGCCAAAACTGCTGGAACCAGTATTCCCCTATTGGCCAAAGAAGCAACGAACGCGCCGAAATACCTATGCCCGCCTTGACAACATCCGCCGCCTCCGCAACCGTGTCTTCCATCACGAACCCATTTGGCACTGGCAAGACTTGCAGCCTCGGCACGCCTTAATCCTCGAAACCATCGGTTGGATTAGCCCAGCCATGCTGGAGTTGACCCGCTTATTGGACCGTTTCCCCAGCGTTTATACTGGTGGAACGGAACCTTATAGGACAGGACTCGATGACATAGTGCAAAGTTGGCAACTCGCCAACGGTTAAATCAGGTCAACGACTAGACCAGGAGGGTAGCGATGGTTCAGAACACCGGCGGCATTGACGCACTGCTTCAGGAGGAGCGGAGCTTTCCTCCGCCCGCAGATTTCGCGGCGAAGGCCAACATGGCCGACCCGGATATTTACGCCAAGGCGGCTGCCGACCCGGAGGCGTTCTGGGCCGGGCTGGCCGAGGGGCTGGACTGGTTCCAGAAGTGGGATACGGTGCTGGACTGGAGCGGCGCCCCCTTCGCCAAGTGGTTCATCGGCGGCAAGCTCAACGTGTCCTATAACTGCATCGACCGCCACGTCAAAAATGGCAGGCGCAACAAGGCCGCCATCGTCTGGGAGGGCGAGCCGGGCGACTGGAAGGTGTACACCTACGGCGACCTGTTGCGGGAGGTCTGCCAGTTCGCCAACGGGCTGAAGAACCTGGGCATCAGGAAGGGTGACCGGGTGACCATCTACCTGCCCATGACCCCAGAACTGCCCATCGCCATGCTGGCCTGCGCCCGCATCGGCGCACCCCACAGCGTGGTCTTCGGCGGGTTCAGCGCCGAGTCCCTGCGCGACCGCATCAACGACTCGGAGTCCAAGCTGCTCATCACCGCCGACGGCGGCTGGCGGCGCGGCGGCGTCATACCTCTCAAGCAGAACGCCGACGACTCGCTGGACGGCGCTCCCAGCGTCGAGAAGGTTGTAGTGCTGCGGCGCACCGGAACCGCCGACGACAAGATGGTGGACGGGCGCGACATCTGGTGGCACGACCTGATGGAAGGCCAGCCCATGACCTGCGAGCCGGAACCTATGGACAGCGAGGATATGCTGTTCCTGCTCTACACCAGCGGCACCACCGGCAAGCCTAAGGGCATCGTCCACACCTCCGCCGGATACCTGCTGGGGACGATGGCGACGACGAAGTGGGTCTTCGACATCAAGGAAGACGACATCTACTGGTGCACCGCCGACATCGGCTGGGTGACCGGGCACAGCTACATCGTCTACGGCCCGCTGGCCAACGGCGCGACCACGGTGATGTACGAGGGTTCGCCCGACTACCCGGACCGCGACCGCTTCTGGGCCATCGTCGCCAAGTACGGGGTGACCATCCTGTACACCGCGCCCACGGCCATCCGTACCTTCATGCGCTGGGGCGAAGGCTACCCGCAGAAGCACGATATGTCGTCGCTGCGGCTGATGGGCACCGTGGGCGAGCCAATCAACCCGGAGGCGTGGGTCTGGTACTGGGAGCACATCGGCGGGGGCCGCTGCCCGGTGGTGGATACCTGGTGGCAGACGGAGACCGGGGCCATGATGATTGCGCCGCTCCCTGGCCTTACCACGCTGAAACCCGGCTCCGCCACCAGGCCCTTTCCAGGCATTCAGGCCGAGATTCTGGATGCAGAAGGCAATCCCGTCGGACTTGGCGCGGGCGGCTACCTGGTGGTCAAGCGCCCGTGGCCCTCGATGCTGCGCGGGGTCTACGGCGACCCGGAGCGGTTCATTGATACCTACTGGTCACGCTATACCGATTTACAGGAAGGCGGCATCTACTTCACCGCCGACGGCGCGAGGCTGGACGAGGACGGATACTTCTGGCTGCTGGGCCGGGTGGACGACGTCATCAACGTGTCGGGCCACCGTATCGCCACCATGGAGGTGGAGAGCGCGCTGGTGGACAACCAGAAGGTGGCCGAGGCCGCTTGCATCGGCAAGGACCACGAGGTCAAAGGGCAGGCTGTAGTCGCGTTTGTAACGCTCAAGGACGGGGTGGATATATCCGACGACGTGGTAGTCGAGTTGAAGGCCCACGTCGCCGGGAAGATAGGGGCCATGGCCCGCCCCGACGACATCCACTTCGCCGCGGAGCTGCCCAAGACCCGCAGCGGCAAGATAATGCGCCGCCTGCTGCGCGACGTGGCCGAGGGCCGGGCGCTGGGCGACACGACGACGCTGGCTGACCCGGCTGTGGTGGACTCGCTGAAGGCGCAATACGGGGATGAGGATTAGCTAACGGAGGTCATTACCCTAGGGCAGGGGCGGACCTGAAACCTGCTCCTGCCCCGGACAAAATGGAATGAAGACGATGCCGATAGTAGAAACGGCCGAAGACGCTATCATGATGGCGGATGACTTTTTGTCTCGCTATTACACTTGGAAACACCCATTAACAGCCCGGAACAACGGAGATAGCTGGACGGTGCTGTTCGATGTTGGAGCTGTCGCCACCCGGAAAATTAAGATGAAGGTTGACTGCGCCAGCGGTAAAATACTGGAATTTGTCGGCTTGGACTACCCAGAAACAACCGAGGGTATGGAGGCAGGAGATTCAGACAATTGACCACCGGAGGGGATGATATCGGCTACACCTCCCAGCTTGATGCGGTTCGGCGGCATATTGCTCATTCCCGCCAGTACCTTGGCAATGCCATTATCGCTTTGCAAGACGGAGAAGCAGGGAAAGCCGGTGAGTTGCTATGGGGGAGCATGGCGCAGGCGTTCCATGCTGTGGCAGAGTTGCGTCGACGCAATGTCAGGACTCACAGGGACTTGAAAAACTTTGTCCTTGGAATGAGCCAATCTATGGGAGACTCTTCCTTGCGCAGAGATTTCGAAGAGGTCGAGAAACTTCACGACAATTTCTACGACATCACTCATGCAACCGAAGATGTAGCGGATATAATTCCGGCGGTACAACGTCTGACTAACCGCGCCTTCAGTCTGCTTCCGCCGGCGGCAATGGAAGATTCCCAGGTCGAGGGCTAATGAATATGGTAATGATAACGACAGCGGAAGACGCGGTCACTGTTGCGGACGAGTTCCTGTCCAGCCATTACCGCTATCGCCTTCCGGTATCAGCCAAACGAGAGGAGGATTTCTGGCGGGTAGTTTTCGATGTGGGCGCCCTCAAGAGCTGCAACTTGACGTTGAAATTGGATGCCGACAGCGGGAGGGCGGTAGATTTCAATCTCCCCTCGACCGTGCCGGAAGGTGAAACCGCTGGGAAAGTCCGGCGGCACGTCATTCATTCTCGCCGCTATTTTGACCGTGCCCTGCTGGCCTTGGAAAAACGGGATGCTTGGGAATCCGGCAAGCTGATTTGGCGCAGCGTGGAACAAGCCTTCCTGGGAGCGGCCATATCCCATGGCTATACAGTGACCAACAAGCAAGACCTAAGAACCTTCGTCCGGCGGATGAGCGACGGACCGGATGGCAAACGCCTCTTTTCCGGCTTTATAGTTGCCTCTCACGGCGAAGGATTCCAGGCCACTGATCCAGAGCCCTATGACATCGAGGAAAGGCTGCCGGATGCGCGCTGGGCACTGAACCGTGCCTTTGCCTTGCTCTCGCCTGAACTGGCGGACTCCATGCAGGCCCCCGGCCAGCCCAATACGTCGCAGATTGCAGAATAGCCACAAAGCGGCTCAGACAAACTACTTACCCGCTAAAATAATCATACCTGCCGGCAGCTATCGTCGGCGGAAGGAGTTCAGCTTATGGCAACTTACCGCAAGCATGAGGCCCAGGAGTGGGCCTGGGAGACACTGAAGGGGCAGTGGACTACGCTGATTACGCCCTTTACCCCGGATAACCGCTTTGACCGGGAGGGGATGAAGCGCAACATCCGCCACATCCGCAGCCTGGGCACCGTGGGGGCCGGCTGCACCTGGGGCATGGGCGAGTTCTGGAGTCTGACCCACGAGGAACGGCTGGACGTGATGGACGCCGTGGCCGAGGAAGCTCAGTCTTCGTCAGGAAACGGGGCCTGGCCCATCGGAGCGCACGTCACCCACACCTCGGCGCCGGAGATGCTGTCGCTGGCCGCCCACGCCGAGGGGAGGGGATACGACCTGCTCATCGTCGCGCCGCCATACATGGTGACCAAGACAGAGGACCAGGTGGTGGAGTACGTCCGGCTGCTGGCCGAGCATTCCAACCTGGCGATAATGTTCTACAACTCGCCGCAGTTCGGCATCACCATGAGCGTCAACGGGCTGGCCCGGCTGTGCCAGTTGCCCAACGTGGTGGGCGTCAAGGAAGCCAGCTTCAACCAGCAGATTTCCATTGAGGCGCACCTTACGCTGGGGCGGGAGTCCGTCATCAGCACTCCCGACGAGTGGATTTACTTCAAGGGGCAGGAGCTGGGCATCAACCAGCAGGTGATGTTCGCCAACACCTCCGACTGGCGCTTCGACATCCCCGGCGCCAACAACTATGTGCGCTGGATCGAACGGGCCTGCAAGGGAGACTTTGACGAGGCTTTCTACGACCAGCACCTTCGCCGTCTCAACGAGCTGTCAGATGCCTGGTGGACGCGAACGGTGGACAAGTACAACGGGGCGCTGCCCATATCGCTGGTGAAGTACTGGGGCGAGCTGATGGGCATGGCCGCCGGCAAGCCTCGTCTGCCCATCCTGGAGCTGACGCCCAGCGAGAAGATGCAGTTGCGCGAGGAACTGGAGCCGTTGAAGCCCCGCGTGGCCGAAACCCGCGCGCCCGAGGTCATTGCCGAGCGCAGCGAGTCTCCAAGGCCGGCCTACACTCCGCAGCCGGTTTACGCCAGGCCGACGGACCCGCAGCACCGCGCCGCATGGCTCACCGGCAACGACAACTTCGCGGCTGGAATGCTGCTGATGGTCAGCGTGCAGAACGTGGAGGAGGCGCTTGAGGCCGAGCAGGGCGGCGCCGACGTGGTGGACGTCAAGAACCTGCAAGAGGCGCTGGTAGGCTCCGGGCATCCCTCCACTGTGAGGCAGGTTCGAGGCATCATTCCGGTGGAGAAGCATGTCAGCGTTACGCTGGGCGTGGTGCCCAACCAGGCCGGCACGGTGGCGATGGCGGTGTACGCCGCGGGCATGATGGACGCCACATCGGTCAAGGTGGGGTTCCGCGTAGCCGATTACGACACCGCGGCGGAAGTCTTGCAGGAATCGCGCCGGGCTCTGGACGGTTTCAACACCAAGCTGGTCGGCTCGCTGTTCGCCGACAACGAGCTGTACGAGGGCGGGCTGGACCCGCACCTGATGGTGCAGCTCGCCAAGGACGGAGAGTGCGACGGCTTCCTGATAGACACGCTGACCAAGGACGGGCGCAACCTGTTCGACTTCATGCCCGAGCCGGTGCTGCGCCGGATTGTGCTGGAGGGCAAGGAGGCGGGCCTGAGCACCGCGCTGTCGGGGCATCTGAAAATCAGCGACCTGGACGAACTGGCCCGCATCAACCCAGACATCGTGGGCGTGCGGGGCGCGGTCTGCTCCTCCGGCGACCGGGGCCGGGCCGTGGCCTGGGAGGCAGTGGCCGAGTTCAAGCGGCAGCTCGACCTGCGCAAGACCGGCGAAATCAGCGTCCACGCCGATACCGTCCCTGTTACGTCGTCCAACGGTTGGGTGGTCATAGACGGGCGTGGCAAGAGCTGTGCCGGGGTCATCGCCGCCCTGGCGCACCAGATGGAGCAGGATAATGAGTCCTTCGTGGAGGCCATCCTGGCCGACGCCCTGAACATCTACGATGTAACCCTGTGGACGGAGCAGGCAGGACACCGGCTGCTGACCCAGCGCAAGGACCCGGACGGGGCTGTGCGGGTACTGATTCAGCCGTAACGCCGGCCGACTTCGTAAATGACCTGTTTATACGCCGGGACGGGTTAAATTCCGTTCCGGCAAACAATCTTTCAGGTCAGTAAACATAAAATAGCCTGTATCGGGTATTGATTACCGGGGGTCTCCAATATAGAATTACAAACTGTCGCCCAATACTAGACCACACCAGGAGCGACATTGATTCATGCCATATAAGGGAGGACTTGTGGATTGACGGTTCTAGGTTGTCATGTTTTGCTGGAACTCAGGGACTGCAACCCCACCCTGCTCAACGACCTCAATTACATACGTCAGGCGATGCTGACGGCCGCGCGTGACGTAGGCGCCACAGTCGTCGGAGAGTCCTTTCATCACTTCAGCCCCCAGGGCGTCACCGGCATCCTGGCCATCGCCGAGTCTCACATATCGATACATACGTGGCCGGAATATGCCTATGCCGCCGCCGACATCTTCTCCTGCGGCTCATCTTTCCTGCCGAGAGAGGCTGCGCAACGGCTGGCGGAGCAGTTGGAGTCGCGGGACGCGGAAATCAAAGAGATTGAACGGGGATTGATCGCTCAACCGGTCAGCACCTGAGCTTTTCGCCCCCATCCCAACCTTCCCCCTCGAGGGGGAAGGAGTTATAGATGGAACTTACTGGCAACTGGTTCGCCGAAAGCGTTACCCCGGACTGGGCCGTGATGTTGCGGCTGCGGTCAGTGCTCTTTTCCGGGTCCACCGCCTATCAGAAGGTGGAAGTCCTGGACTCCAGCGTCTTCGGGCGTAGCCTGGTGCTGGATGGGAAAACGCAGTCCACCGAGTCGGACGAGTTTATCTACCACGAATCGCTGGTGCATCCAGCGATGATGTGCCACCCCGACCCCAAGTCGGTGTTCATCGGCGGAGGGGGCGAGGGCGGTACGCTGCGCGAGGCGCTGGCTCATCGCTCCGTGGAAAGCGTAACGATGATTGACCTGGACCGCGAAGTGGTGGAGCTTTGCCGGACGCATCTGCCGAACCATCATCAAGGCAGCTTCGACGACCCGCGCCTCACCCTGCTGCACCAGGAAGCTCGCGCCTTTCTGGAGTCGCCGGGGGATGGTTTCGACGTTGTCATCCTGGACCTGGTGGATCCCTTGGAAGAAGGCACTGCCTATCTGCTGTACACCGACGAATTCTACCGCATCGCCAAAGCGCGGATGAATCCGGGCGGGGTGCTGGTAACCCAGTCGGGGCCGGCGGGACTTTCCACCCACCAGGAATGCTTTACCTGCATCTACCACACCCTGAGCCATGTATTTACCCATACAGCGGCGGCGCAGGTGCACATACCGGCCTTCCAGACGCTGTGGGGCTTCACCATTGCTTCCGACGGCCCGTTGCTACAGACGCAGGGTGATGAACTGGAGGCGGCCATTGCCCGGCGTATCAACAAGGAGTTGCGGCACTACGATGCCGAAACTCACCGGGGAATGTTTGCCCTGCCCAAGTACCTGCGGCAAGGAATGGCAGAGGAAACGCGGATCAACCGGGACGACGCTCCCGTGTTTATGGTTTAGCGGACTCGCCCTCGGCCTTCTTCAACCTCCTCTCCCAAAGAGAAAGCCTCTCGCATTGCCCTCATGATCCGGTTTGGGGGGAATACGAAAGGCCCCGCTTACTGATTAGGCTGCTGGATTCGCGTTTATTCGTTCTCGCTCCAGGCGGCCTGTAACTCCTCTTCGTCTATTATGCCTTCCTCTTCTTCCTCGTCGGCATCGGCGCCTTCTTCGCTGGCGGTCATGCGGCCAGCAGGATCATCATCCCGGTCGGCTCGACGTTCGGAAGCAGTAGCCGCCCGTGTGGGAAAGGACGCGACGTGCTGGAGGCTGCGGTCGCGGTGGGTCTCATGGATGATGATGCTGATGCCTTCGTCATTTACCCCGATGACGGCGGCTTCGTAGGTGTTGCCGCCTTCGATGAGACGGCTCAAGCGGTGCCCCAGGCGCGGGTCCACTTGGCCCAGATACTTGCCATCGTCAGCGTATGCGTTCAGGGCATGGTGCTCCAGCCGCAACGAAACCGGATCGCCGGGCGAGATCAGCGCCAGAGAGAGGCGTCGCGGCGTCTGTCGCAAAACGGTCGTGGCCGACTTGCCGCTCTCTCCGATGAACAACTGCGGAGCTCCCGCTGCCCTGCGAGCATGGAGGGAGGTGGCGACGGCCCGGTCATTAGTCTTGACCTGGGCGCGCATCTGCTCCAGGCGGGCGCGATTCTTGCGGGCGATGTTGTTGTATGGCGCAACTTCGCCCAAATGGTCCAGAACGGAGCCGGCCTCTTCATAACTGCCCAATTCAATCAGGGCTTTGGCCAGCCGGTTCATCGCCTCGACATCGTCGGAAAATAGTTCCAGTATGGCGCGGTTGACTTGGGCCGCGCGGTCCCAATCGCCCTTCAGGGCAAGGTTTACCGCCTCACGGTCCAGGCCGCGCCTGAACTTCGCTCCATTAGCGGCGGCAGGAATTTTGGTGCTCATCCTTCTCCATCCATAATTTGGCGCCCCGGCTGGAAACCGGATTCCAACGCCGCACCTCCTCCAAGTGCAGCGCCTTACGGCGGCATCCTCCGGGGGTCAGTATTCCAATGTCCCCATTTACAGTTATATCAATTTCGCGCTGGCGGTCAATAGCTATATCAGCCTGAAATCGGGGAATTTTACGCTGGATTTCCGGCGATATGCAATACTGCTGACGGCGGATATTATCGCCCGGAAAAGCCCCGGTGCCGCCACCGGATACGCAGCAAATCCATAGTCATCGAAAGCGCGTCGCGGAAGGGTCTTACCTTGCTGTGTTCGCGGTAGTGCCAGTCCACGCCGATTTCGGCCAACGTCATCCCGGAGCGTCGGGCGAGATAAAGCACTTCCACGTCAAACGAGAATCCGTCCAACGTCGCGTGGGTGAAGAGGAGGCGAGCGGCGTCGGCCCGGAAGCACTTGAAGCCGCATTGCGTATCGGCCAGGCCAGTGGCAGCGAACCAGCCGGTGACAGCATTGAACACCCGGCCCATCAGGTGGCGGCGGCCCGGTTCGCCGTAGCGGGCTGCGCCCGGGGACTCCCGCGAGCCAACGGCAACGTCCACGCCCGCTGCCTGTGGCGGCAACAACCGCTCAACCTGGGCGATGGGGACGGACAGGTCGGCATCGGACAGCAGCCGGAACTCGCCGGAGGCGGCCAGCATACCGTTCTTGACGGCCCAGCCCTTGCCCCGGTGCTCCAGCGGCAGCACCCGAACTCGCGGGTCGCCACCGGCTGCTTGAGGCACCAGCCGGGAGGTGGCGTCGGAACTGCCGTCGTCGGCCACCACAATCTCCCATTCGTAGTTCTGCTCACTGAGGTAGGCGACAATCTCGCGGATGGTGCGGGAGATGCGGATTTCTTCGTTGTAGGCCGGTATGACGACGGACAGGTGGGGCGTTGGGGTCATTCCTATCCCTACAACTCCTTCCCCCTCAAGGGGGAAGGTTGGGATGGGGGTGAAAAGGTCAAAGGGCAGTATCCAGTGAGCCGCTCGTCACTCCCTGTCGAGATGGAAGCCTTCGTGAAGCAGGCGTACAGCATCGCGTCCCTGGGCTTCCGAGATTATACAGGAGATACGAATTTCCGACGTGGTGATCATATCTATGTTGACGCCGCCGTTGGCCAGCAGGCGGAACATCCGCGAGGCGTAGCCCGGCGTGTTCTGCATCCCGGAGCCGACGATGCTGACCGCAGCCAGATCTGCCGCGCTGACCACCCCGGCGGCGCCCATTTGCGGGGCCACAGATTCTACCAGGCGAACGGCTGCGGGCAAATCGGTGCGGCTGACGGTGAAGCTGATGTCGGTTGACTGGTCTCCCCCGGTGTTCTGCACTATGGTGTCCACGCTGATGCTCGCGTCGGCCAGCGGCTCGAACAGGGCGGCGGCAAGGCCGGGCCGGTCGGGCACGCCCTGGACCGTTATCTTGGCGACGTTGGCGTTGTAGGCGATTCCGGTTACTTTGATTCTGTCTTCCATCTGATTCTCGGCAGTATCGTCGCCTGTGTGGGGGCGGGTTTCAAACCCGCCCCTACCGGGGACAGTGTCGTCGCTTGTGATGGGAGTGGTGAAGGCGTCGGACGGGCCGTTGCCGACGGCGTGAATCAGCGTGCCGGGGGCGTCGCTGAAACTGGATGCGACGTAGATGGGAACGCGGTAGACGCCGCCCAACTCGATGGAGCGGGGGTGCATCTTGGCTCCCAGGCTGGCCAGCTCCAGCATCTCCTCGTAGCCTACCTCGTCCAGCTTGCGGGCGTCGGGCGCGATGCGGGGGTCGGCGGTGTAAATGCCCTCGACGTCGGTATAGATTTCGCAGCGGTCGGCTTCCAGGGCGGCGGCGATGGCGACGGCGGTGGTGTCGGAGCCGCCGCGGCCCAGCGTCGTTACGTCGTCTTCGGCGGTGATGCCCTGGAACCCGGCGACAACCACGATGCGTCCGGCGGCCAGCTCGCGGCGCACCCGCCCCGCCTCGATGCGGCTGATGCGGGCGCGTCCAAAGCTGGTGTCGGTGTGGATGCCAGCCTGCGGTCCACTGAGGCTGATGGCCTCGTGGCCCAGCTCCCGCAGGGCCATGGTGAGCAGGGTACACGAAACCAGCTCGCCGGTGGATAGCAGCAGGTCCAGCTCGCGGGCGTGGGGTTCGCGGGAAACGCTATGGGCCAGTTCGATCAGTTCGTCGGTGGTGTCGCCCATGGCCGACACCACGGCCACCACGTCCGTCCCCGCCTGCCGCACCGCGCCGATGCGCCGGGCCACGCTGAGGATCTTCCCGGCGTCGGCCACGGAGGAGCCGCCGTATTTCTGGACTATGAGGGGCATAGGGGTTTATCTCACAAATGTTTTTCAACGCGGGGGCACAGAGGCTTTTCCCTAATCAATAGGGCCGCTCGTAGTGTATCCGCGGAACCAGCCTGTGTTCGCCCGGTTCTACCGCTAAGTCAAAGATCTCCAGCGTGGTCGCACCCATCAGATATTTCCCTTCGGGGCCAAAAATAACTGGGCAAACGGCTTCATCGCCTTCCCAGACTATGCGACAGAATCCTACGCCACGTGTTTGTTCGTTGCCGTCTGCGAATCCGAAACTCCGTTCCAGCATGGGCTGAATGCGCATTTGCGTCAACAACGATTCGGGCAGCATCGTATGGATGGCCCCGGTATCAACTACTACAGATACCCCTATCATATCTCCGCCCCCGAGATTGCCCACTTCTATGGGCACACTAAATACTCCCATATCATCATCCATCCAACTTTACGTTGTCATTACGATACCAGATGCGCGCCCAGCGCCGTGGGTTGCGTGACCTTCACCGTGCCTTCGACGGACGCCTGGCGGGCGGCTTCGGCCATCTCGTAGGCGACGGTCATCTCGCGGCCCTGGGTCAGGGCCAGGACGGTGGAGCCGCTGCCGGACAGAAACGCGCCCAAGGCCCCGGCGTCGAGGGCCGCTTTCATCAGCAGCTTCATCGCCGGGAAGAGGGGCTGGCGGTAGGGCTGGTGCAACTTGTCCTGGGTGGCGACGGAGAGGTATTCGGGATGATTGGTGGCCATCCCGGCCACCAGCAGGGCGACGCGGGCCATGTTATGCACGGCGTCGGCAACGGATAGCTGCTGAGGCAGCACGGCGCGGGCGTCGGCGGTGGCGATGCGGGTTTCGGGGATGAACAGCACGGCGTGAATGGCGGCGGGGACGCTGACCGGCACGGTGTACAGTGTATTCTCCCTGGTATCCTGCGCTTCCGTCACTACCAATTGCAGGCCGCCCATCACGGCAGCGGCGACGTTGTCGGGGTGGCCCTCGATGGTGGCGGCCATTTCCAGCAGGTCGCGGGCCACAAACCCGCCGCCGTCCTCATTCATATTGGCGAGGGCATTGGCGGCGGCCAGCCCCCCGGCGATGGCGGCGGCGCTGCTGCCCAGCCCGCGGGCCAGTGGTATCTCGTTGTCGCAGCGAACCCTGAGCGGAGGCATGGGGCGGCCCAGCTCGCGGTACAGGAACTCCATGGAACGGTAGACCAGGTTCTCCGGCCCGTTCTCCAACTCGCCCGCGCCCTCGCCGGAGACGCTGACCGACGGGGCCTCGCCATCCGGCAGAGGCTCCACCTCCACGGTGTTCCAGATGTCGAGGGCCATGCCCAGGCAGTCGTAGCCGGGGCCGAGATTGGCGGTGGTGGCGGGCGCGGCAACGCGAATGGCAGTCATGCAGCCTTTCCAATTAGTAGTTAGGCAGTTGTAGTAGTTAGGCAGTTGGGTACGGCGTTTGATGCGAGGATTTCACCCCCGCCCCAACCCTCCCCCTCAAGGGGGAGGGAATTGGGTCACAGGCTTGGACGTGGTGGCAATATATCCTCGAAGACGTAGCGGCCCACGTCCAGGTTCTCGTGGAATCGGGTGGGGTCAAGGCCGGGGCCGCAGCCGATGATGGGCACCGTGGTCTCGTGAGCGGACCCGTGGGAGCGCAGGCCCGGCGGCATGGTAACCTCGCCTGGGTCGCCGAAGACTGTGGCAGGGTCGGCGAGCACCAGGATGTCTCCCATGCGTTCCGGCATCAGCCGGAAGCGCTGCGCCGCCTCTTCGACGGGCAGGGCGTTTTCCACACCGTCCAGGTTGCGCAGGGCGTCGAGGGCGGCGTTGAGGTCGGCAGAGCTGTCCAGATGCACGTAGATGCTGCCGCCCAGGTTGGAGTGGTGGACGACGTAACGGTCCTTGATGACCGGCACGGCACGGGCCTTGATGCCGTAGCGGGCCAGTTCGCCGGGCAGGTGCAGCATCCGTGACTTGTCCGACATCCCGTGGTCGGCGGTGACCAGCATCCGCGATTCGGGGGATTGCCCGAGGATCGCGCCCAAACCCTCGTCCAGCAGGGCCACGTGGCGGGCCGACTCCGGGTGCTGAGGGCCGTAGGTGTGCATGGCATAGTCGGTGGTGGTCAGGTACACCAGGTCGAAAGGCTCCCGGGACATGGCGTAGCGCCCGGCGTCCAGCACCCAGCGGTTGACCTCCAGCGAGTAGATGGGGGGCGGTTCGCCCACACCGTCAACCACCCATCCCGGTGGTTCCTCCGAAGAAATGCTGACCGTGGCTCCGTCACTGAGCAGACGGCGCAGCTTGTCTTTCGCCGTCACCAGCAGGGAGCGCAGCCCGGCGGCCGCGGCCCGTTGGAACATGGTCTCGGCGCGAAGAAACTCGCCGGACTCCATGTAGAACTCTTCGCCGCGTTGCCGGTCGAGCCAGTAGTTGGAGGTGATGCCGTGGCGCTCCGGGTAGCTGGCGGTTACCAGAGATACGTTATTGACGTTGGTGACGCTGGGCGTCATGCCGCGCCCGTCCACCCGGAAACCGCGCTGCGCCATGGCCGACAGGTTGGGCGCGGGGCAAGCATCCAGATATTCGGGGTCAAACCCGTCAATCAGCACTACTATGATCGGAGTAGTCATATTCCAACCCCCAATTTAGACTACCCCATACCGGCGGCGGCGGCAACCGCGCCTTAGCGGCATCGCCGTCCGCCAGGAAGTAAGCCATCTCTAGAACGATGCTCTAGAGCACCCCAGACCAATCAGCGTACACAAAACAGCAAAGCGAGTATTCGATAGTCAGACTTATTCCTTAAGCTGCAGTTCACCGACAGTCTATCGGGAATTGCTTCCCAAGATTCAATTGCATCAAGAAAATGAAAAGTCCTTTGCCGTTTCTGTTGTCGCTTCTGGCAGTAGTTGTACTGGCGGCCGCCAGTCTCAGCCGGGTTGAACGCCTGAGCGGGCGACTCTGGCCCCCGCGCCTGCGTCTACTCCCGCGCCAATTGTATCCTTGCCAACCGATACGTCTTTGCCGTCCCCGACCCATGCGCCACCACCAACTCCGAAACCCGCGCCGACTGCGACTCCTGCGCCATCGCCTACGCCCACCCTCGAACCTACGCCGACTCCCGTACCGTCGTCCTCCCTGTATCTGGAGTGGTTCGACTCTCCGCCGGACCACACTCACTCCTCTGCTGCGGTCGCCATCAAGGCGATATGGGAAGAGGACGCCACATTGGGCGCAGCAGTGGCTCAACTCCCCTGGCTGGGAGACGAGGTTACGGAGGCGGAGCAATTGCTGCTGGAAGAGTTAGCGTCCCTGACAAGAGAATACCCAGAACTGTCCGTGAAAACCGCTGCTTTTCCATGGATGAACACCCTCAATGGAGTTGGCCCCCAAGCTCACCAAGGCGTTGCCGCCATCCGTCTCGCCGCAACCGTGGATATGGAACTCGCGGAATTTCTGTCCGGTTACCGCTGGCTGCCGGACGGGATAACCCCCGCCGAAGCAATTGCTCTAGCAGAGATAGCCGATCTCGCCAGCCATGATACAAACATTGCCGAATTGCTGGCCTCTTCCGAGGGGTTCGTCAGTGGAGAAACTATTCAACACGTCGCCAAGGGTGCAGGTCACCTTTCCGGCATTTACAGAGCAGACCCTGCCCTAGGCCGGAAGGTAGCCGCATATCCCTGGGTAGCCGACGGTGTCACCCGAATCGAGGCCAGGGCGTTGTTCGGAATTGACGAATTGTTGAGGTCTCCAGTCCAGGCAAACCCCGCGCTGGCGGAGAAACTGGCAGGCCATTCCTGGATTGCCGACGGAATCACCGCAGTTGAGATAAAAGCTCTGGACAACTTCCTCGCCTTTCAGAAAGTCGCCGAACAGATGGGATCGAACCTCCCGGAATGGTTGGCAGGCTACTCATGGGTTGCCGACGGCATTACCAGCGAGGAGCTAGAAGCACTGAGATGGTTCGAAGAGTTGTTGAGCATCTCCGGACCGGCGAACTTCGCCTTCGTGGACGAAGTGGCGGGCTTACCTTGGGTAGCCGATGGCGTTACGCCCGCCGAACAGGATCACCTGAGGATTTTCTGGCGGTGGTTGGAAGCCGCCCGGGGATTCAACACCATATTCCTGAGAAAGGCGCCAACGTATTCTTGGGTCAGTGATGGCGTAACGACGGCAGAATGGGAGTCGCTTAGCCAGCTTTATGATTCGGCTGAAGCGGCTGGCCCAAGGAACTCTGCCCTCGTTGCAAGGCTAATGGATTATTACTGGGTTGCGGACGGTCTTACTCCTCTGGAAATGTCGGGGTTGCGCAATTTGTGGGAATTGCTGGAAAGCGCCGCAGACTCAGAATTAAATCTGCCTCGGGTTGTGAGCCGCCATTGGATGATCGGCTGTGTCCCCTTTGACCTGCCAGATGGCGGGGATGGAATCCGGGAACTGATCCAGACTTCCGAGCCGGAGCATTCCGCACTACTAGGAAACCTATTGACCGCCCCCCTGGCTCGCGGACGGGATTGTGGTGGAGGAATTGGAAACCCTGAGGCAAGTCCACGATCTTGTGACCTCCTCCGATTCTACAAATGACCTGATTGCGGATAAGTTGGGCGACTATCGCTGGAGGCCGCAGGGGGGTACGGACTTTGAGTGCTCTGCGCTGGCAAGGCTTCGCCACCTGCTGAAGGCCTGGATTCCGGGCTACCCGGAACACCGTGGTTCGACGACGGTATAGACGACGAGGAACTGGCCCTTATTGCAGTTCTTGAAGCGACGAGACATCGCTCGGCGCATCAGTACCGGGACCCGCTCGAATCGCATCATGTTCGCTCCAAGACTATAGCCCTTCCACTGGCAGGCGATGTCAAGCTGCTGGTGTTCCAGCACAGTGCCTTTCCTCCAGGGGACAATGGCATTGAACTGATGGAAGACATAGCGCGGGCGCTGGAAGAGTTCATGGAGGCCCCCTTTCCGAACAACCCGGTTGTCATCGGCATCATCGAACCTAGCCTGGGCGCGGGCGAGAAGCCGGAAAAGGGTGTCGGCCATTCCTTGAACGATCAACTGGCGATAACCGCACAGGAGTACAACAGGGGCTTCGACTTGACCGTGTTTCACGAGATGAGCCACATATACTGGTGCGGCCATACCGGGGCTCCGGCCTGGTTTACGGAAGGCGCGGAGGGATTTCTGCCCGACTACGCCAGGGAACAGCTCGGCAGGCAGAGCATCAGCTCTCGCCGGTTGCAGTTGCATCAAGTTTGGGAGGACGAATGCAGAGTCCGGGGGACCGGAACCATAAGCAAGTTCCAGCGGATGGACGACACCAACCCGGACAAATACAAAAGCTGCGGCATCTGCGCTTATAACTTGGGAGAGTTTTTCCTGATGGAGATCTACCAACTCTTCGGGCGCGATGCCGCATCAGCAGCAATACGGGACCTGTACCTGCAAGCCCGGGCCACCGGATGGTCGGAACCCATCACCGAAGAGCAGATCTACCGGGCCTATCTTAATAACGCTCCCCGGGGAAGAGTAGAAGCCTTCCAGTGGTTGTACGAGCGCTACCACGGCGGCGCCTATGATGGCAGTTAGTTCCCTGGGAAGACTTTTGCAATTTTGTCTGTGGGTGGTACTCTCAATATGCGTCGGCTTTACCCGCAGTCTGCTGGACAATTCCCGTCATTCCGCGAAAGCGGAAATGACTGGGTTTGACGTCCCATTACCAACACACGTTGGGACTGACTAGGGTGGAATTTGCTTGACAAACATCCTCTTCAGGATTCTATAATTTCCCCTAGGCTACTCGGATAAACCGGCACGAGCCTTATTAAAATGCTCTATAATGTGTCACAGCTTTTGATGGAACCCACCGGCTCCACCAGACGGTTTCAACTGGATGAACCGATGGCCGTCTTCGACGGTGTGCCGGAAGGGTCGGCAATGGGGTGGGCAACCGGCACGGTGCGGTTGCTCCGCACCCATCACGGGTTGCTGGTGAACGCCACCGTAGATGTGCAGGTAACAACTACCTGCGCCCGTTGCCTTGTACCCTGCGACCGGCTTTCTACCCTGTCCATGGAAGAGGAATGCTACCCGACCGTTGACCCTGCCACCGGCAGAAATATGACTCCGCCCGATGAGGCGGATGGCGTAGTGCATATTGACACACGGCAAATGCTGGACTTGAGCGATGTGTTGCGACAGTACTTGCTTACCGACGAGCCGCTCAAAACCCTGTGCCGCCGCGATTGTCGAGGGCTTTGCCCGGAGTGCGGAGCGGATCTGAATACGGAAAAGTGTAGGTGCGACCAGCCCGCCATTGACCCCCGCTGGGGAGCGTTGGCGGAATTGATGGCTAAAGGCGCAGATGAGTCATCGTCCCAATAAGAAAGCCCGCTTGAAAAGCTAAATTCAGATAAGAATGCGATGCCCACGCCTGTATGCGGAGCAGCTTTACCGCATCTGTCTCCCAACAAGGGGCGAGGCGCCGGGGCGAGGAGGACTTCCAAGAAATGGGCGCAGTACCCAAAAAGAAACTGACCAGAGCGAGGAGAGGAAGACGACTCACCTCATACAAGCTCAAGCCGGTACACGCGGCGGTATGCCCTCGTTGCCGCAGCGCGAAACTGCCCCATGCCGCCTGTCCGCAATGCGGCTATTACCGGGGCCGACAGGTAGTGTATGACTTGGCATAGCCAGGCCCTGTAGATGCTACCCTTTTACTCATTGCGCCTCGACGCCCCCTTCCCTGGAATCCAGGGGGGCGCGTAAAGTTATGTCAAATGTGCAGCGGATGCAGTGTGTTGTGCAATGGGACGTGCCGGGTAATGCAGTGAGTTCAGCAACAAACCGGAGAGTGTACGCAGCCGTCAATGAAGGTTTTTCGTCACAACACGCAGACTTTCTCTCATTGCATTATTTTTGCAAAATAATTAAAATCGTTCAGAAAGGAATCCCTCATCGGTTTCCTCCTCAAGGAGGTAGCTAAAATTACGACAGCACTTAAAGACCGGGCTTATGTGTTCCCAGGGCAAGGGTCGCAGAAGGTGGGCATGGGCGTTGCTCTTCTGGAATCATCTGGAGCTGCTCGTGAG
Source organism: Chloroflexota bacterium (assembly GCA_009840175.1). Lineage (GTDB taxonomy): Bacteria > Chloroflexota > Dehalococcoidia > Lucifugimonadales > UBA3495 > VXOI01. The sequence goes on along the minus strand of VXOI01000230.1, from coordinate 24,400 downwards.
ACCTTTGAGGAAGCGGACGACAGTCTGGGGTTCCCATTATCCCGAATGATATTTGAAGGGCCGGCCGGGGAGCTTCAAAACACCGTCAATTCCCAGCCTGCCATAATGACCGTGAGCATCGCCGCCTGGCGCGCCTGGCGCGAAACGGGCGGCTCCCAGGTTGCCGACGTCGGGGCCGTTGCCGGCCACAGTCTGGGTGAGTACACCGCCCTGGTTGCCGCCGGCGTTCTGGACTTCTCGGATGCCGTCCGCCTGGTCCGGCGGAGGGGCGAGTTGATGAACCAGGCCTCTGTCAACCGTCCCGGGGCAATGGCAGCCATACTGGGGCTGGACGAGTTGGCTTTTGACCAGATTTGCGCCGAAACCGGCGTGGAACTGGCCAACATCAACACCGACAACCAGATTGTCATCAGCGGCGACCGGATGGCCATCGCTCACGCCGTTGACCTGGCCAATGCACGGGGCGCCCGCAAGGCCGTGCCCCTGCCGGTAAGCGGGGCGTTCCACTCCTCGCTGATGTCCGAAGCCGAGGAAGGGCTGTCCGCAGAACTGGAATCCCTGCACCTGCGGGAGCCTCGGGTCCCTATTGTCGCCAACTGCGATTGCCGCTCCCTGACCACCAGTGCGGAAGTCCGCGCCGAACTGGTCAGCGGCCTCTGCCGGTGCGTCCAATGGAAAGACTCGGTGCGTACTATGATTGACTCCGGCATCAGCCACTTTGTCGAGTTCGGCGCGGGCGGGGTGCTGGCAGGTCTGATCAAGCGAATTGACCGGGGTGTGGAAGTGTCGGCAGTTGCCGACCCCGATTCCATCCGCAAACTGGCGGAAAACTGGCCCGCCCCATAGACTGAACCACCCTGAAATATCCGGGCCTGCCCTGAGCCTGCCGGAGGGGGCCGAGTTACATGGTCAAGTCCCCCGCCCGTAAGGATATTGACCCCAGACGCACAGCGAGAACCGTTGCGTTGCAGTCCCTGTTCGCCACCGACGTCACCAGCACTGGAGACGGGCGCGCCCGGAAAAGCAGCCCCGACTACGGGTGGATGGATGAAGAATTCGAAGGCTCCATAATGCGGTTGGCCGAGCGTCTGCACCTGGGAGTTTGCGACCACTGGCCCAGTCTTGACGGCCTCATCGGGCGCTACGCTCCAGCTTGGCCGGTGCCTCAGTTACCCATTGTTGACCGCAACATCCTGCGTATCGCCATCTTTGAACTTTTGCATAATCCGGCCACTCCCCGCAAAACGGCGGTTGACGAGGCGGTGGAGATGGCCAAGGTGTTCGGCAGCGACAGCTCCGCCAGGTTCGTCAATGGAGTCCTCGGTTCCATAATGGCCGGCTTGGAGTCTGGAGAACTGCCCGTAGCCGAACCTGCGTCTAAAGGGAGTTGAACGTTGCCCACGATATACGAGCGGGTCAAAGACATTGTTGTAGACAAGCTGGGAGTAGGTGAAGACGACGTCGAGGAAAGTTCCTCTTTCGTCGAAGACCTGAATGCCGATTCCCTTGATTTGGTGGAACTCATCATGGCCTTTGAGGAAGAGTTTTCCAGTGAGGAACACCCATTGGAAATTCCTGACGAAGACGCCGGCAACATCGCCACAGTAGGCGATGCGGTGGCTTATCTGAAGGGCCGCGGAATCGAAGACGCTGAGTCGCCCCTTTCCTAAAATCTCCCCTCCCTCTTAGAGAGAGTTATGGTGAGGGTGTCGAGCCGGAGGCAGCTAGGCCATGGACAGCCTGGAGGAGGTTGCGCAGGCAGTTCGCGATTGCGCCGATTGTCCGTTGCACCGGGGCCGTACCAACGCAGTCCCCGGCGAGGGCAGTCCGTGGGCAGAGTTGATGTTCATCGGCGAAGGGCCCGGCTTCCATGAAGACCGTCAGGGGCGTCCCTTCGTAGGCCCCGCCGGGCAACTGCTGGAGGGTCTGCTGGCCTCCATAGGCACCAACCGCAACGACGTGTTTATCGCCAACATGGTGAAGTGCCGCCCGCCGGACAACCGGGACCCGGAACCTTCAGAAATCGCAGCCTGCAAGAAGTACCTGGACCGCCAGATTGAACTGATTGACCCGAAGCTGATTGTTACTCTTGGGCGCTTTTCTCTGGGCCGTTTCTTCCCCGGCGAGAGCATCACCCGCGCGCGGGGCAAATTGCGAGAAAAGGATGGACGGCACATTTTCCCGGTGCTTCACCCTGCGGCAGCCCTGCGCCGCCCCGAACTGCGCAAAACGCTGGTGGAAGACTTCCGCGCCATCGCCGACATCCTCGAGGCCGACACGCTGCCCGAGACAATTGCGCCGGAACCGGAGGGCGAAGCGCCCAAGGGGCCGCCTGCGGAACAATTGAACATCTTCGGCGCTCCCGCCGCTCCGCCTCCCAAGCCCCCCGGCAATGCCACCGAGGAACCGGCAGATGCCCCGGCCCCGGAACCTCCCGGAAGAAATGATGACCCGCAACAGCTTTCGCTGCTTTAAGCGCTGATAACACAATTGTCTGAATCAGGATTTTCAGGATGGAATGATTTTCAAGATTTTTCTCATCCTGCGAATCCTTTAATCCTGATTCAGACAAAGAATTAAGAGAGGAACGAAACCCAAATTGGCTGAAAAACTTCGCATCATACCCCTGGGAGGGCTAGGGGAAATCGGCAAGAACATGATGGCCCTCGAATACGCCGACGACATCATCATCGTTGACTGCGGCGTCCAGTTCCCGGAGGAAGGGATGCTGGGCGTTGACCTCATCATCCCCGACGTTTCCTACCTCGTGGAGCGGGCCGACCGGGTTCGCGGCATCCTGATCACCCACGGGCATGAGGACCACATCGGAGCGCTCCCTTTCGTCCTGCCCCAGTTGCCGACGGACGTGTTCGCGCCCCGGCTGGCCCACGGGATGATTTCCGCCAAGCTCAAGGAACGCCGCGCCAGCCGGGGGTTTACGTCCACTCCCATAGACCCCGGAGTGCCATACCAGTTCGGCCAGCACTTCGCCGCCCGCTGGTTCCGCGTCTGCCACAGCATCCCCGACGCCATGGGCATCGCCATCAATACCCCGCTGGGAATGGTGATACACACCGGCGACTTCAAGATAGACCACACCCCGGTGGATGGGCGCACCATAGATCTCACGGCCCTGGCCAAGTACGGCGATGATGGCGTGCTGCTGCTGCTGTCCGACTCCACCTACGCCGAAGTGCCGGGCTACACGCCGTCGGAGCAAGTGGTAGGCGAGGCCCTGGACCGAGCCATCGGCGAAGCCCCGGGGCGGGTGATGGTCGCCACCTTCGCCTCGCTGGTCTCCCGGGTGCAGCAGGTGGTGGACGCCGCCGAGCGTCACGGGCGCAAGGTCAGCATCGTCGGGCGCAGCATGGTGGACAACGTCAATGTCGCCTCCGACCTCGGCTACCTGCGCCTGCCGCCCGGCATCCTGCTGCCGATGCACGCCACGCGCAACCTGCCGCCGGAACAGGTAGTGCTGCTGACCACCGGCAGCCAGGGAGAACCCACCTCCGCGCTGGTGCGCATCGCCAACGAGGGGCACCGCGACGTGAAGATAATGCCCGGCGACACGGTGGTAATCAGCGCCACCCCGATTCCGGGTAACGAGCTGCCGGTCAGCCGCACCATAGACAACCTGCTGCGCCAGGGCGCGCGTGTACTCTACGACCGCATCGCCACGGTGCACGTACACGGCCACGCCAGCCAGGAGGAACTGAAACTGGTGTTGAGCCTGGTCAAGCCCCGGTACTTCGTGCCGGTACACGGGGAGTACCGCCATCTCAACGCCCATGCGCAAATCGCCTGGGACATGGGCGTGGGGAAGGACGGCATCTTCGTGCTGGAAGACGGAGACGTGCTGGAATTGAGCCGAGAGAGCGCCGAAACCGTGGAGCGCATCAACACTGGCCCCATCTACCTCGACGGCATCTCACGCCGGGACACGCAAAGCCCGGTGCTGTCCCAGCGGCGCAGCCTCTCCAAAGACGGCGTTGTCGTAGTGGTGGTGACCATTGCGCAGGACAGCCGTGCGCCTACGGCGCAGCCCCTAACCGTAGCCAGCGGGTTCATGGAAGAGGGGGAAACCGGGCAACTCTTCCAGGAACTGGGCGAGCACCTGGTGACGGAGCTTTCCGCCAACGGCGGCCCGCCGCCCAACAACGACGAGCTGAGGCGCAAAGTGCGCGAAACTGCCCGCAGCTTCATAGCTAACGCCACTCGCAGATCGCCTATGATAATTCCGGTGGTAACCGAGGTGTGAAACAAAGTTCCCTCTCCCAAAGGGAGAGGGTCAGGGTGAGGGCGTTTTTGGGAAAGGGAATATAGCAACCCGGCCTCCGGTTGCCGCCGAAATTCCGCTGGCAGGAGGCTTGCCGTGGCCGCTACCGTCCCGAAGGGGCAATCTGGCTCCCCCCCATCCTTCACCGATGCGCTCCCCAGCGGCCCCTGGCTGTTCATTGACGCCCTGGTGGTGGCCGCCGTGGCCATCGTCGCCGCAGCATTCTTCTACATCTCCCCCGATGTTCGCGAATGGACCTGGCAGGCATTGGGCTACGGCTGGGCTCCGGTGGGCCTCTGGGTCATTGCCGCCGTCTTCACCCTGCGGTACGCCCCACGGTCTTTGTTCCGCTACTGGCGGCGGTGGGCTGTTGCCGCCGCAGCGGTTGCCCTCTCCATTGGCGTACTGTCCTATTTCTCTCCCTCCGACGGATTATTGGAAGAGGCGACTATGGGAGGGCTATGGGGCATAGCCGTCGGCGGGCCCCGGCTTTTTATAGATGACGGGCTCCCCCTGGGGTTGGCAAAGATGCTGGCCATCGTCGCGTTGGTCCCGCTGGCGCTGTACCCCCGCGCCGCCGGGCCACTGTACTCTCGCGGGCTTGCCCGTGCCTGGCGCTGGCTGGTACTGGCCGCAGTCTACACGTATCTGGGCATCCGTCGCGCCGCATCCGCTTTCGACGGCGTTATGGACAGGGCCAAGGAAGGCCGCGCCCGCCGACAGGAGATACGCGCCCAAAGACGCGCAGAGCAAGCGGAAGCCGAGGCCGTTCGCAATCAAATCGAAGAAAGAACCATCGTAGCTCAGCCAATCGAGATCGAACCGGACGGCTCCAATACCATAGCCGATATCTGGAACAACGCAACGGCTCCTGACCCTGAGATTGAATACGACAACGGGTACGCCCCGCCCTGGGAGTCCGCTCCTTCCACTTTTGCGCCCCCTGCGCCTCCGGCCGGGCCTACCGGGCCTGTCTGGCGGCTCCCGTCGGTGGAAACGCTGGCCCCGCCGGAATCCATGGAGGCATCGCAGGAAGCGTTGCGGGAAATGGGAAAGAAGGTGGAGGAGGCGCTGGCCGACCAGGGCGTGCGGGTGGAGGTGACCGACATCAAGGCCGGCCCCCGGGTGGTGCAGTTCGGTCTGTCGCCCGGCTGGGTGGCGAAGCGCGGCGGGGAAAACAAAGAGGGCGGACAGGAACGCAGCCGCGTCAAGGTGCAGAGCATCACCAGCCGCGAGAAAGACCTGGCCCTGGCCCTTATGACACCCTACCTGCGGGTCGAAGCCCCCATTCCGGGCACGGCGCTGGTGGGGCTGGAGGTGCCGGTTCCGACACCCACCAAGGTGCATCTGCGGGCTGTGCTGGAGACCGGCGAGTTCCGCAAGACTGCAAGCAAGGGCGGACTGCCCATCGCCATGGGCCAGGACACCGGCGGCGCGCCCGTGGCTCTCGACCTGGCCTCCCTGCCCCATATGCTCATCGCCGGCGCCACCGGCAGCGGCAAGAGCGTTCAGATAAACTCTATCATCGCCTCCTTCCTGCTGACCAAGACGCCGGAACAGCTCCGCCTCCTGATGGTGGACCCCAAGCGCGTCGAGCTGACGCCCTTCAACGGCATACCCCACCTGGTTCAGCCGGTGATAGTGGAAGCCGAGGAAGTGACCGACGCCCTGAAGGGACTCAACCGCGAGATGATACGCCGCTACAAGCAGATGGAAGAGCTGGGCGTCCGCAACATCGAGGCGTACAACGGGCGTTCCGGAGAGAAGATGCCCTTCCTCGTGCTGATAGTGGACGAGCTGGCCGACCTGATGATGGTCGCCGGTTTCGAGGTGGAGCAGAACCTGGTGCGCCTCGCCCAGTTGGGCCGCGCCGCCGGCATCCACCTGCTGCTGGCGACGCAGCGCCCCTCGGTTAACGTGGTCACTGGGCTGCTGAAGGCCAACGTCCCGGCCCGCTGCGCCTTCGCAGTGTCCGGCCAGGTGGACTCCCGCGTTATCCTGGACTCCGCGGGGGCCGAGAAGCTGATGGGCAAGGGCGATGCGCTGATACTGCACAAGGAGTCGCCCAAGGCCCAGAGGATGCAGGGCGCGCTGGTCTACGACGAGGAAGTTGAAGCCCTGGTCAAGTTCTGGCAGGAGCAGGAAGGGCCTCCGGTCGCTCCCATCAACCTGCTTGCCAGCGAGGACGACGAAGAAGCCGAAGCCCTGGGCCTGGACGCCAGCCAGATGGACCAGGCGCGAGACCTGGCCGCCCGCAACCCCAACCTCAGCGTCTCGATCCTGCAACGCCGCCTGAAAGTCGGCGGCAACCGCGCCGAGGAAATCCTGGAGGAACTGGAGGAAGAGGGCTACCTGACTCCTCGCTAACCTCCTAACTCCCTCTCCCTTGAGGGAGAGGGCCGGTGTGAGGGTGAAAATCCGCACCCTAGGACCTGTTCGCCCGCGGACTGTTATCTGGCAAGGTTACGGAACGCGACCCCAGGACGGGCCGTTTTGCCCACCAGCGGCCCGATCCGGCTGGTTTCGTGTCCCAATCTGATGGAGGAAATGCTGGAGTGGGCCGGATTCGAGTTGATGTCCTGGTCGTTGCCGTGGCTTTCCTTCGCGATTTGGATTGTGCGAGCCTGATACCGCGTGCCTTGTGGCGACACCGGTGGTATCACAGGCAGTACGGTAACTACCCTAGAATTCGGCGGGCAGTGATACCAGGGCTGCTGTAACCTGGGTCATAAGGAACCGGAGGGCAGCTGAAAAGGGCACTGGGCGGATCAATTCAGTTAAATCCCAGCCTCAAGTCCGCTGTCGCCGTTGAGTTTCGCCGGGCGCATGTTGAGGAACAATGCGACCAGGAAAGACAGCGCCACCGCAACCCACAGCACGGTGAACACGTCGCTCAGCGCCTCCGTAAGAGCCAGGTTGAGCGAGTTCAACAGGCCGTCCGCCACCGTAACATCCCCGGCGCCGGTCTCGACAATCGCTTCCCGCAGCGTCTGGGCCGTCGCCGGATCCAGCAGCGCCTGGGGGTCCTCTTTCACCGATTCCAGCAGCCCTTCCGGGAGGGCTGACCTTACGTTATCGGGGACCGTCACATCCGTTCCGGAGCGGAAGCTCTGCACCATTACACCGCCTGTTGCCGCCAGGCCCACCATCCCGCCCAGGGAGCGGCAGAATTGCAGCGCCGCCGTCGCAACCCCCACGAACTGGAACGAGGCTGCGTTCTGCACAGCCACGGAAAGAGTGGCTACGACGCCTCCGAACCCCAGCGCCGTGATCACGAGATATATCTGACTGTATAGAATCGGCCTACTCTGGGCAAAGCCACCGCCCTCGCTCAGGGTGGAAAAGAGGTACATGCCCGCCGCCATCAGCGCGGTACTGACCAGCAACTGCATCCGGTAGTGGCTCCCCGCCCGGGAGAGCAGCTGGCCGGCCAGAATCGCTCCCAGCACCATCCCCAGCAGCATTGGCGCCAACATCGTGCCGGCTGGGGTTACGGAAACTCCCAGCGCCGCATGAAAATACAGCGGCAGGAACAGCACGAATCCGTGAAGGCTTACGCTGGTCAGCAGCGTCACGACCACGGCGACGGCCACCGTCCGATTCCGGTAGATCCTCAGGGGCATGATCGGCGAACTTGACCTGAACTCAATCACCACGAAGAGCGCTGCCATCGCGGCTCCGAAGGCCAGCAGGCCGATGGTCTCTCTCGCATCCCAGGCGTACAAGACGCCTATCGACGACAGCGCCAAGGCTACCGGAGCTACCGCTAGAACCAATGCCGCCATGCCCGGATAGTCCAATTCCCGCTGTGGCGGCAGGGAGTTCGGTCTCGGATAAAACCGCACCGTAAGCGCCAGGGCCGGCACACCGGCCAACGCGATAATCAGGAACACCCAGTACCAGGAGAGCCACTCGGCAACGAACGCGCCCATCACTGGCCCCACCACGGTCGCCACCGCGTAAAGGGCACCCAGGACGCCAAGGAACTTCCCCCTGTCTTCAGGCCGGAACAGGTCTGCGATGGACACGTAACTGCAGGTCATTATCATGCCGCTGCCGATGCCCTGCACCAGGCGGAAGCTGATGACCTGATTCATTGACGTGCTGAGTCCTACCAACGCCGAGCCTGCGATAAACGTAACGATGCCGATGACGAGGAACATCCGGAGACCGTAGACAGGGTCTTTCGATTATTGATGAAAAGAGGTACTGGGATGTCTTGGGGATGACGGAAGTGAGGGGGTAAGGTAGGGAGAGTGAGGATAGGGGGTGTGTGGAATGGACCATGAAAGGGAGAATATCGGGGAACTGTCGTTGCTTGAGGTCATGGGCAGGTTGCCGGACCCTCGCAGCGGGCATGGCCGGCGCCATCCTCTGGGAGCCATCCTGGGACTGGCGGTATGCGCCATGCTGTGTGGCGCTCGCAGCCTGTACGCCATCAGCCAGTGGGGGAGGGACCAAGGTCAGGAGGTATCCGGGGAATTGGGTTTTACCCGTGAGCGGACTCCGTGTGTCTCCACCCTGCACCAGGTATTCAGCCGACTGGACCGGGAGGCCTTCGAACTGACCTTGGGTCAATGGCTGGCGGAGCGGGGGCTGGAGGCCGGGGAGCCACTGGCCATGGACGGAAAGAGATTGCGGGGGATTCATGGAGAGCAATTGCCTGGGGTCCACTTGGTGGCGGCCTACGCTCACCGGTCGGGCATAGTGGCGGGGCAACAGGCGGTGGCGCACAAGAGGAATGAACTGGAGGCGGTGTACCCACTCCTGGACCGGCTGGACTTGCCGGGCCGGGTGGTGACGGGAGAGGCTCAGTTCACGCAACGGAAAGTATGCCGGGAGATCGTGGCCAAGGGGGCACTATCTCCTCTCGGTAAAGGATAATCAACCCACGCTGAAACAGGACATTGCCGACCTCTGGGCAGAGGATCTGCCGCCTCAGGCAGAGCAGGTTGGCCAGCACGGGGACCGGGTGGAACTGCGGCGCATCTGGGTGTCCGGTGAACTGGCCGACTACGGCAACTGGCCCCATCTGGCCCAGGTGTGCCGTGTGGAACGCATTGTCCACCGCAAAGGCAGAACCCGCCGGGAGGTGGCTTATGCCGTTACCAGTCTTGGGCCCCGGGAGGCTGACCCGGCCCGGCTGCTGGAACTGTGGCGTGTCCATTGGGGTATCGAAAACCGGGTGTTCTGGGTGCGGGACGTGACCATGGATGAGGACCGCTGCCCAGTGAGAACGGGTTCAGCCCCTCAGATAATGGCCGGACTGCGCAATCTCGTCATCAGTCTCTTGAGAATGGAAAAGGAGCCTAACATCGCCGCCGCACTCCGTCGCTGCGCTGCCAGACCTTCCTATCCCCTGTCTCTGGTCGGTGCCCCTATCCAATAATCGAAAGACCCTGGCTGAGTAGCACCTTTGCGTTACGAACCCCATCCCGTCGTGCTATCATTGGGCAACTTTTGTGATTGAACGCCTGCTGTTGCCTTGCTCATAGACCTGCATACCCACAGTTACCCCATGTCCGACGATAGCTTCATGAGCGTTGATGAAGCTATCGAGGGCGCCAAGTCTTTGGGGCTGGATGGCATCTGCCTGACGGACCATGACGCCTTCTGGGCTGAACAACAGGCCCGCGGGCTTTCCCTGAAGCACGAATTCCTGGTGCTGCCAGGCAGCGAAATCAACACCGACGCAGGCCACGTCCTGACCTTCGGGCTGCGACGCTACGAGTTCGGGATGCACAAGCCGGAGTTCCTGCGGGCCTGCGCCGACCGGGACGGGGGCGTCCTGATTGCCGCCCACCCCTATCGCCGCCGATTCCTCTAACACCCGGGAAGCGACCCGGATGTCCGCGCCGGTATGCTGGAGCGGGCTGTCGCCGACCCCTTCTTCGGCCTGTGCGAGGCCATCGAAGGGTTGAACGGACGCGGCTCCGTCGAGCAGAACCGCTACTCCGCCGACTTGGGCGCGTCGCTGACCCTGCCCGCCACCGCCGGCAGCGATGCCCATCGCGTAGCCCAATTGGGCACGGCAGCCACTGAGTTTCACGGCAAGATAGAATGCGTGGCAGACCTGATTCGTCTGCTGAAAAGCGGTCAGTACCGCCCCGTTGACCTGCGCGCCGGAGTTCCCGGCCCCTGACGCTTCATCAGTACTGGAGCGCCCCTTATGGCAGAAGCCCTGAGAATCGAAGACCTGTACGTCCAGTTTCGCAGCCCGGCCGGGACGGTCAAGGCCCTTAACGGCGTCAGCCTGAACCAGCAGGAAGGCGAAATCTATTGCCTGGTGGGTGAGAGCGGGTGCGGCAAGAGCACTCTGGCCCTGGCCATAATGGGGCTGCTGCCGTACAACGCCTCGGTGCTGGGCGGCAAGGTTTACTTCCAGGGAGTGGACCTGATGCAGGCCGGGCCGGAGTACATCCGCAGCCTGCGTGGGCACGAGGTATCCATGGTGTTCCAGGACGCGCAGGCGGCCCTGAACCCAGTGGAACCCATCGGCTCCCAGTTGGAGGAGGTAATCCACCAGCACACCAGTATGTCGCTGCGCAACGCCAACCGCCTGGCCCAGGAAACCCTGCGGGAGATGGGCCTGCCCGATCCGAAGCGGGTGATGGGGCAGTACCCCTTCGCCCTCAGCGGCGGGATGTGCCAGCGGGTGATGATGGCAATAGCGCTGGTGCTGCGTCCCAAGCTGCTGATAGCCGACGAGCCGACGTCGGGGCTGGACGTGACCCTCCAAGCCGAGATGCTGGAGCGGCTGCGCGGACTGGTGCGTGAGCAGGGTTCCTCGATCCTGCTCATAACCCACGACATGGGAGTGGTGGCGTCCATGGCCAACAAGGTGGGCGTAATCTATGGCGGCAGCCTGGTGGAACACGCCGACGTGATACCGCTGTTCCGCCGCGCCCAGCACCCCTACACCTGGGCGCTGTTGCAGTCCCTCCCCCGCCTCGACGACCCGGGCCGCAGGATACAGCCCCTGCCCGGCAACCCGCCCGATATGGTGAACATGGGCGAAGAATGCCCCTTCCTCCCCCGCTGCTTCAAGGCGGTGAACCAGTGCCGCCACCTGCGCCGCCCCGCGCTGGCGGAGACCGACCCGGGGCATTACGTCGCCTGCTATAACCCGGTGGCGCCGCCGGATTAGGGGCAGCCCTAACGCCGCGGGGCGGACTCACCCACCAGCAGCTCCAGGGCCAGGTCGGGGTCTAGCCTTCCCTGCTTGATGGCTAGGTCGGCTTCCAGCAGGCGGTCGTAGCGCCAGGCGATGTCCTGGCGGGAGTGGCGGCGGGCCTGGTCGGTGGTCTTGCGGACGACGAAGTCCGATGACGTTCCCAGCGCCCGCTTCAGTTCCTCAGGGGGCAGGCGGCGGTCCATGGAATCGCGGGCCAGCGCCAGAAGACGCAGTTGCCGCTCCACCATGGCGATGATGTACAGCGGCTCGCGCCCGTCGTCCCGCAGTTGGGCCAGCAGCCGCAGCGCCGCCTCGGGGCGGCCGTCAATCATCGCGTCCACCGCCTCGAAGATGCTGGCCTCCCGCACCTGGGACACCATCAGCCGCACGTCCGCCTCGCCAATCTCGCGTCCGGCGGCGTATAGCGAGAGCTTCTCCAGTTCCTGGTCCAGCGTCCAGAGGTCGCCGCCCACCAGGTCGGCCATCGAACGGATGGCTGCCGGGCTGGCCGCCGCGCCCTTGGCTTCCGCCGTTTCCTTGATCCAGCGGGCCAACTGCTCGCCCCTGGGGGGCGTATGCTCCTCCACGGTGCAGACAGGGCGCAGGAGCCGCAGCAGGGAGTTGTTGGCCGAAAGCGGCCCGTCGGACAGCAACAGCAGCGTAGTGTCAGGCATTTGGGGGATGGCGTCGGCCAGAGCCTGCCAATTGTCCACAGCGGAATTGCCGCCGCGACGCCCGCGGCCCCGTCCGCTTCCGCCGCCGGAGCGCGATTCGGCGGTTGCCAGCAGCCCCTCTACCACCACCAGCCGCAGCGGGTCCATGAAGGGAATGGCCTGGCAGACGCCCAGCAGTTCGGGCGGCGCGAGCTGTCCGCCCTGCATCCGGTGGCGGTTGGCGTCCAGCAGGGCGTCGGCGCCATGCTCGGCCTCCAGCGCCGCCACGCGCTGGCGCACCAGGAAGCTGTCGCCGAACACCAGAAAGGAGGGCATCAGTCTCTCGGCTGTCTGTCAAGCTGGCAGGTTAGGCGCTCTATCTCGGCCAGGAGACGGCTGCGCTCTTCATTGGCCCTGCGGAGTTCCTCTTCGGCTACTGCACGGTGTGATTCCGCTATTATGCGCCGTGATTCTGACGTCGCCAGGCGCGATTCCGCTATCATACGTCGGTCTTCCGCTATCCGGTAGAAATCTTCCGCGTTCTTTAGGAGTTGTTGGCCAGGGCATGTTCTGCCGCTTCTCTGGCTTGTTCTGCGGCCTCTCTGGCTCGTCTCTCTCTTGTTATCATTATGTAGCTCTATATACCGCCGCCCGTTGCGGCGATGGCCGAGTTGGTCAGGATGTCTTTAAGCAGCGCGGGGTTGATGAATGCCGCGGCCGCCGAAGCGTTGCATCCCGTGGCGGCGGCAAGTTCTTCGGAACAACTGTTTCCGGTAAAGTACCATACCACCCAGGTGACTGCCAGCGCCGCCAGCCCCGCCGCCACCGGCAAGGTCGCTATTTCCCGGAAGTCCTGGAATGCCGATATGTTCTGGTCCATCGTTACGTCTTTAGCCGTCACGCCCCGCCAACTGGAAAGTGGCGAATGTACTCCCTACTATGGAATAATGGCCCATGCGCCCGCCCTGATTCAACCCTGGTACGGATGTAATACCCCATGAAATTTGGTCTGTTCTCTCATGTGCCCTGGCCCGAAGACGTTGCGCCCAGCCAGGTGGTGGACAACATCACCGAGGAGTTCCTGGTGGGCGAGGAACTGGGCTTCGACAGCGGCTGGCTGGCAGAGCACCACTTCTCCCGCTACGGCCTGGGGTCGGCGTCCCTGATGTTGCTGGCCAACATTGCCGCCCGCACGAAGAAGCTGCGGCTGGGAACCGCCGTTATCATCCCGCCGCTGCATCATCCGGTGAGGCTGGCGGAGGACACCGCCACGCTGGACCTGCTCAGTGCGGGGCGGCTGGACGCCGGCTTCGGTCGCGGCCAGGGAGGCTACGAATACGCCGGGTACAGCGTGAACCACGACGAGAGCCAGCTTCGATTCCAAGAGTCCATACAGATCATCGAGGGGCTGTGGACGACGCGGAACTTCAGCTATGAGGGGAAGCACTTCCAGGTGAAGGATGCCAACCTGGTGCCGCCGCCGGTGCAGCAGCCCCATCCGCCCATGTACATCGCCGCCACCCGCACCCGCGAGACCCAGGACTTTGCCGCCGCCAGCGGGCATTCGGGCATTATCGGCGTGGTGCTGGACACCACCGACGGGCTGGACCTCTGCTACCAGTTGGTCGAGGGCGCGCGTGAGGCTGGCAAGCCCATGGACATCGGCGGCATTCCCTTCTTCCGCTACTTCTACGTGGGAGAAACCGAGGAACAGGCCCGCCGCGACAGCGAAGCCGCCCTGAACTGGACCATGGACGTGAACCAATGGCGGCGCACTTACCAGCGCGGCAGCGAGGTCTACGACAGCCTGGATGACTTCCTCCGCACCCGCACCGAGCTACCGCCGTCCTTCGACTACCTGTTCGAGCATCGCGCCTTCATCGGCAACCCGGAGCAGATAGTCGCCAAAATTCGCGCCCTTCAGGACTCAGGCATAGGATACTTCGGCTGCAACTTCTCCTTCGGCGGGATGCCACAGGACAAGGTGCTCAAGTCCATGGAACTCTTCGCCCGCGAAGTGATGCCGGAGTTCGCGTAGCGGGACTGGCGAGGACAAGATTCGACCGGATAAGGGAGGCGACAGTATGACCACCCTGGCCGAGACGCTGAGCAGCTACGCATCGTCGCTGCGCTACGACGACCTGCCCGCCGAAACCGTCCACCTGGCCAAGCGGTTCATCATCGACACCCTCGGCTGCGCCCTGGGGGGTTACGGCAGCGAACCCGCTCGGGTGGCGCGGGATATGGCGGGCCTGGTTTCCAGCTCCCATCCCGTGACGGTGATGGGCAACGGGCAGCAGACCAGCCTGGACCTGGCCTCCTTCGCCAACGGGGTAGCCATCCGCTACCTGGACTTCAACGACGGCTACACCAGCAACGAGTCGGGCCACCCCAGCGACAGCATCGCGGCATCGTTGTCGGCCACGGAGGCGGCGGCCGCGGACGGAAAGACGTTCATCCTCTCCACCGTGCTGGCCTACGAGGTCTTCTGCCGCCTGTGCGACACGGTGGACATCAAGCCCCGCTTCGATCACGTAACCGTAGGCGGCGCGGCCAGCACCCTGGCGGCGGCAAAGGCGATGGGCCTGACGCCGGAACAGACGCTGCAAGCCCTCAACCTAAACGTGGCGTCCAACATCGCCCTGTACCAGACTCGCATCGGCGACGTTTCGATGTGGAAGGGCTGCGCCTACGCCAACGCCACCCGCAACGCCATGTTCGCGGTGCAGTTGGCGCAACGCGGCATCACCGGCCCGTCGCCGGTGTACGAGGGAGCAGGCGGGTACTTCAATGCCGTAGCCGGGCGGTCTATCGAGCTTGGCGCTATGGGAGGGAACGGCGAGCCCTTCAAGATTGCCGAGTGCAGCATCAAGCGCTTCCCCCTGGGGCAGTATTCCCAAACCATCGCGCAGGCGGCCCTGGACGTGCGGGAGCAGGCACCGGGCGGAATCACGCCGGACAGCGTGGCCGAGGTCAACATCGCCACCCTCCAGACGGCGGTCAACATCATGGCCGGCGACGCCGAGAAGTGGCGTCCGGCCAACCGCGAGACCGCCGACCACTCCATGCCCTACACCGCCGCCGTTGCCCTGCTGTACGGCGGGGTTGAGAGTCACCACTTCGACGATGAGTTCCTGTTCGATGAGACGCTGCTGGAACTGGTGAGCAAGGTCAAGGTATCCGTGTCCGAGGAAGCCAACCGCCGCGTCCCTGAAGCGATGCTGTGCGACTTGGAAGTGGTCACCGCGTCGGGCCAGCGGCACGCATCGCAGGTCGCCTACCACAAAGGCCACTACAGGAACCCGCTGACCGACGCCGAAGTGGAGGACAAGTTCCGCTCCCTGGCCGCCGAACACCTGTCAACCGACCGCATAGACGCCCTGCTGGCCCACCTGTGGCGGATAGACGAAGCACCCGACCTCACGGAGCTGTTCCGGCTGACGCGGTTCGATTAATGGTCAAGTCCCTTCCCCCTCGGTGGGGGAAGGTTAGGATGAGGGTGAAAACCCTGCGGGTATGCGCTCCCAAAGGAAGCAAGAGGTGACCACCATGCCCAATGCTCACGGCAAGATAATCGCCAACGTCGAGCGGCTGCACGCGCTGATGGACGAAGAGGGCTTCTCGGCCATCGTCGCCCGCTCCGGCAAGAACTTCACCTACCTGTCCGGCTTCGCATATCCCGGCACCCTGGCCCGGCACCTAGAGTTCCCTGACTCGCCGCGAGAGGTGCTGCTGGTCTGGCCCCGGACGGGCGAGCCGGCGATGGTGCTGAACTCATACGCCGCGCCTCTGGCCCGCCGAGATTCCTGGCTGGAGCGCATCGAGGTGGTGGACGACTACGCCGAGTCGCCCTACCATCGGGTTGCGGACGTGCTGGACCAGCTGGGGGTGGCCGAAGAGACCATTGGGTTCGAGAAGAGCTACGTCAGCGCCAACCGCTGGGATGAGATAGCCGCCCTGCTGCCCAAGGCCCGCATCGCAGACAGCACCGAGTTGATGGACCGGGTGCGCTGGATCAAGACCCCCGAGGAGGTGGCAGCCCTGGAGGCCGGGGCTAGGCTGCTGGACGAGGCCTACCTGGAAGTGCTGCCCACGGTGCGGCCCGGCGACACCGAGCGCCTGGTGCATAGCCGCATCATCGAGAGCTGCCTGCGCCGGGGCGCCAACTGGGCCCACGGCATCCTGAACTCCAGCCGCAACACCGTGGCCTACGGCGGCGAGAGCGATATGGCCTTCGAGGCGGGTGACATCATTCGCAACGATTATGTCTCCTACCTCAACGGATACCCCGGCCACCAGTCCCGCAGCGTTTGCGTCGGAACTCCATCGGACGAGCAGAAGAAGCTCTACCGCATCACCCGGGACATTTACCGCGCCACTATCGAGCGGTGCGTCCCCGGAGCAAGGACGGCGGACATCTACCACTTCGCCAACGACAGCTTCCACGAAGCCGGGTTCCAGGGCAACGTGTCGCTGGCTGGGCACGGCGTCGGGGCTTGGTGGCACCAGCAGGAGCCGTACATGGTGCCCTCCAGCGCCCGCGTCCTCGAAGAAGGCATGGTGGTTGCGCTGGAACCGCACATCGGCTACTGGCACCTTCAGGACATGGTGCTGGTCACCGCCGACGGCCCCCGGCTGCTGTCGCCGCTGATGAGCACCGATGAGATGCTGGTGGCGGGGTAGTCACCCCTAAGCCGAAATCTCCTGGTGGCGGGGGTGGAAGCCGGTGTGGTCCTGGAAGGCGCCGGTTTCCGGGAATATCTGGCGGTAAAGGCCGCGGGTGCGGGCCTTGATGGTCTGGTTGACGCGCAGATACAGGGCCGTGGGGTCGGCGTTCTGTTCCTGGTACATCTGGCTCTGGAGCGGACTGCCGTCCTCCAACTCCCAGATGCACAGGTAGGTCAGCGCGCCATCGCCTTCCTCCAGCTTGAAGCGGCGCGCGCTGACGTAGCCGGGAATCTCCATCCGCTCCGGCAGATGCTGCTCGTTGTACCACTTGTTGAACTCTGCTTCATCCTCCGGGTCAACGTCCATGGTGACCACCAATACCGTGGCGCCTACGGGAATCGTGGGGTGACTGCCGTTCCGTTCTGCCATAGCTGCCTCTCCTTTCGCGTTGAGTGAAAGTCAGTATATCAAGCCGGGATAGAGCGATTGACGAATCCCGGTTGACGCTGTGGCTACATAACGCTATTGTTTCTGGCATGGTCAAGCTGAATGTGAACGGCGAGGAACGCGAGGCCGACGCTCCGGCCGGCCGGCTGCTGCTGGACTTCCTGCGCTATGATCTAGGGCTGACAGGCTCCAAGGAGGGCTGCGGCGTGGGCGTCTGCGGGGCCTGTACGGTGCTGGTGGACGGCGAGCTGCACGCGTCCTGCATCACCCTGGCAGTGGCGGTGGAGGGCGCGGAGGTCACTACCATAGAGGGCATCGCCGACGATGATGGACGGCTGCACCCGGTTCAGCAGGCGTTCATAGATTACGGCGGCTTCCAGTGCGGCATCTGTACCCCGGGCCAGGTCATCGCGGCCAAGGCCCTGCTGGACTTCAACCCCCAGCCCACCGAGGACGAAATCAAGCGCTGGATGATGGGTAATCTCTGCCGCTGCACCGGTTACTACGGCATCATCAACTCAGTGTCCGCCGCCGTGCGCCAATCCCCTCCCACTCCGGGGGAGGTCTAGGGTGGTGGCGCGGGCGGTTCGTTAGTCAATGTTCGATTTCGAGTTCCATAACCCGGCGTCGCTGGACGACGCGCTGCAAATGCTGGAGCGTTACGGCGATGACGCGCGCCTGATGGCCGGCGGCACCGCGCTGGTGTTGCAGATGAAGCAGCGGTTCGCCCAGCCTGCCCACGTCATCGGACTGCGCTCCCTGGCCCAGACCGACGGCCTGGGAGTCGTGGAAGAAACCGGCGTGGTGCTCCGAATAGGCTCGTTGTGTACGCTGCGGCGGTTGGAAGACCACCCGCTGCTCCGCGCCCGTATCCCCCTGCTGGCAGAAACCGTGAGCCGAGTCGCCACCCGCCGCATCCGAAGCATGGCCACCATCGGCGGCAGCCTGGTCAACGGCGACCCCAACCAGGACCCCCCGCCCGCTCTCATCGCTCTCGGCGCTTCTGTGGAGTTGACCTCTCTATCCGGCTCCCGCACCTGTCCCGTCGAAGAGCTGTTCATTGACTACTATGAGACCGACGTGCGCCCCGGCGAGGTGCTGACCGCCGTGAATGTGCCTGTGCCGGAAGGGGACACCCGAGGCACCTACATGAAGTTCCTGCCCCGCACTGCCGAGGACTACGCCACGGTGTCGGTGGCCGCTGTAGTGTCGCGCAACCCTGACAACACCTGCCGCGACGCTCGCATCGCCCTCGGCGCGGTGGGAATGACCCCAGTCCGCGCCCATGCCGCCGAAGAACTGCTGCGGGGACAGGAACTGACCGAGGACGCCATCCGCGCCGCCGCCGCCACCGTGCCGGACGCCGTTGACCCGCTGGACGACTTTCGCGGCTCGGCGGACTACAAGCGCGAGATGGCCGGGGTGTTCACCCGCCGGGCAGTGATGCAGGCTCTGGTGTCAGGAGAAGCGACGCAGTGAAACTGCAAAACAGTTGTATAGTCCCCGCCGGGTTCACGGAGAGCTGGGACTTTCTGATGGACGTGGCCGGCTCCGCCAAGTGCGTCCCAGGCGTCGTCGAAGCAATCTGGGACGGCGAAGAATGCTATCGCGGCACCCTGCGGGCAAAGGTCGGCCCGATGAGCATAACGCTGGCTGGAACTGTGACCGTGCAGGAACGGGAAGCGGAATCCGGGCGCGCCCGCTTCCTCGTGGAAGCCAGCGACCGGCGAGTCGGCGGCGGCGTCAAGACCGATATGCTGATGCAGTTGACGGCCAGGTCACCCACCGAAACCGAACTGACCATCGAGACCGACACCACCTTCATGGGCCGTCTGGGTGAGCTGGGACAGCCGGTAATCCGCCGCAAGGCCCAATCCACCATCGAGGAGTTCGCCCGTAACCTGAGTCGCGAGCTGGCAGCGCGAGGCAATTCCACATAAATGTCAACCGATAGGTGGCAATACGCCGAAATGGTAGTAGCCAATGCCATGGAGCATTATTACACCGGAAAGCATCCCGATGTTAGGGAGGAGTGGATAGTCAGAGCGATAGCGAAGCCGAATCACATAGACAATGACGGTGATGATTTATACTTTAGCTATGTTCCTGAAGTAGAAAAATGGATTCGGGTCGTAGTCGCAAATGACAGGCTTCTTACTGCGTATATAGATAGGCGTCCTATGACATGGTGGGGGATTCCAAAATGAAAGACCCTGAGCTGGTGATTCAGTATTTCCCGGATTCCGACACTCTCAGGCTTGGCGCTGGAGCGACGCCGGCTGAAGGCGAAACGATAGCAAAGTGGCTGATGGTCGAGTGGAGCCGCGACGAAGAAGTGACTGGAGTTGTGCTGCGCAACGCCGCGAAGGTTCTGCGCCCTTATCTGTTCCCTGATATCGAAGAACAGAGCGACAACGGCGGCAGACAGCGCGATGATCGAAAGAAACTGGTTAATCCCTCATTCGAAGATAACCCTTCCCATCCTTAATCACCGAGGAACGCCGTGTGTGGCATTGTTGGATACGTTGGGCAGGATGACGCCTGGCCCATCATTTACGAAGGTCTGAAGCGGCTGGAATACCGGGGCTACGACAGCGCCGGCATAGCCGTGGTGGACGACACCGGCGCGCTCCACTTCCGCAAGACCGTGGGCAAGGTCAGCGGACTGGACGCCTCGATTCTCGGGGCGGCTCCGCGCGGCTCGCTAGGGTTGGGGCACACACGCTGGGCCACCCACGGCGCGCCGTCCCACGCCAACGCCCACCCGCACACCGATTGCAGCAGCCGCGTGGCGCTGGTGCACAACGGCATCGTCGAGAACTACCTGGAACTGAAACGCCGCCTGACCGCTTCCGGCCATGTCTTCCAGTCTGAGACCGACACCGAGGCTCTTTCGCATCTGGTGGAGGAAGGGTTGTCTCTGGGCCTCAGCTTCGAGGAAGCCTTCTTGAGAATGGGTCGGATGGTGAAGGGATCGTCGGCCATCACTGCCACGTTGCAAGGGGAGGACGGCCCCATCTGTGCCCTGCGGCTGGGCTACGCCGGGGGTATCGTGGTCGCACACCACGAGGGGCAGGGCATTGTCGCCAGCGATCTGCCGGCCCTGCTGCCGGTGCTGGAGCATGGATCAGGAACGCCGTCGGTGGGGTTTCTTGAAGGCGGAGAAATGGCGGTGGTCAGCCGCGACGGTGTGCGGTACTTCGACCTGGACGGCAACGCCATCGTCAAGCAGCCGCGCCGGGTCTCCCGCGACGACGTTCTGGTGGACAAGGGCGGCTACCGCCATTTCATGCTCAAGGAAATCATGGACCAGCCCCAGGCCATGACCGCCGCCCTGCGCGACCGGGCCGACTTCGCCAACGGGCGGGTGGAGCTTCCCGGCTTCCCCCTGCCGCCTTCCGCCATCGGCGCACTGGAGCGGGTGGTGCTCATCGGCTGCGGCACCAGCCTGCACGCGGCGCAGGTGGGTCGCCATTACATCGAGCGGCTGGCCGGTATCCCCGCCGAGGCCGAGAGCGCATCGGAGTTCCGCTACCGCGACCCGCTGATCGGCCCGCGCACCCTGGTGGTGTCCATCGGACAGTCGGGCGAGACCGCCGACACCGTGGCTGCGATGCACCTGGCCCGCGAGAAGGGCGCGACGCTGCTAACCATCTGCAACGCCGAGGAGAGCCAGGCCGCCCGCATCGCCGACGGCGCGCTGTATATGCGGGCCGGGCTGGAGGTGGGCGTGGCCAGCACCAAGACCTTCATCTCCTCGCTGACCATCCTTCACCTGCTGGCCATATACTTGGGCCACGCCCGCGGTCGTCTCGACGACGCAGCTACCCGCCGCCTAGTGGACGAGCTGTCCCGCGGCCCCGGGCTCATCAGCGATCTGCTGGGCGAGGCCGACAGCTACCGCGATCTGGCCTATCGCATCGGGCATTACGGCAACTTCCTGTTCCTGGGACGGGGAGCCAGCGCAGCCATCGCTGCCGAGGGGGCCCTGAAGCTCAAGGAAATCAGCTACATTCATGCTGAGGGTTACCCGGCAGGGGAGATGAAGCACGGCCCCATAGCCCTCATAGACCCCGGAATGTGCACCGTCGCCCTTGCTCCCAACGATGTTCTGCGCGACAAGACGTTGAGCAACATAAAGGAAGTGAAGGCCCGGCATGGGGTTGTGGTGGCCGTGCTGACCGATGGCGACGACGAGGCGGCGTCGGAAGTGGACTATCCGCTGTTTATTCCCGAGGCCCCGGAACTGCTTCAGCCAATCCTTACAACCGTTCCTCTGCAACTGCTGTCGTACCACATCGCCCTGATGCTCGGCTGCGATGTTGATCAGCCCCGGAATCTGGCGAAATCGGTAACAGTCGAGTAACAACTATCTGCCACGGAGAGAGTAAACTCTTCCCATACCCTGCCAGGAACCGTAAGGAATGTATCTGAAGCTGGACCACCCGCCCGTTTCTCTCGACGCCTACCGCCCCTATATGGACTCCGACCTCGCCGACGAACTGGCATCCGTAGCCGCTGAATTGCGGGGCGCGCGCGTGGCCCATCTGAACGCGACCGCCATCGGCGGCGGTGTAGCCGAAATTCTTCAGTCCATGGTTCCCCTGTTCAATGCCCTGGGCATCGCCACCGAGCGCATCGTTATAGAACCCACTGAGGCAGAGTTCTTTCAGGTTACCAAGAAGATTCACAACCTGTTGCAGGGCGCGGAAGGATCTCTCAGCGAAAGGGAACTGGAGATATACCACGGAAACCTGCGGCAGGTGGCGACGGCCATGCGCCGCGATCAACTGTCGGCGGACGTGTGGTTCATGCACGACCCGCAGTTGCTACCCCTGGCCGGGATGCTGCGGCAGGGTCAACCCTGTGGTGGCGGCGGCGCGGCCTGGCTCTGGATCTGCCACATAGACCTGACCCGCCCCAACCAGTCGGCCATTGATTCCCTGCTTCCGATGCACCGGGACTACGACCACCTGATTTTCTCATTGCAACAGTACGTTCCTGTCAAGCACGTTACGGACAAGCCCGTCTATATCGCGCCTCCGGCCATAGACCCCCTGGCTGAAAAAAACAACCCCATGGATGAAAAGGGGGCCTGGGACATCGTTTCCTCTATGGGGATAGACAGCCACCGCCCGCTCATCACCCAGGTATCCAGGTTCGACCTGTGGAAAGACCCGTGGGGCGTGATAGACGCCTTCCGTCTGGCCCGCGAGTCCGTCCCCGGCCTCCAATTGGCCCTGCTGGGGCTGACGCAGGCCAGCGACGATCCGGAGGCTGGCGAGACTCTCCAAAGCGTCATGGCTCATGCGGGGAGCGACCCTGATATTCACCTTTTCCACGACCCCGGCTTGATTCCCGTTGGCAATGACCAGGCGGTCAATGCTCTCCAGATGGCCTCGTCGGTGCTGGTGCAGAAATCCACCCGTGAAGGCTTCGGACTGACGGTCACCGAGGGAATGTGGAAGGGCAAGCCGATGATTGGCGGAAACGCGGGGGGTATCCGAATCCAGATTGACGACGGGCAGAACGGCTACCTAGTCTCCTCGCCCCAGGAATGCGCCCGCCGCATAGTCACCCTGCTACAGGACAATGACCTGGCCGCGTTCATCGGCGCGGCGGGACGGGCCAGCGTCCGCCGCCGCTTCCTCCTGCCCCGGCTGGCGCTGGACTACCTCAAGGTAGCGCGGGAACACGCGGCCCAGTAGCTTGACGAACCGCTATTATGAGACTGCTCCAAGTGCGGGCGCGTATTGTTCCCAACCTCCCAGACCAGTTTTGGGGGACGCGGGAACTATCAGACTTTTGTCGGCTTTTCAGCGTCCGTGCGTTTGTAGCCCAAGATTTCCAGCGACTCCCATGACGCCATGTGCTTGATTCCCCACACCAGGGCCTCGCGCTGGGTCATCGGGATGTAATCCTCGAAGAGGAATGTACGGAGCAGGCGCATTCCATCGTAAAGAAAGAATCGGCCGTCGGGGGGATTTTGGCACAGAACTTCGATGGTATAGAGAAAGTCGTTCTTGAAAAGTTTCTTCTTTGCGTGCAGGAACTCGCATATGAGAAGGTCTTCGTATGGCTTTTCCGAGGCCACATTGGGCGCGGGCATTACAGTTACGCCCAGACGCTCCAAAACCTGGTCGGGAGCCTTGTTCTGCAAAGCCCAGTAAACCGAACGAAGTCTGCTGAACGGGAAGACTTGCCACCCGAAGAGGACGCTGCCGATAATCGCTTCGAAGTAGTGACCATCCGGGTTTACAGCCAGTATCCTCCTGTAACCATACCAGGTGTCCCGGTGATGCAGAATATCGGCGGTCTCCGAATTGTATTCAATGCCGTTCTTGACTGTGTAGTGCATCGGCTAAATTCCGGCAATAACTCCGACGGGTAGGCTATGGCGGCAGACCCCCTTCAGGCAAGCAGCTTTCTCTTCAACTCCCGGAGTCACGCTCCGACAGCAGACGCAGTACCTCCGGGTTAAAGAGGCGGTTCGTGGGGCTAACCGCCCGGCGCGGCTCCACATCATCGCTGGCAGGTACGGCGCCCAGTGCCCGGATGGGCAATCGCGGGCCTTCGTCAATGGGCAACTCCACCTGTTGCAGCCAGCGGTGCAGGCCGATGCCGGTCTGATCAATGGCTGCCAGCACCACGACGCCGGCAGCCTTGGCGTCACCCAGCGCGTCGTGACGCTGGTAGCGGTATCCCAGGATGCGGCACAGGTTCTCCAGCCCGAAGCCGCGCCTGGCGAAGCCCTCCCACGCCCGGCGGGCCACCAGGGTGGAGTCCAGCCATGTGCATTGAAGGCGAGGGATTTCCTGGCGGTCGAAAGCCTGCTCCAGGGCTATCCGGTCGAACTGGCTGTGGCTGACCACTATCCTGTCGTCCAGCATTTCGTGGAGCCCGGCGGACACCTCGGTGAGCTTGGGACACCCGCGCACCGCCGCTTCAGTTATGCCGTGAACCGCGATGTTGTCGGGGTTGAATCTGGCTTCCGGGTCTATGTAGGCCATCCACTCGTCGGCCAACTCGCCGTCGCGATAGCGGGCAATGCCTATCTGGCAGATGGAAAAAGCGTCGGGATTGGCGGTTTCCAGGTCTATCGCCGTGAACTCTGTCGCCATGCTCCCCCGTCATTTCCCCCTCTCCCTCGAGGGAGAGGGCTGGGGTGAGGGTGAGGTCTCG
>VXOI01000072.1:963-7632 GCA_009840175.1 Chloroflexota bacterium | reverse complement strand
AGCCGATGTAGCTGTGGGGAGCGGACGCGGTGTAGAAGGGGATTATCATGTCGCGGGGCGCTCCGGCGTCGTGCGTGATTACGCTGTTCTCCTTGTCCAGGTTCCGGTCCAATTCGTTAATGACGCGGTACGCGTTGATGGGCACCTCGTCAGTCTCCAGCAGCGGCGTCCACTCGGCCAGCCACCCCTTCCGCACTTCCGCTATCTCCTCTGCGACGCCGTTGGCTGGCCTTCCCGACTCTCCAACCTGCGCCTTCACTTCATCTATGAGAGCTTGCAGGGTGAGCCTGGCATCGCCGGGCAGACCGACATCAACCGAAAAGTCCTTGTTGATGTCCTCGATGCTCTCCACGTTGTGAATGATGACCTTCCCTTCGGGAATCGGCTGTCCGTAGCTGGTGCGTGTCATGCTCGACCCGACGGCGAACAGCACGTCCGACTCCTGGATCCAGCGGCGGGCGGGCAGGGAAGTAGCCCCGCTTCCCGCTCCCAGCGACAGCGGGTGACGCTCATCGAAGGAAGACTTGCCCGGCATGGTGGTGTAGACGGGAATCTGCGTCAGCTCGGCCAGTTCCCGCAGTTCCTCCGTCGCCGACGAGAACAGAACGCCCATCCCCGACCAGATGACCGGCTTCCGTGCGTTCAGCAGCAGCCGGGCCGCGTCCGCCACGTCGCCGCGGGAAGGGGCTTGCAGCAGTCGCTTGGGCGGCTGGTAGTTCAGGGCCGAGTCCGGTACTTCCTGTCCGCCCACGTCGGCGGGAATCTCCACTATCACCGGCCCCGGCCGTCCGTTGCGCAGGTTGTGAAAGGCCCGGCGCATCACCGCTGCCACCTGCCCCGGCGCGGTGATGACCTCGGCGTGCTTCGACACCGACTGGTACGACCGCACCGGCGAGAAATTGGGCCTCACCGCGTACTGCCCCAGGGCTGGCCCGCCCGCCAGGTACAGTATGGGTATGTTGTCCGAAAAGGCTTGGGCGATGCCGCCGTGGGAGTTCTCCGAGCCGGGGCCGCCCTGCGTGATGGCCACCCCGAACTTGCGCCGGTCGTTCATCCGGCTGTACCCGTCGGCGGCCATCAGCGCCCCGCGCTCCTGCCGGAACAATACCGTCCGAATCCCTTCGCTTGCCACCGACTCAATCAGGTTGTTGGAGGGAAAGCACGAAACCCACTCCACACCCTCGGTCTTCAATATACGGGCTACCGCATCGTTAACATTCATAATCAGCCGCTCCATAAAAATCCCCTCTCCCTATGGGGGAGGGTTAGGGTGGGGGCGTTCCCTATTCTAACATCGCTGCGGCTCCTGCTACGCCACCATATCCAGACAACAAATATCGTATACTGAAACGCAAATTCGGCTTGCGGAAACAGGAGGCCAATAATGACCAGTCGAGAGGAACTTCGACGCAAGGGCAACGAGATACGCGAACGCCTGCAACACGGCACTTACCCGCCCCGGGAGCGGCCCAGGGCGGTGACCAGCATCCCCGGGCTTCGCAACTACACCGGAGAGGCCATATTCGGCTCCGTCTGGTCGCGGCCCGGCTTGGATATTCGCTACCGGATGTTGGCGACGCTCTCCGTGTTGACCGCTCTCCAGCGTCTCTCCCAGTTCCAGACCTACGTCCACAGTGCACTGAACATGGGCCTGACAGCGGAAGAAATTCAGGAAGTGCCCATCCATTGCTCCATCTACGCCGGTTTCCCCTCAGCGGTCAACTCGCTGGAAGTGGCGCACGAAGCCTTCCGCGAGAGAGGCATAGAACCGCCCCAGACGGAAGTTCCCGAAGTCAGTCTGGAGGAAATGGAACGCCGAGGCCTTGAGCTGCGGGAGACACTGATGGGCACCCAGGACCGCGGCGGCTACACCAACGCCGTGACGGACCTGGCCCCCGACCTGCGAAAGATCACCTTCCAGTTCGCCTTTGGGGAAATCTTCTTCCGCCCGGGCCTAGACCTGAAAGACAGGGTCGTGTGTTCCACCGCCGCGCTGACTGCCATCCGGGCCGAGTCCCAGCTACGCAACTTCCTCCAAGCCGGGCCTAGAGTCGGCTTCTCCAAGGAAGAAATGGTCGAAGTCCTGATCCAGACCGGAGGATACGCAGGCTACCCCGCCGCTTTGAGCGCCATATCCATCGCAGCCCAGGTCTGGGAATAAATAATCACCTGTTCCCTCCCATTCAACGGGTTGGCTTTAGAGGGTGCCTGACAAATCCCCTCTCCCTCTGGGAGAGGGTTAGGGTGAGGGCGTCCCCACGGTTATTTCAGGAGTTATGAGTGTCAAATCAATCCGCCAATAATGGGCGCAAGGCATTTGTCACCCCCTTCTAAAGCTGACCATTCGCCCAGGGCCGCGCCCGCGCCATCTCCCGCACTCCCTGCGGTGTCGTTATGGGGGCGAGGCACCGTTCCCCCATGCACACGTATAGGGCCGCCTCCCTGCGCGGCGGGAAACCCAGCGCACGCACTCGCTCCGCATCGCGCTCAACATCCAGCGGCTGCACCACCCGGTGCGGCGCGTACACCCGCAGGGTCGCCCGGTGCAGCCTGCGATAGTCCGGGCCGGACGAGTCGCCCACCAGCACCAGGCTGACCGGCCCGTGCGCCAGCATATCCCGCGCTCGTCCCCAGGCCGCGCCCGCAGGGAGAAACAGTGCTTCCTCGTCCTCCTCCATCCGGCGGGAGGAATGAGTCCCCAGGTAGCTCTTCCCAGGAACCACGGACTCGAAAATCGTGAGGGCGGCAGCCGCCCGCTCCGAGTACGACGCATCGCCCGTCAGGTGAGCCAGGGCAATCAGTGCCTCCGCCCAGCAGGCGTTGTCCCGCACCGGCAGCTCCCGGGGCAGGAGACTGGCCTCGAAGGACTGCGGCGGCGTGGTGTCGTAGCAGCCGCCGTTGGGTGCGCCGAACAGCCGCTCGACGGCATCGGCAACCTCCACCGCCTGCGCCAGGCAGTCCGACTGGCCGGTTGCCTGGTACAGCGTCAGCCACGCCCGCAGAAAGTCCACTTGGTCCGTCAGGATGGGTGCCGCGTCGCTGGACTCGCCCACCCGCCGTTTTAATCCCTGTTTGGAAGACCAGCTTTCATCCCACAGCTTCTCCAGAACGGAGAAAGCCACTTGCTGCCAATATGAATTGCCCAACACGCCGCCCGCATGGAGCAGAGCCTGGGCAGTCAGGGCGTTCCAGCCCGAATAGAAGGTGCGGTCAATGGGAGGCGCTTCAGCGACGGAGCGGTCCTTCCACGACATCTGGTAGAAGGGTTCGTCGGCGTCCTGGCTGGCAAAGAACAGCCCTTCCCTCGGACTGTACAGCGTGGTCATCAGGTATTGCAGAATCCCCTCGGCGGCGACCCTGTACGACGCCTTTCGCGCTATCTGGAAGCCTTCCAGGTAGGCCACTGCCAGGCTGGCGTTGCTGACCAGCATCTTCTCGTAGTGCGGCACCTTCCAGTCCCGGCTCACCGCGTACCGGAAGAACCCCTCGTCCTTCCGGTCGTAGATGCCGTGCCACATCCCCTGGAGCGTATTCTCCACCATCCTCAGAGAGGCCCGCTCGCCCGTGAGTCCGTAGCGGGCGGTGAGAAACCGCAACGCCTCCCACGGCGGCTGCTTTGGCTCCACCCCGAAGCCTCCGAACTCCTCGTCGTAAAGCTCCATCAGCCGGGCCGTCACGGCGTCCACCGAGGCATATTCGCCGTTGCCGTGTGGCAATGCAGTGCGTTCCGGCGCAACCCCGGCTCCTGCCGCAAATTCCCCGCTGGACACCTGCTCCAGCAGGAAGACCATCGCGTCCGGGGGCGTATATGGCCTGCCGGTAATGAATTCCCCGCTGCCGGTCAGAAAGGCCACCGACGGAAAACCGCCCTGGTTGTACCGCAGCGAAATGTCGGGCCGCTGGTCAACGTCAACCCGCACGGGAATGAACCGCGAGTTGACCAGCTCTATCACCCGCCCGTCCGAGTAGGAAGTCTCGTCCATCACATGGCACCAGTGGCACCAGGTGGCCCCCAGTGTTAGCAGCACTGGCTTGTCCTCAGCCTTGGCTGCCTCGAATGCCCTCTCGTCCCAGTCCCGCCAGGTGATTGCGTTGACGCTCATTCGTGCCCCCTTCGACAAGCTCAGGACAGTGCAGGGCCGCTACCACAGATCCCGGGATGCCAGTTGAGCGCCTTCAACCATGGACGCCAGCTTGGCCCAGGCGATGTTGGCTTCCACCTTCCGCCCCCATGCCGACGTCCCGAAACCGCAGTCGCTGCTGGCCATCACGTTCTCCCGGCCCACGGCGTTGGCATAGTTGACGATGCGCTGCGCAATCAGCTCCGGGTGCTCGATGAAGTTGGTGGTCGTGTCCAGCACGCCGGGGATGATCAGCTTGCCCTCCGGCAGTTCCACATCCTCCCACACCTTCCATTCGTGAGCATGGCGGGGGTTCGCCCCCTCGAAGGACAGCCCGTTGGGCCTTGCCTTGAGCACGATGTCCACGATGTCCTTGAGCGGCACGTCGTGGTGATGAGGCCCTTCAGTGTTGCCCCAACAGAGGTGCAGCCGCATCCGCTCCGGGTCCACGTCCTTCAGCGCGTAGTTGATGACCTCAACGTGCAGCTCCACTACCTTCTTGAACTCCTCCACCGTCAGGTGAGAGAACTGGGAAACGCGGGTCATTGCTAGGTCGGGGCAGTCTATTTGAAGGGTCAGCCCCGCCTCGGCGATGGCGTTGTACTCGTCCTTCATCACCTCGGCCAGGCCGTACAGGTAGGCTTCCTCGCTGGGATAATACTCGTTGGGAAGGAAGGTCGCTATCACGCCCGGCGAGGCGGCCGTCATAAACACTTCCTCCACCTCCAGCCCTTCCGAAGCCGCCTTCAGGTTGACGATGTCCTGTTCCACCGCCTGCCAGTCCTTCCACCCGATGGGGCCGGTGCAGGCCGGCTGCGGCATATTGCGCGATGACAGGTGCGTCTGCACTGCCGCGAACTCCGGGAAATCGGCATCGTCCAGACGCCTGTGGGAGCGCACCATCCGCTCCCCGTCGAAGCCGGTGAGGCGCTCCTTCACATAAGTCGCATACTGCGAGCGGCCCTGCTCGCCGTCGTTCACCACGTCCAGTCCGACGGTCTGCTGCCGGGCCACCACTTCCGCGACCCCGTCGCGCACCCCGGCGGCAAACAGGTCCGGGTCGAACTCCCGCTGGTCTTCCCGTTCCCGCAGAAGTTCCTGGAGATGAGGTGTCCGCGGCAGGCTGCCGGTATGAGTCGTGAGAATCCTGGAGCTGCTTCTCTTCATGCACTCTCCTGTTGCTCAGGATTCCGTCCTGACTGGTAAGATGCGTGGTATATTCCCTCTGCCTCCGGGAGAGGGTTAGGGTGAGGGCGTCCCTTCGGTTTGATGGCAACTATGAAGGCCAATCCAACTTGCCCCAAATAGAGTGTCACACACCCTTCAAGGGCCTCCCCGCCATAACACCACCCATGACTTAGCCCCGCCGCAGCTCGTAGCGGTAAGCCGTGTGCGTGCCCCGGTCCGGCACAGCCGTGGGGCTGGCCGCCGGGAAGGGATACGACGCATCGGCCCTCTTCTCTCCGAGGGTGTTGCGCACCGCGCCGATGCCTTCGACATCCATCTCGACCACGTCGCCGGGTTCCAGGAAGCGGGCCGCTTCGTAGCCCTTGCGGATGGCCTCGCGCACTGACCCGCCGCCCACCGTGCCGCTGCCGATGACGTCGCCGGGCGCGATGCGGCTGTCCTTCGACGCCCGCTGCACAATCTCGCCCCAGGTGTAGTAGGCCATCGCCGCGTCCCCGTCGGTCAGCCACGACTCGCCGTTGACCCGTACCTGGCACTTCACCGTCAGCCGCCCGTCGCGGATGTAGGGCGCCATTTCGTCGGTGGTCACCACCCACGGCCCCAGCGTAGAGGCCGTGTCCTTGCCCTTGGCCGGCCCCAGCCCGAAGGCCATTTCGTCGAACTGCACGTCGCGGGCGCTCCAGTCGTTGAAGATGCAGAACCCGGCAATGTGCGACAGCGCGTCGGCTTGCGACACATCGCTGCCGTTCTTCCCGATGACCGCCCCGATCTCCATCTCATAGTCATATTGGTCCGATGTGGACGGGAAGGGCACCGTGTCATCCGGCCCGTAGATGCAGAGAGTATTGGAGAAGTAGAACACCGGCATCCGGTACCAGACCTCATTCGGTTCCCGTGTGCCCTGCGAACTGGCGTGCTCCTCGTAGACGATGAAGTCGCGCACCGTCGGCGGCTGCAATATGGGCGAGCGCAGCCGCACGGCATCCAGCGCCACGGCCGGAGCCGCTGCGCCCCCGGCCAGCGCGTCCCCCACCCGGTCAACCGGCGACTCATCCAGCGCCAGCAGCGCCCCCACGTCGCGTATCGTGCGCGGCTCCCCCAGCAGCGCCGTAACGTCCACAACGCTGTCGCCTTGCAGCACCCCGCATCGCGGCCCGGTTCCGGTGTCGTATGTCAGCAGTTTCATTTTCGTCCTCCAAAAATCCCCTCTCCCTACTGGTAGGGGCGGGTTTCAAACCCGCCCGTACGGTGAGGGCGTCGCCATACGGTACGAGTTTCTGGCCTTCCGTGTGGTAGGGGGGGGGTTAAAACCCGCCCCAGCGGCCCAGCCCAATGCCCCGGCCGCAATTGAAGGGCCCAC
>VXOI01000072.1:0-953 GCA_009840175.1 Chloroflexota bacterium | reverse complement strand
GGTGGTTTGTGGCGGGGGGGGGTCGCCCCCCCCCCCCCCCCTACTCCACCTCCATATCCCGCTCCTCCAGTTCATGCCACCAGACGTTGCCGGCGGCAATTTCCGCCTCGGCGTTACGGTCTTTTCGAATGCTGGAGATGACGGCATGGGCCGGTCGGCCAGTGAAGCGGGTCAGCAGCGCCGCGTTCCGCTGGGCCCGGCTGGCGTCCCGCTGGGTGGCGGTGAAGGACGCTTCCACGGCGATGTAACAGGGGCCGTTGTCATCCGTCGCTTCGATTATCAGGTCGGCCCGGCGGAAACTGCGCAGTTCGTTGGTGGGGATGTCTCCGCCTGCGGCATTTTGCGCCATATTGGCGACTTCCAACGGGGTTAAGTCGCGGATGTATTTCAATCCCAATCCATTCTCGATGTTCAGGTCCACAACAACTCCGGGAGCGTCGTGGATGGTAGACCAGCGGGCATGGCCCCCCTTAATTTGACCAATATCGTTGTTGAATCTGTCCATGCGCCGGTCCATACGGTCATTGACTCGCCTTTGTTCCTTGACGAAAGTGGTCATTTGTTCAATAAAAGCGTCCATCCGGGCATTATGCTGCTTCTGCTCTTCTACGAAGGCGTCGAACCTTGCTGGCAGTTGCAACAGGTCCTCGCCCAATAACTGGGCGCGGACAGCCTCTCTCCACTGGGGGTTTTCCGCGAGGGCACGGAGAAAGTCTTCCTGGCTGTTGATGGTGGTCATAGTTTCTCTTCTGGCGTGAACTGACCCTTGCATTCTAAACGGGTTTTGGGCCAGCCGCCATTCCTGTTGGGCTGCGTTGCAATTTAGGTGGTCAAGTTCTGGAAAATCGTCTGGCGGTATCGTAGGGGGGGGGTTTGAAACCCCCCCAACACCGCGCCAACCCCCCCAAACCGGACGCAACCTGCCGGTGGGTGTAGTCACACTGGGTAGGCTA
>VXOI01000083.1 GCA_009840175.1 Chloroflexota bacterium | reverse complement strand
ACTGGGGCCGGTCGGCGATTCTGCCGCTCTCGGCCTCGTCCACGTACTCGCGGGCTACGGAGTAGCCGTTGTTCCTGGCGTAGTCCCGCAGCGCCCGCATCTGAGCAGCGACGGAGAGGTCCACGTCCTGGCGGTCGCTGGAGACCCGGGCGTAGAGGGCCGCCGGGGTCAGGGGTTGGAACTGCTGCTTTTTCATTTTGCCTCCGTTTCGTCCGCATTGGCCTGGCGGGAACGCCGCTGCATCCGGTCCTTCAAGCGCCACTCCCTTTCCTCCATGTACAGGCGGATGGCCTCGCGGAGCAACTCGCTCACGGTGCGGTCCTCTTCCTGCGCCACCTCCCGCAGCCGCTGGGCCTGCGGCGGGGGCAGTGAGAAGGTGACGGTCTCGGTGTTCCTGGATATTATGGGGGCCATGAATGCTCCTTACGCCGTCTATTATACCACATTGTCTTACACTCTAACAGCGAGCAACCGGCGTTTGGCCCTCCGTCGGTGTCCCACGGCAGAGGGTCCGCCGGGTCCGGGACCTGCAACATTTCGCAACCTTGCCACCTGTCGCACGCAGACAAGAGAAGGATAATCACTTTCCTTTTGGACATCATTGGAAACCACCGGAACGGCTCCGACGATGCTTTTGGACACGGTTCCCGGCATCTTGCTCCTACAGGACAGAATCCGTGGCTGGGAGCTTGTCGCTGGCATTCGTACCTGAACGGCGTACCCGGCGGGTGGCGTGAGTCTCATCTGTGTTGATGGCCTGACGTGTCGGCTCTGCAACAGATTGCAGTGGCGGGGACGTAACGGGACGTGACGGCCGCAAGTTGCGGCAAAGTTGTCCATTCGTGGCTGCGAAGACGCCCCTACAGGAAATCCCCGGTGCAGGAAGATTGTACTTTGGGCACAAGGTACAATCCGGCCAGCGGCGCCCGGTCCAGCGGCGGGTGTTGGGCATCCCGCCCCTTCCCCAGGGCCGGCCTTGACCTTGACGGCGCCGTCGCAACCCCCGGCTCACCCCATGCCATCAATCCGGGCCGCTGGCCGGTCAAACCAGCGGGGATTGCTGCCCCTGGCTGCGGCGGCGGCGGGGAGCCTGCCGGAAGGTGGCCGGTACGCCGCCCCGCGGGTAGGCGACGCCGGTTCCAGATAGTACCTCCTCAATGCTCAGGACCTGGAGACGGGGGCACTGCTGGTCCGGAAAGTGCTCGGGAGTGTAGATGCCGGCGGACAGCGCCTCCTGGCGCATGGGCCTGGTGGGCGGTTGCAGCGTGATGAACACGCCGATCTCCGCCTTCTCCCGCTCCATGTCTCCCTTGAGCGTGGCGATCATCCCCCGGTTCACGTGGCCGCTCTTCACCTGGACGATGATGCGCTTGGGACGCCCGCTGTTGTCGTCGAAGAAGTTGATGTAGCCGTCCACTCCGGCGTCCGCGCCCCGCCGCCGGTCGTTGGCGGGACGGGCGTCCACCAATCCCAGGGCCCACCACTCGAACTGGTAGCGGTCCTGATCGGCCAGGGCGGACGCGCTGGCGGTGTCCGTGGGCTGGCCGACGACCTCGTAGGGCCGCAGCTCGTCGCCGAAGCTGTCCCGCAGCCGGTGGCGCACCAGCGTGATGGCCAGGTGCGTGACGTCGATGCCGATCCACCGGCGGTTGAGCCGCTCCGCCGCCACCGTCGCCGTCCCGCACCCGCAGAACGGGTCCAGCACCACGTCCCCCTCGTTGCTGCTGGCGTTGATGATCCGCTCCAGCAACGCCTCCGGCTTCTGCGTGGGGTAGCCCAGCCGTTCCCGAGCCTGCGCCCCGATGGGCTGGATGTCCGTCCATATCGATTGGGCCGGCATCTCGGGGTTCGATTCGTCCAAGTATCGCTTTCGTTGCGGAACCCTTCCATTGGGGGGCCAGTAAACCAGACCCATTTCGTCAAGAATATCCAGTTTCTGCTGGCTGGTCAGGCTGTTGACATCTCCGGTGCCGGATTGAAGGGCCACCGACCTGGGCACCGCCCAATGCCGTCCCACCTCGGTTGGGTTTACTCCACGCCACGGCTCACCGGAGTCGCCGTAACGGACCCCCGCTCCCGTCAAATCGGAAAGCCGGTACCGGCCATTCCCGTCAACATGCCTGTAATACCTTTCCACGTAGCTTTCATCGTACTTCTGATACACCTGGTTCCAGGTGTAGGTTGGCGATTTGCTGTAGAAGAGTATCGTGTCCTGGTTCGGGCCGTACCTGCCCGCGCTGTTGTGGGCCGATGTACGCTTCCAGGTGATTTCGTTGCGGAATTTCTCCGGCCCGAACACCGCGTCCAGCAGCAGCTTCAGATAATGGCTCGCCGTCGGGTCGCAGTGCAGGTAGATGCTGCCCGTGGGTTTGAGGACCCGGTGCAGCTCGATCATCCGCTGCGCCATCATGGTCAGGTAGGCCATCATGTCGTTCTGCCCCAGGAACTGGCG
This sequence comes from Chloroflexota bacterium, assembly GCA_009840175.1. GTDB lineage: Bacteria > Chloroflexota > Dehalococcoidia > Lucifugimonadales > UBA3495 > VXOI01. The sequence goes on along the minus strand of VXOI01000083.1, from coordinate 5,195 downwards.
CAGGGCGGACAGCAGGTTGCCGGCCTTTTCCGGGCCGCGCGTCACCACGTCCCGGAAGGCCGTCTCCGACTCCCAGCCCCAGTGCCAGGTGTCCTCGAAGGCCGTGATCTGCGCCGCCGACTCCTCCCCCGAGCGTTCCCGGAACAGCACGTTGTAGGTGGCGTTGGAGTTGAACGGCGGGTCCAGGTAGACCAGGTCAACCGACTCGTCGGCCACGTGCTGGCGCAATATGCCCAGGTTATCGCCGAAGTAAAGCTGGTTCTTCCAATCCGGGACCGTCATTTCCAGAACCGCCTCAATCCTATGATGGCGAGCATAGCATTCGGCCTCTCACGTCATCACGGGTCAAACTTGGCGCGTCATATGCGTCAACCGCCGGCCGGTGGCATTCCGGCTATCCCATTGGCCGGCCCGTCGCGCCGCCGGATCTGCACCAGAATGCCACCCCGCCGCGCTTTTGGGGTCTGACAAGGTGGGTGACGCCAGAATCAGGTTTGGTCAAGGTGCCTTTGCCGGAAGTCCCTGGAACGGGTTCGCGAACAAAGTTGCAACCTGCCCGGGTGGTGATTGGTTAGCGCCTGGCAGGCTACGACGTCATAGCTCATGCGACGCGCCACGCCGGAGCGGCACTCGGGTTGCCTGTGGCAGCCGATGACACAGGGGATTGGGAAGTCTTGCAGGCGAGAGGGGCCGGGGGCGCCGTGCGGCAGTTGCCTCGTTCACCCGCGCGAAAGGCGGCGCGGGCGCACGGAGCCGCCCGTCACTCGCTCCCACGCAAACGGCGCAGTTCCTCCTCCAACTCCCGGTTGCGGGCCTCGGCCTGGATGCGTGACTCCCGTTCGCTGTTGGCGCGGGCCTCTGCCTGGGCACGGAGTTCCCGCTCGGCGTCGGCCCTGGCCCGCTCGCTCTCCAGGGTGGCGATGGGGTCTCCCGTGCCCGGCTCGTAAAACACCAACCGCCCAGCTTCCCACCGCAGATACAGCCCCAGCGCTTGGCTGTACCCCTGCAACGCCCCGCCGGCCAGTTCCCGGATTTCAACGGGCTCGTAACGCCCATCCGCCAGAAGGTCCCCGGCCAGCTTCGCCCCGTGGTGCTCCCCCGTCTCATCGAACCGCCAGTATTCCAGGATGCCCAGGGACTCGTAGTAGTCCCGTTTGTCTCCTACGTCATTCTCCCCCGTGCTCTCCGACGCCACCTCCAGCACAAAGTCCGGCGCCTTCCCCTGCTCCTCTACTATGTACCCGTTGCTGGCCCGGTAAGCCTCCGGATCCACGCCGAAGGCCACCATGAGGTCGGGGTACCGCGCGCGGCGCTTGTCGAAAGCGGTGTCCGGGGCGATCCAGCGGTCGGCCTCCACCAGGGTGGTCTCCGGGTTGCCCAGGTGGAAGGCCAGGTCGCGAGAGCGGCCATCCTTGAAAAGTTGGTCGTATTGAGTCACTTCGTCAGGCTCGCGGTCGGGAATGTCGGGCAGCCGGAACCGGCCCGGGGTCCTGGGGGCCTTGCTGCTGGTGTTGGTGTTGGCGGTGGTCATGCCGAACCTCGGCGGGCTTAGCGTTGGGGTCACGGTTGGCTTGGGGGCACGGTTGGCGATGGGCCTGCCCGTTGGGGGCATTATACCAGCGCCGGCCTGGCCCTGGCAGGCCGGTGAAGATAACCGAACCGGACGGGGAGCCGCCTTGCGGCCGGCGGCGGATTCGGGGAAAAAGCGGCATAGCCGGCACGGGGAAACGGTGGAGAAATGGGAAGGGTTGTGATAAAGTTTATCGGCAATACAATCTTTCCCGTCGTTCGTCACCAAGGCCACTTCGGAACGGCGGGAAAAGCGCCCGCGGAGGCGGCGGGTCCGCGTGGAGAGCGGGCCGCCGTCCTGCGTACATGTGGGCCAGGTGCCAGCATGACACCGACCCCAACGAGGAGAGAGCCATGAGCGTCGGGAAATTGTCGAAAGCTTTGCTGCGTTCCATTTCAGACATACCCCTTTCAGCCCCCCCCCCGACTCTTGGGGCGTCATGCTGACCCGGCGCGCCGTCTGGGCGCTGCCCCTGCTGCTGGCCGCGCTGGTGGCGGCGGTACTGCTGGCCTTGCCGGGGGCCGAACCGGTTGACGCCCAGAGCGCCAACGCGCCGTACGTGTGGATCGAGCGTCTTGGCCCCGAGGAGATCGACGAAGGCGACCCGGTGACGCCGTCCGCGTCGTTCTGGGTGCGGGTGCGTCCTGCCACGCAGGGCGGGTCGGTGAGCGTGCCGTTCACCGTCTTCTACCACGTCTCGTCGCGGGGCAACGCCACCGCCGAAGCGGGGGACTTCAAGGAGATCTCCGTAACGAACACTGGAGGCTCGCTCCTCACAGTCCCGATCACCGACGACGACAAGGTGACGAAGGACAGCCGGATCACCGTGACCCTCGAGCCCGACCGAGGCTACCGGCTGGACCATGACGCCGGCATCGCGGCCTTCGTGTTCATCGTGGACGACGACCACCCTCCCCCGGGGCGGCCGAACGAGGAGCGCGCCGACGTGAGCGTGTCCGCGAAAGGCACTGTGTCCCACGGCGGCGGCGTGGTCACGCTGCCCTCCGTAACCGAGGGCGGGCGCGTCGTGTTCACTGTTAGCGCGAGGCCGTTCCTGCGTGGCGGCAAGGTCCGCTATCCGCTGACCGTCCACTACAAACTCACCCAGACGGGCGACTTCATCACCCAGACGGAAGGCCACGTGGTCATAAGCGTGACCTCTGACGCGGAGGCGGGATGTCCGCCGTTATGCTCCAATCGGAAGACAGCGACCGTTGCCGTCCAGACCACGGACGACCGGGTGAGCGAGGACGACGGCACGGTCACGATCGAGGTCTTTCCCGGCGAGGGCTATAGCACACCGGCCGGCTTCAACCGGGCGACGGCCCGGGTGCTGGACGACGACACGCCCAAGCTGCGCTTCGGCGCGGACAACCTCGCCCTGTCGGAGGAACGGACTGCGCAATGCGTGACCGACGGCGGGGAGACTCCCGACTGGTTTGTGGTTCCCCATGACTGGCCGCTGGCGCCTGATGATTTGTCGCCGGGGTCGAGGTTCCGGCTGTTGTTCGTGACCTCAGGGGCTCGCGACGCTACGTCGAGTGACATCAATGTTTATAACCAGTTCGTGCAGGCCGCGGCTCGCGCCGGTCACAGCGCGCTGAGCGACAGTTGCGCCGACCGGTTCAAGGTGGTTGGCTCTACTGACACGATTGACGCGAATACGAACACACTGACTCGCCTTACAGACGTCGACGCGGCTATCTACTGGTTGGGCGGCGAGAAAGTGGCCGACCACTACGGCGATTTCTACGACGGAAGTTGGGACAGCCGCGACCACAGGACCGAATCGGCAGGCATTAGGCCAGCTTCGGAGGTCTTTACCGGCTCCCAGAGTAATGGCCTGAAGTCTCGATTTTCCAATAGTCGGCTTGGGGATAATTCCCCCGTAATAGGATCGCTGATGAGTCGGTTTGACCCGCTGAGTGGGTTTACTACGTTAAGAAGTATCTCTCTGCCTTTCTACGGGTTGTCGCCGGTGTTCGAGTTGGGGCCTGCGCCGGTGCTGTACGTCGACCCGGCGCCGCACCAGCCGCTCTACGTGCGGCTGACGACCTCCGACGGAGGGGGCGGCAAGTGGGACGCGAAAGCGGGCGAGGACTACAGGGCCAGCACCGTGGACGTGACGATCCCCGCCGGCGCCACGTTCGTGCCGGTGGACCTGGGCGACGCGGGCATCACCATCAACGACGACGAAGAGGCGGACCCGGTCGACGCGCAGAACCCCCCCACGGCGAACGACGACGGATCCTACACCGTTCCCCGTGACTGGCCGCTGAAGCCGGCCGGACTGAACCCGGGCGACGAGTTCCGGCTGGTGTTCGTAACCAGCACAAGACACACCGCCGCGTCCAGCGACATCGCCCACTACGACGCCATCGTTCAGAACGCCATCACCAACAACGGCCACGCCGACATCCGCGCCTACGGCTCGCTGTTCAAGGTGGTGGGCTCGACCAGCACCGTGGACGCCCGCGATCATGTCCGGATGAATCCCGGCACGTCTTCGCACGTGGACGCGCCCGTCTACTGGCTGAACGGGAAGATTGGCGCCTCCGGGAAATCCGGTTTCTGGAGTCCCCACTGGCAGAACTGGGCGTTTGGCGACTACCGGGCGGAGACCGGCGCTCTGCCGACGAGATTCTCCACCCCGTTCACCGGCACCGCAGTAGACGGACAGAAGGACCCGACCGACCACTTTGGCTCGACCGGCAGCCACGTCAGGCACGGCTCACCCCGTAGCGGCATTGGCGCGGTAAGCCCCATCTATAGCAGTTTGAGCGGGCATATGAACGACCCCCAAGCTCTGTACGGCATCTCTCCCCGCTTCCGGGTGGGAGGGGACGAGGGCTACGAGAGCTTCTGGCTGACGCTGGAAGCCGACCCGGCGGAGCGGCCGGCCTACCTGGTGGGCCAGGACGGCAACAGCGAGCACCTGGAGATCACGATCATCGACGATGACTCCCCACCGGAGGCGCGGCTCACGCCCAACGCCGACGGCACCTACACGGTGCCCGCGTCCTGGCCGCTGGTGCCGAGAGGCCAGGGCTTCGAGCAGCACGGCGGGACCTTCCGGCTGCTGTTCGTGACCACCGGCACGCGCGGCGCCGACTCCAGTCAGATCGCCGGCTACGACGCCTTCGTGCAGGCCTCCGCGCGGGGCGAGCAAGACGGCAACGCCGACGAGGCGCTCAAGCCCTACGCCAGCCTGTTCAAGGTGGTGGGGGCAACCCCCACAGTGCACGCGCGGGACCACATAGGGGTTTCCGACCACCCCGACACGCCGGTGTACTGGCTGGGCGGCCCTCGGGCAGTCGCGCGCCAATCGGACCTCTTCGGCAGCAGCTCAAGCCACAGATGGGAGAACCAGGGCAAGGCGGACCGGCGGACCGCGGCCAGCGCCGGCTACGACGACCGGACCACGCGAGAGTCGTCTGTCTTCACCGGCGCCACTAGGGACGGCCGCGGCGGCACCGTTTCGGCTCTGGGGGGATCCGGGGCACTGGTCCACGCGGGCGCCGCCGACGGACACCCCATCCAGGGGCAATTGCCGCCACGCACCGACGACCCGCTGCCGTTCTACGCCATCTCGCCGGTGTTCCGGGTGGAGCCGGCGCCGCGGCTG
>VXOI01000238.1 GCA_009840175.1 Chloroflexota bacterium | reverse complement strand
CCTCTCTCTGTTTTTCCGGGGGCAAGTCGTCCAGCCCGTCGCCCATAAACTCCGCCCACGCCATCACCTGCTCCGCCAACTCCAGACGCTGAGCTTGCGCCGACTCCCTGGCGCGGCAATGCTCGACCCTCCCCCGCAGGCTCTCCAGCCGCTCGGTAATGAACTTCCGCTGGAGGTCCAACTGACTCTCGGTTATCTTGCCCGACACGTACAGGCGGATGGCGCGGTCCTCCTCCAACTGCACGTTGGACAACTCCCGCTCGGCCCTGGCCAGTTCCCCGCTTGCCGAGTCATCTTCCATGTCTGCGAGGGACTCGATGCCGGCAACGATGACGGACGGGTCTTCCAATACCTTCTTGACCTCGCCCCAGACCAGGCTCTCCAGCCGTTCCGCCCGGATCATCGAGTGTTCCCGGCATCCCAGGTGGTGCTTCTGCATCCCGTAGCACTTGTAGTAGCGGCGGGGCGGGTCAAGCTCGTACTTGTAGGTCTTGCCCTTGTATTTTGCCGTCTTGCGCCTTGTCGCACGACAGCCCATGAGCATCCCGCACTCGGAACATCGCACCAGGTGCTGCAACAGGTGGAACACCTTGGTGTTGCGCTTGGAACGGGCGCGCCGTTGGCCGCGCTGGTATTGGGCCTGGTCCCAGGTCTCTTCGTCCACCAGTTGCGGGAACTGGATCCCGATCCAGGCGTCCCTGGACTGGGGATAGACCCTGGTCCCGTCTTCGGTGGAAACGTGGCGGGCCTTGCCGTACCACCAGGTGCCCTTGTAGGTCTCGTTCCGCAGGATGCGATTGATCTGGGTGTCGTGCCAGCGGGCGGCGGACCTGCCCGAAGGGACACCCTCGGCCATCAATTGCCGCGCGATGGCCGGGCCTCCCATTCCTTCGTAGGCGTATTGCCGGAAGATGCGCCGCACCACCTCGGCACAGGCTTCATCGACCATGGGCCCACCGTCTTCGTCCACGCAGTAGCCGTAGGGGACCTGGCTGGTGGGTATCCGCCCCCGTTTGGCGGCGCCCCGCTTGCCCATTGAGGACCGCTCCCGGAAGTTGTCCAGCTCGATCTTGCCGATGGCGGCCATCAGGCCGAAGGTCTTCATGTCGATGGAGTCCATGACCGCTTCCAGGCCGATCTGGTGGGCTTCCACCACCTCCATCACGGCGGCGGCGGGGTACATGCCCCGGCTGAGGCGGTCGGACTTCCAGCAGACGATGGTGTCGAAGCGGCCCTGCCTGGCGTCGGCCAGCATCCGCTGGAACTCGGGGCGCTTCTTGCTCCAGCCCCGGCCCACCTCCTGGTAGCGGGCGGTGATGGTCAGTCCCTTGCTCTCGCAGTAGGCTTCCATATCTGATATTTGCTCGGAGATGGAGGTCTTGTCCTCCCCATCCTGGCTCCTGTCGGATACCCGGGCGTAGATGGCGGCTCTCTTTCCGGCAGCCTGTTCCTGGCGCCTCGGTGTGTTCTTCGCCATGTGTTCCTCCTTTGACATTCGCTGAAATGAAAACAGACCCGCCTCCTGCCGGGAGCGGGTCTGCGAGTAGTACAATACTACCGCATCACCTGTCCAACCAGGTGGCGCCACGGCCCGGGATGTTGTCAGCATCGCCGGGCCACCTTCTGATGACGATGATACTCCTGCGGGGGTCCGGCGTCAAAGGACGGCGTGACCGGCGGATTCGCAGGACGGGAGGGACATGGAAAGAGACGTTTGCGAGTTCCTGATGGATGTCTCGATTGACGAACTGGTCAGCCGGGAGGTTGTCTCGCCCTACGGAAGGTACGGCTACGTTCTGCAAGGGCGGAACGTCGCTGCCTTGGTGCGGCTGATGCGGGACCGGGGCGTGACCGGGCTGACCTCGGCGGAAGGGAATTGGCGCCTCGGCACGGACGGCACCTTCAGCAATCCCAGGCCCAGGGAATTCAAGAGCGGTGCTGTGGGCAGGCTGGAGCACACCGGCAACGTGTTCCGGGACCAGAACGTACACATCAATCCCCACTACGACGGGAATGCCAGGTGACCCTGTCCCGACGGTCTTCGCTCCCGTAGGCCGGATGCGAAGGGGCACGGAGGGCCCGGCTTCCCTATTCATCGCCGCCCTCGGAGGGTGAACCGACGGGAGGGCCGTCCAACTCCGTTCCGGTCCCGTCGTCGCCGGCGAAGTGGCTGGACAGGATGGTGAACAGGCGGCGCAGCCGGTCCCGGGCGTCGTGCGCCGGGTTGAATCCTATCCCGACGACGCGCAGTTCCGGGCCGTCGTTGGGCGGCCTGCCCCTTTTCTTCGGTTGATCCTTTCCGGTGGTCTCTCTCATATCGTATGGACGGTGCGGCGCTCGAAACAAGCTGCCGCCCTTCGCTGTTTGTCGTTGACCGGGCCGCCGGCGCGGCCGGTGGGACGGGCGCCGGCGGCGTATGGGTTGGGGTCTAGCCTTCCTGGTCCTCGTTCTCCTCCTCGTCCGCCTGCTCCTTGTCTTTATCCTCGTCCTCATCGTCGGGGAGGTCCGGGTCGGTCAGGAGGCCCAGGAGGATGTCCAGGCCGCCGGGGATGCGGCAGCCGAAGTGGAAGACGGAGAGCACGGAACCGCCGCGGGGTTCGGTGCCCCCGCCCCAGCGGCGGGCCTGCTTGCGGTCCACGCCCAGGACGCGGGCCAACCCGCTCCAGCTGAGGCCGCTGGCCTCCTTGAGGCGGTTCAGCCGCTGCGGGAACTCCCGGAGTAGCTTCTCCACGTCCAGGGGCAGGTCGTCGTCATCGTCCCGGCGCCAGCGCCCGCCGAAGGGGGGCTGGTTGTCACGTTTGCTCATCGGTCACCTCCAGTCTGAAAAGCTGGTTAAACTGGCTCAGGCCGAGGGCCTTCAGCATCCGTTTTTGGATGCCTTCCGAGGGCGCCCGGCCTCCGTTGACCAGCATGGAGAGGTAGGCGTGGCTGACGCCGGTCTCCCTGGCCAGCCAGTTCTGGGAACGGTCCAGCTCTGCCAGCCGCTCCCAGAGAGCCGCCGCGTCCAGCCGGACCACGGCCCGTCCCCGGCGCCCCCGGGGGCCTCCCGGCCGGCTTTTATGTTGCTGGGACACGGTTTCTTCTCTCCTATGGGAAACGGACCAGAGTACCGGCAGTTGCCGTCTCCCGGGTTCCCCGTCGTCCCCTTCCGGCGGCGCGGGCAGCGGGCCGACCCGCCCCTGGCCGCCCGGGACCCGCCAGGCCCGTCCCAGCGGCCCCAGGGCCTCGATGTCCCTGCGGTGGGAGACCAGCAGGGGGACCTGCGTTCCGGCCCGCTTCATCTCCCGCCCGGCCAGGCGCAGGAAGTGGCCGGCGGCGATGCTGTCGTCGAAGACCACCAGCACGGCGGGGCGGACACCGTGGTCGTCGGTGGGCCTGGCGGTGGAGTAATAGCGGAGATAGGGCGCCAGGCGCTGGGTCATGGTTGCCGGCCGGACGGCGCGGCGCTCCCACTCCAGGAGGAAGGCCCAGGTGCCGGAACCCCGGCGCAGCAGGCCGCAGGCGTCCGGGTGGACGGCGCGGAGCCGGCCGCCGTGGGGGAAGTGCCGGGAGGCCCGGTGGGGCGGGTCCAACTCGGCTGTACCCCAGCCCAGGTAGCGGGCCTGGACGGCCAGGGCGGCGATGAATTCGTGGACGGCGGCGGTGTGGTCCAGGTTGCGGAACAGTTGCCTGCTCCTGCCGCCGGAGACGTTGCGCCAATGCATCGGCCTGGCGGCGTCGATGGGGGAGACGCTCCAACGCTTTCTTGCCGCGCTCACCGAGGCCCGGTCGCGGCGGGCCAGCAGCGCCAGTCCTCTATCGGAGAGGGCCAGCCGTCCGCCCGCCCCCTCCGGCCTCGCCGTCAGTCCGTGGCCCTCCAGGGATACGGCCAGTTGGGAGACGCGGGGTTCCGATACGTGCAGCAGGGACGCCAGTTCGCGGCGGGAGAGCCAGGGCCAGTCGGCCAGCAGGTCCATGGCGCGCTTCTCGGCGGGCGTCAGGAGGACGGGAAGCGCATTGACGGCGGTTTCACGGTCGTTGGGAAGGGCAGCCTTCAACAGCGGTTCCTCGGCGGGCAGTTCCCCGCCGGGCCGCAGCCGCTCCAGCGCGTAGCCCAGGGCCAGGGCCGCGTTTCCAGAGGGGGGCCGCCAGATGCGGCGCTCCGGCCCGGCCAAAGCGGCGTCCCTTTCCAGGGCCAGCAGCGCCGCGACGGGAGTGCGGGCCAGCAGACTGCGGGCGTGCCTGAGGCGCACCTCGTCAGGGACCAGTACCAGGACGACGCCGGGCAGAGGACCCTGGCCCAGCCGCCAGACTCGCTTGGCGAAGCCGGTGCGGTCAGTCGTGTGCCCCTCGCGCAGGATGCCCAGGGTGCGCCCGCCGGGAAGGGTCAGGGCGGCGTCCAACGGGTCGGCGCGATACCAGCGGAACCCGATGGGATGGTCCAGGTTGGACACTGTGGCGGCCAGCCGGCAGATGACGGCCACCCCGTCCAGCCGTTCCAGGAGGAGGCGCTGCCATTGCCGGGAGACGGGATGAAGGCGAAGCAGTTCCTCAACCGCCTGTTCCGGGGGGCCGGATTCCTCGACCTTGGCCAGCCGGCGCAACCCTTCGGCGGTGAGATGGTAGCGGCGGGTGCGGGCGATGACGGCGGTGGCGTGGGCCAGGGACACGAGGCATCCCTCCCGTTCCAACCGGTCCACGGCCCGGTAGACGGCGCCCCGGGACCAGCCGGTGACGGCGGCCAGTTCCAGCCGGTCCAGGAAGGGCATCTCCGCCAGGACGGCCAGCAGTTCCCTTTCCCACGGGGCGTAACTCATTCGCCGCCCTCCTTGTGCGTTGCCGCACCGTCCTGCCCGTCGGCCAACATCCGGCGGTACTCGCTGACTTCTTCGCTGCTTTCGGCATTGGCGTCCATGCCGTCGGGCAAGTTCCGCCTGCGGCTGCGCTGCCGCCGCCGTTCCGGTTCCTGGCTCTGGGGCGTGGAACTCTCAACGGCGGTTTCGCCGCCGCCGTTCTGCATCTCGGCCAGCATCCGCCGGTACTCCCCCACCTTCCGCTCGCCGTCGGCCTCTCCCTCCATCAGGCCCGACACCCCGGTTGAGGAAAGGGTGTAGGCGGCGGTTCCGGCGCGGATGCGGTCGGCCACGGCGGGGTCGCCGTCCCCGGGCTTCCTGACCATCATGGAAAACGCGGGCATCCGCTCCGTTCCCACGGTGGCCCGCACGTAGCAGTGGTGCACGTCCAGGGAAACGATGTCGTCCTCGGACACCCGGTCTTTGCCCAGCTCCCACACCAGTTGCCGGGCGTCATTGCCCGCCACCTGGAACACTGCCAGGCAGCCCACGTTGGCCAGCAGGGTGTCCCGCATGGTCAGCGAGAGATCGTTCAGCTTGGCCAGGCTCTGGGTGGCGAGAATGAAGCTGGCGCCGAACTTGCCCAGCTCGCTGAGCATGGACTCGTAATCCACGCCGGGCATGGACTGCATCTCGTCCACCACCACCAGCGCGCCCCGGCGCTGACTGAGGGAGACGCTCTCCTGCTCCCGGATCACCGAGTCCACCAGGTTGAGCAGCGATGCCCCCACCAGGGCGGCCACGTCGCGGCCCACGGTCCCTTGGGCGGTGGACACCAGCAGTATTCCCCCGTCCAGGATGGTCTCCCGCAGGTCGATGGTGGAGCGGGGCTGGCCCAGGATGGCCCGCGCCCGCTTGGAAGACGCGTAGTAGGACAGCCTGGTCTGCACCGGGGCCAGGGCCTCGGCCCGGTACTGGCGGTGCCAGCCGCCGAAGTCCCTCGCCCACCACTCCAGCAGGTAGGGGTCGCTCACCTTCGCCAGCACCGAGCTGCGGAAGGTTTGGTCGGACAGCAGCCGCAGCCCGTCCAGGATGGTGTGCTGGCGGTCCGCCTCCACCTGCTCGTTGGCCTCGTGCAGGGTCTTGACCGTCTGCTCCAGGATGGACTGCATCCGGGGACCCCACTGCTCCCACAGTCCCCTTGCCACCCTTACCACCGAGTCGGCGGTGCGGTCCCTATCGGAGAAGACGCGGGTGTCCAGCAGGTTGACGCCGGGGGTGCGGCTCTCGTCGGCCAGGTCTATCAGCCGCACCTTGTCAGCCAGGGATTCCGGCACCTGCTCCAAGATGCCGGCCACCAGGTCGGCGTGGGGGTCCACCACCACGATGGCGTCGCCGTCCCTGCCTGCCGCCTTTTCCCGGAGCTTGTGGGTGACGACGTGGTGCATCAGGGTGGACTTGCCCATGCGGGTGCGGGCCACGTAGAGGTGGTGGCGGCGCAGCAGGTCCTCGGGGAAGCGGATGGGCTGGGCCGTCCCCGCCGTGGTGTCGCCCACCAGGGCGCCGCCGCTGACGCTGCGGGCTGGAGGCAGGAGCGCCCGGGAGCCGGAACGCTCCACCAGGGGCGTCTCGTCCCGCTCGCCGGGCGGGTGCCACAGGGCCGCCGCCTCGCGGACCCCCAGGACGCTGCGCCGGCCGAACAGGCCCGGCCCGGCGGGGTGCAGGTTGACTGTGGGCGGCGGGTCCTGGATGTCTCCCACCCGGAACCCCGCACCGGCGGGGTGGTCGTAGTGGCGGTAGGCGGCCATCAGGGGGGTCAGCAGCTCGCCGATCCGGGGTAGCCGCTCCGTGCCGGGGATGACGGCGGTCAGCTGCAACTCGGCCTCGAAGGCGACGCGGGAGACCTTCTCCTTGATCAGCACCGGGTCGTAGACCCGGCTCCTGGCCTGCTTCCAGCGCCACCACCCCCAGCCTGCGACGACGGCGCCCAGGACGGAACCGGCGCCCAGCAGCGCCGCCTTGAGGTACTCCCCGTCCTGCACCCACAGGTAGCCCCGCAGGGCGGCCAGCGCCCCGGCTCCCAGCACGGCCATGGTGACGCCGTCCAGTTGCAGGGGCCTGGTGTGGTAGGTGTAGGAGGGGTCGGGACGCTGGTGGCCGGGGTTCCTGAAGGCCCGCTGCTGGTGGGCCTGGGACCAGTCGGGGCCCAGGGAGCGCAGCAGCAGCCGGGCCACGACACGCTCGCCGTCTCTGAGGTTGGACAGGGCGCCGACGACCGCCAGCAGGGGGTCGGAGCCGGCGTCCAGCAGGTCGTCGTCCCGGAAGGTGCGCAGGGGCACGTACTCCGGGCCGTCCACCCGCAGGGTGATGGTTCCGGCCCGTTCGTCATCGGCAACGCTCAGCGGGTCTTTTTCGGGCGGCACCTGGCGGATGCGGGCCTGGGGGTAGTGGGCGGAGACCTGGCTGCGCACCACCCGGTCGTCCTGGCAGCGGACCATCAGGGTGACTCCGCCCGAGTCTCCGGCCAGTTCCAGGGAGAAGGGTTCGGGGACGGCGACGGACTGGAGCAGGTTCTCCACCCCCAATAGCGTCCGTTCGCCGGTGCGGGGCGGCGTCACCGCCAGCAGCACGGGAGGGAGCCTGTCGCGCCTGTCGCCGAACAGGGCTTTCTTGATGTTGATATTCATACTCGGTTCCTTTCTCTATCGGGTTTAAGATGGGTTCAGTGCCTGGGTCCGGGCCGCCACTCGATGACCTCGGTCTCCTCCGGCGTCGCCTCGATGCGGACGGGAAAGCGGTTGCCCCGGGCCAAGAGCAGCCCGTCGCCCCGGGGACAGGACAGCAGCCAGCGTTGCAGTTCCTCGGGCAGGTCGAAGGCTTCGCCCACGGTGGACACGGCGGCGGCGTCCTGCTGGAGCA